>CAJUHQ010000046.1:10392-24926 GCA_910586095.1 uncultured Lachnospiraceae bacterium | reverse complement strand
GCTTTATGTACTAGAAAATATGGGAATCCAGTAGAAGGTCCATTGCTGTTTTTGCAAAGTGTATGTTATAATAATTCAAGAATTGGCATGTATGAAAAGAAAGGTGTGATACAATCATGCAGATACAATTGCCCGAAAAAGTAACTTATATCATATCACAACTTGAGGCAGCAGGGTTTGAAGCATATGCTGTAGGTGGGTGTGTGCGCGATTCTTTGCTTGGCAGAGTACCAGATGACTGGGATGTAACTACATCCGCTAAACCACATGAAGTCAAAGCACTTTTTGGTCACACGATTGACACAGGGATACAGCATGGAACTGTGACAGTTTTGTTGGGGGGCGAAGGCTATGAGGTCACCACATACCGGATTGATGGGGAGTATACAGATAGCCGCCATCCAAAAGATGTTGTGTTTACTGCCAATTTGATAGAAGACTTAAAGCGCAGGGATTTTACAATCAATGCAATGGCATACAATCCAAAAGATGGTATAGTAGATGCGTTTGATGGTATAACAGATTTAAATCAGTGTATTATTCGATGTGTGGGGGATGCCACAGAACGTTTTGGGGAAGATGCCTTGCGTATGTTGCGTGCCGTCCGTTTTTCTGCACAGTTGGGATTTTGTATCGCACAAGATACCCAGGAAGCGATTCGAATATTGGCGCCTAATCTTAAGCGAATTAGCGCAGAACGCATACAAGTGGAGCTTGTAAAACTTTTATTATCGAATCATCCAGACTATATGCGCGATGCCTATCGTCTTGGCATTACCCAGGCAGTACTTCCAGAGCTCGATGCACTCTTTACAACACAGCAACATAATCCGCATCATATGTATACAGTAGGAGAACATACCATGCACTGTCTACTTTCTATTCGCGCCGAAAAAAGTCTTCGGATAGCAGCGCTATTTCATGATATTGGAAAACCTGCTGTCAAGATGACAGATGAGAAAGGGATAGATCATTTTCATGGGCACGTGGAGAAGGGAGAACGGATAGCAGAGAACATTTTAAAACGCTTGAAGTTTGATAATGATACGATTACAAAGGTGAAAAAATATATTCAGTATCACGATTATAATATAGAGCCTCATTCGCGTGGTGTGCGCCGTGCAGTCAATAAAATAGGTGATTCGTATTTTTTGCAGGTACTTGAGCTAAAACGTGCAGATATCTGTGCGCAAAGTTCTTATCAGCGTATACAAAAACTAGAGCGCATTGATCAGATCGAGAATCTGTATCAGGAGATTTTAGAGAGAAATGAATGTATGTCACTCAAGACACTTGCAATTACAGGAAATGATTTGATTCGATTGGGAATACCACAGGGAAAACAAATTGGAGAATTACTCCAAAGTCTTTTGGAGGATGTGATTCAAAATCCAGAGAACAATACGTATACATACCTGATAAAAAAAGCAAAGGAATTATCAGGGATATTTTAGGAATAAACAACCTCTAACCCACATAGGATAGAATGAAGCAAATCTAGAGATATCTAGGATTATCTATGTGGAGGGGATATTCGGTGAATGATAAGGCAGTAAATGTACTAGATCAGTATGATATGAGCATCAACCGTACCTTTAAAGGGCGTGGAACCATAATATGTGATACCAATAAAGGAATGTGTGTTCTGAAAGAGTATAAGGGAAGAACAGAGAAGTTAGAGTTATTGTGGCAGTTACAAAAACGGTTGGGTGATAGCATAAAGACAGACCTGTTAATCCGAAATAAGGAGGGCGGGTTGTATGTGCGTGATCTAGATGGCAGCGTATATATTTTAGAGGAGCAGGTAGAGGGGAGAGAGTGTAGTTATCGCAGTGAGGAGGATGTAGTAAAAGCTTTTGATGCAATGGCGAAATTGCATCTCAAATTTATGCTTCCAACAGTGCAATCTTCTCAGCCAGCAGATAAAACATTGTATACAATGCCTATCTATTTTTTTGCAGACGAGATGGAAAAACATACAATTGAGTGCCGCCATGTGAGAAATTATCTGCGCAAACTTCGTTCTAAGACTGCATTTGAGCGTGCACTTTTAAAAGAGTATGACTATTTTCTCAACAAGGCTATTGATGTGACCAATCAGGCAAAAGAAGAGTCCAAGGCAGAGTATGAGGCGTACATACATAGTAATGGTTTGTACAGTCATGGAGATTATCAGTATCACAACGTGCTTTTTGGAAAAAATAATGCAGGTGCATACACAGGAATTATTAATCTTGAGCGTTTTGCGCATGATACAGGGGCACGTGATTTTTATCTGTTGTTCAGAAAAATATCAGAGAAATGTGATTGGTCTATGGATATGGCAGCGCGAATGGTTGACGCATATCAAAATAGGCGTGTGCTACCACCAATTGAGTGGAGAAGCCTGTGTCTATTGCTCGCGTATCCGGAGAAATTTTGGAAAATTATTAATTTTTATTACAATTCTAGGAAATCATGGATACCAAACCGCAATTATGAAAAGCTTGAGGGGCTGATACGACAGGAGAAAAACAAGGAAAAGTTGTTACAGAAATTATTTTAGGATAGTTTGTTTTACTAGATGTTCTGTGACAAAGTGACAAAATAGGAGTTTTAAAAATGGGAAATCACGTCAATACGATAAAGATAGCGCTTGCCCAGACAAGGATTGTTTGGGAAGACAAAGAAACCAATTTAAAAAGAGCACAAATGCATGTAAAAGAAGCGTCAGATCATGGTGCGCACATACTGTTTTTTCCAGAGATGAGTTTTACAGGGTTTTCCATGCATACAAAGAGAACCAAAGAAGCAGATCAAACAACCATAGAATATATGAAATCCCTTGCAAAGACTTATCAGATGGGTATTGGATTTGGGTGGGTCAAGGATTGTGGAGTGCAGTGTGAGAATCATTACACTGTCATAGACAGCTATGGAAGTACGCTGTCTGACTACACCAAGATCCATCCGTTTTCTTATTCTGGTGAGGATCAGTATTTTCGTGGGGGCACAGCTCTAACTAATTTTGCGTACAATGGGATTGAGATAAGTACATTTTTGTGTTATGATCTGCGATTTCCAGAGATTTTTCAGGCGGCATCTAAAAAAGCTAAGGTAATTGTGCTTGCAGCCAATTGGCCTGCACAGCGCCACCGCCATTGGAATACACTATTGAGGGCACGAGCGATTGAAAATCAAGTGTATCTTTTGGCGGTCAACTGCGTGGGAGAGTGTGGAAGGATAGAATATGCGGGGGAGAGTTGCATAATCAATCCAGATGGTTGTGTACAAGCGTATCTGTCAGGACAAGAAGGAATTGTCTATTTTGACTTGCTAGATGACGTACAACAGTTTAGAGATGCATTTCCAATAAAACAGGACAGACGTGAGCCGTTATATCAACAATTTATGACACAGTTGACATAGAGGATAGATGTTTTACAGAACAGATTTGAAAAAGAGACGTGTCTGCTTAAGCAGACAGATAGGAGTTGCGGTGGATAAAATAAAGACAAAAAAAATGATATATATTGTGATTGCAGCATTGCTGTTGACAGGATGCACTTATCAGGGACAAGCCAATACACCCACACAGGATACGATACCAGAACCAAAAGTTGAGGTGCGACATCCCAATATATATGACTCAGAAGATGCAGCAGTAGTGGTAAAAAAAGATCTAGAGGCAAAGACAGTACAATTTCAGAATATATCAACTTCACGTCGATATACACTCACTTATGATGGCACTACAAAGCTGTATGATAAATATGGACAAGGAATCTCTATGTCTCAGCTTAAGGAAGGGAGCATTGTGACAGTGCGCTTCTACAAGCCAGACAAGTCTTTGGCCTATGTAGAAGAAAATCCAGACTGTTTGAGTTACAGTAATGTACAAAATTATAGTATGGATCTAAAAAATGGGACAATATTAATTGGGAATGAATCGTTTAATATTAGTGGACATGTGGTAGTAGTTTCGGGAGGCCGTGAAACGGATATGATGGAAGTCAACCAGGTCGATGAAATTAGCGTGTGGGGCTATAAGAATATGGTCTATGGGATTCATGTGGAAAAAGGGCATGGATATCTGCGACTGCAAAATGAAGATTATTTTGTGGGGGGATGGTTAGATGTAGGTGATAAGGTAATCAAAAAAGTATCAGAAGAGATGCTTTTGGTAGTACCAGAAGGAACCTATCCCGTCACAGTAAGTCATCGAGGAAGTAGCGCCGTACAGGAAATTAGTTTTGCGCGCAATGAAGAGATGGTATGGGATTTAGGTAGTGTGGAGATTACAGAAGTCCAAAAAGGAAGAGTTCTTTTTACGTTGACGCCAGCGACGGCTCAAGTATCTATAGATGGGCGTGAAGTGGACACATCAAAACCAGTAGTACTTGATTATGGAATTCATCAAATGCGTATCACCGCAGAGGGATATGATTCTGTTTCTCAGTATATTAAAGTAGCAGAGCCATCTGCGAATGTATCTGTTGAGCTTGAAGAGAATGAGGAGAGTACTCAGGATGAAAGCACGCAGAAAGAGAACTCCGACGAAGAAGACGAGCGCGGTGAGGAGGACAAAAGTCCTTCTAAAAAGTATTCTTCTTCTGATAGTGAAGAAGATGATGATGAAGAGGATGAGGACGAGGAAAACGAGCAGGATGATGAGGAGGACGAGGAAAACGAGAAGAAAGATACTCAAACAAAACCACCTGTTGTTTCTTCAACAAGCAAATATAAAGTATACATTGATGCTCCAGAGGGAGTGGAGGCATATCTTGATGGCAATTATATAGGGATCACACCAATCAGTTTTGGCAAAGAGGCGGGCAATTATGTAGTGACTTTGCGAAAGACAGGATATCAGACACGCAGCTATACGTTACAGCTTGATGATACCGAAAAAGATGTTAATTATTCCTTTACAGAGCTGATAAAATTAGAGGAATAATAAGGCAAAAAATAGTGCAAAAGGCATATTTTGACACATACTTCAATGCGCACACCCAAAAGAGTGTATATCAGGCCAAACTATAACAAAAAAACGGCAAAAAGTAGGCATTTTTTCTTGACAAAATAGCCTGTATCGCCTATAAATAGATATAGGCGCGCAAAGACAGCGTGATAATAAGGATGGTGCTGCAACGCATTTCATTATTTACAAAACCAGGAGGAGGAGTTCACAATGAACAAAACAGAGTTAGTTGCTGCAATTGCCGAGCAGGCAGATATGACAAAGAAGGATGCTGAGAGGGCATTGACAGCTTTTACAGAGGTTGTAGCAAAGGAATTGAAAAAGGGTGAGAAGATTCAGTTAGTAGGCTTCGGAACATTCGAGGTTACTGAGAGAGCTGCTAGAAAAGGAAGAAATCCCCAGACAAAAGAGGAAATTGAAATTGCAGCTTCTAAGGCACCTAAATTCAAGCCTGGAAAAGCATTAAAGGACGAAGTGAACAGATAAAGCGCTCTTTAATAGGGATCAAGTGGAACAACTGATGGATAAAGACTACATTGGTTGTTCCATTTTTATTGGATGAAACAACAGTGGAAATAAAGTATAAATGAAGGTTGCATTGCAGTTAAACGATATGAAGATTAGATTGAACAATCGATTTTTCAATTTACAAATTTGTGCCCATATACATAAATTTGTAAGTTGACACACATCCTGATTTGTATGCCTGCCAAAGCAGACTTTTTTCACACTCATGATTTGAGTTGCGGCAAAGCCGCGACATGGAGGTAAAAATGAGATTAGATAAATTTTTAAAGGTATCACGTTTGATTAAGAGGCGAACAGTAGCCAATGAAGCATGTGATGCAGGGCGAGTGTTCATCAATGAAAAACCAGCAAAGGCATCAACCAATGTTAAAGTTGGAGATGTGCTTACTATTCAGTTTGGAAATAAAGAGGTAAAGGTAGAAATTTTAGATGTCCAAGAGACGGTCAGAAAAGATGATGCAAAAGAGTTATTTAAGTATCTTTGATTGCGCCTGGAATATGCATATTTTATTTTCCTTTCCCATATATTATATGAGGAAAGGGGCGTATCGTCTATGGAGAACAGCAATGCAAATATAGGAAAACACCGGTTAGGCATGGAACAGCGCCGCGACTGTAAGCTTACGGGAGTAGTGGAGGTTCTCTCTTTTGATGAGAACACAATTTTAATGGAAACCGTGGATGGAATGTTGACCATCAAGGGAAGCAATTTGCATGTGAGCCGCCTGAATCTTGAGAAGGGAGAGGCAGACGTGGACGGCAAAGTGGATTCTCTTACATATTGTGACAAAAATACCTTTGCGAAAAAGGGAGAAGGACTGCTCACGCGCCTGTTTGGCTAATGAGTAAGACAATTATCAGTGAGTGGCATTTTTGGACGGCTTCTATTGCAGCAGGCATCTGTATGGCATTTGTGTATGATCTGTTGCGACTATTTCGGCGTCTTGTAAGGCATGCGCGTTTTGCGGTGGATATAGAAGACATTTTATATTGGACAGCATGTTTTTTTTCCAGCTTTGCGCTGTTGTACTATGGCAATAATGGTGTGATACGGTTTGCAGCAGTTCTTGGCGCAGCGGCTGGGATGGTGATTTATGCAGTCACAGTGGGGCGTTTTTTTGTAAGATGTAGTTTTTTTGTCTTGGATAAGACAATAGGAAGCCTTCTTCGCTTTGTGGCTAAAGTGATGTCTATCGTACATAAAAGGATAGCGCTTTTGTGGCATAAGATCATCATACTCTGCGGCAGAGCAAATATTTTTAGGAAATTTGGATTGACGGGGGCATCGATTCATCATAAAATGGTAGTACAAAATCGCCACAAAAAGGAAGGGAATGAAACGCACAATGGCAGGCATAAGACAAGGCCAAAAAAAGAAAAAAAGAAGAAAAAAGCCAGAATTTCTGCGCAGTAGGAATGAAAATCGATTTGGAATGATGATTGCTGCCTTTGCCATCATCATTTTGATTGTTGTTGTGGGTACTAATTCCATTTCCTTAAAACAAAAAGAGGAGAATTATGCTGCGCGTGAGAAGGAACTGTTAGAATTAATTGAGCAGGAAGAGAAACGAGCCGCAGAGCTCGAGGAATTTGCCACCTATACCAAAACAAAGAAATATGCTGAGGAAGTGGCAAAAGACAAACTAGGGCTAGTGTATGAAAATGAAATAATTTTCCAGGAAGTAGATTGAAAAATCAGAGATTTTTCAATTGGCAATTTGTCTTTGCATCATAGAAGTTTGATGATGGTTATTGGGTCATATGGTTGTCTATGCTTACTACACCGCCCACGGCATAGCTGTAGGTGGTGTAATTTTTTGTCAACAAAAAAACAGGAAGTATGGTGTAGGTTTGACAAAAAATGAAACGTGTCCATTCTATACTTATCTCTGGAGTGTTATTGCAGTGTGATGCCGTGAAAAAGAGCACTCGTGAAATCAGTATAGGGGGAATGAAATATGTTAGGAATAAGGACAAGACTCGAAACCACTAAATTGGATTCCGCTAAATTGGATTCTATGAAAGGGATTAAAAATAAAGACAATATAATTGAAGGAGCGCTTTTTCATGGATATAGCAAACGAAAACTGTACTGTTTATCAGAGACATATGGTCAGTTAGCACAGCTCTATCGCCAGATACCAGAAGAGGCAACTGTGTGTGATGATAGAAAAGATATGTTGTATCAAAGGCAGATGCATGAGGCAAAGGAAGTGTTTGCAAACCATCTTGACGAGATCTCAGGAGCTTTTGCAGATGTGGCGGATACAGTCGTGCATGTAAGTATGCCTGTAGAGCATAAGCGCAAGGCCATTGTACAATATTTGCGTAAACAGGGCATTATCGTGCGTGAATTGATTTTTCTAGAGAATAGCAGTGCAGATGTAGGTACTATGGACGGGAGATGTCCTAATCGAATCAGCCTCAGTGCACGTACAGTGGGACGACAAACAATCTCTGCTGATGTGTTAGGGAGGCTGTTGTCTGTCTTTTTTGGGAGAAAGCTGGTACTTTCAGGGGAGAGTGCAACAGTGATTGGTAAATGTTATGATACATTTCTCTACGAGGATGAACCTAGATATCAGATACTCAGTGCAATCTCACGCGCTGTAAAGGAAAATGAGAAGATCTCTGGCGATAATTTTTCTATGGAGGAGTATAATCAGAGTCAGATGATTTTGATGATAGCAGATGGGATGGGAAGCGGTAGACAGGCATGTAGGGATAGCCAGGCAGTGATAGAGTTTATGGAACGTTTTCTCGAGGCTGGATTTTGCAAGGAAAAAGCATTTTCGATGGTTAATAATGCAATTGCATCACAAAATGCTTGTTGCAATCTTACGACGTTAGATGTATGTGCAGTCAATCTTTTAACTGGAGAGGCAGAACTTATTAAGGCAGGAGCAGCGCCGAGTTTTATCAAGCACGGAGGTTATGTAGATGAAGTGTCTGCGGATACACTTCCTCTTGGCAGTATGGATGCGCTATCTCCTATTGTGCAGACAATACACCTTGCAGACACAGATATGTTGGTTATGGTGTCAGACGGAGTATCAGACGCTTTTGAGAACGAGGGACAAATTAGAGAGGTAATTGCCAGAAATCGAACGGTCAATCCCAAAGAGTTATCAGACTGTATTTTGCAGCATGCCATCAACTCTCAAGGAGGACGAATCAGGGACGATATGACTGTATTGGTTTGTACTGTCAAAAGAAGGCAGTATTTGCCTTATAAATCATACAAATTATGATGAAGCAAGACGCAGATAGCGTGGGGGTATACAAATGATTGAAAAGGTGCTACAGTATGTAAATGAGCAGCAAATGATTGAGGAGGGAGACTGTGTTGTTGCCGGAGTATCTGGTGGTGCAGACTCAGTTTGCCTTCTTTTCATACTGATAGAACTTCAAAAAAAGATTCCAATAGAGATTGAAGTGGTTCATATTAACCATCTGATACGCAAAGAAGCTTGTGAGGACGCAGCGTATGTACAAAAGCTTTGTGAGTTGTATCAACTTCCTTTTATTTTGGTGGAAGAAGATGTGCAGGCACTAGCACACAAGCTTCATATTTCTACAGAAGAAGCGGGACGCAATGTGCGCTATCAAGCATTTGAAAGGGTGCTTGGCGATCGACAAGGCAAAATTGCGGTGGCGCACAATAAAAATGATTGCTGTGAAACATTTTTATTTCATTTATTTAGGGGAAGTTCGTTAAAAGGACTTGGAGGTATACGACCCGTACGCGGTAAGGTTATCCGCCCTCTACTGTGTCTAGAACGAAGCGAGATTGAGACTTTTTTGGAGGAAAGAAACATTTCATATTGCATAGACTGCACAAATTTGGAAGATAATTATACAAGAAATAAGATTAGACATCATATAGTAGAACCAGCAGTGCGAGATATTAGCTCTATGGCTGTCAATCATATTGGTAGTGCTTGCGACCGAATTTGGGAAGCCTACAATCTAATAGAGGAACTCACACAACAAGGATATGCACGCAGTGTTCGAGTTGTCAAAGCACCTCCCACCTTTGAGGAGACATATATCATAGAGGAGGTACCCTTTCGGTTGCTTCATAAAACGATACAGGGATATGTTATTATGGAAGTGCTAGCGCATGTGACAAAAAGTAGAAAAGATCTGCAATCTAATCATATCAGGCAAGTTTATGAACTTCTAGACAAACAGTGTGGTAAACAGATTCATCTCCCGTTTGAGGTGTGTGCACAGCGTGACTATACAGGAATATATATTTATAGACAACAAAAAATACAAGTTGATACACAAGTTCAAAAGATAGAGTTGTCTGATGTGGAGAAGACAAAACTGATAGAGGGGGAAGAGTTGGTTTTAGATATAAGTGCACATCAAGCCTTTCGGGTTAAAGTTATCCCTAAACATGCATTAGACATAGACTGGAAAAATATTCCTCAAAATAAGTATACGAAATTGCTCGATTATGATAGAATAAAAGATAATATTGTCATACGGACTCGCAAAGCAGGGGACTATTTGACAATAAATGCTATGAATCAGCGAAAAACATTGAAGGCATATTTTATAGATAATAAAATACCACAAGTGCAGAGGCCGCATTGTTTACTTGTAGCTGAAGGCAATCATATCATTTGGGTTGTGGGCGGGCGCATCAGCAATTTTTATAAGATTAGCCAACAGACAAAATATGTTTTACAATTGTCTTATATAGAGACGGCTACACAATAAATGATGGGTGCATGAGGCTTGGCGTTTGTCAAAAGACATAGCAATCCATGCATAAGACAAAGGAGGAATGTATATGGCTGAGAGAGTAAAGGTTTTGTTTTCGGAGAAAGAAGTAGATGCCAGGATTAGACAGATGGGAGAGCAAATAAGTAGTGATTACAAAGGTAAAAAGCTTCATCTAATCTGTGTGTTGAAGGGTGGCAGCTTTTTTATGTGTGAACTTGCAAAGTATATAACTGTGCCTGTGACAATAGATTTTATGTCTGTGTCAAGTTATGGTGGTGATACTAAATCGAGTGGAATTGTTAAGATTATCAAAGATCTCGACGAGTCTATTAAAGATAAGGATGTTTTGGTGATTGAGGATATTGTGGATTCGGGAAGAACATTGAATTACTTGTTTGAGCTTTTAAAACAGCGTGGTCCTAAGAGTCTAACATTGTGCACACTACTCGACAAACCAGATGGACGGACTGTTGGAGTACAAGTAGATTATACAGGCTTTGAGATACCAGATAAGTTTGTGGTGGGGTATGGACTAGATTATCATCAACTTTATCGAAATCTTCCATATATTGGAACGGTAGAATTGGACTGATATGAAAAGCATCACTACAAAAAGGTGATTATTTTATATATAGGTCTATGTGTTGATGAGAATATAGTATTTTACAAAACTTCTATACAAAACTTCTATACAAAATATATTGATACAAAAATATATTGAAGGTGGTGCCAAACATAAGAATATTCTTACTTTATTGAGCTAAATTTGCGAGTGAAGAATGTATATTGTTAGGACAAAAAAGCCGGGAGGAGACAAAAATTGGGAAAAAGTTCAAAAGGAATTAATTTAACGTTTATTATTATTATGATATTGGTGCTGGTAACTGTGTATGCAAGCACGATCAGAGAAAATAGTGGTTCCTATACAAGAGGACAGTTTATAGCGGAGATGGAAGAAGGGCTAGTGGTGGATGTGGAGATTCGCCCTAATGTTCAGGTTCCTACAGGAAAATTGTATGTCACACTCAAGGATAATCAGCAAAAATCATTGAATGTGTCAGATGTCGTGGAGATACAAGAGTTAGTCAAAAGTTACAATATTGATCCAGTGGTCAAAGATGTGCCACAGGAAAATTGGTTCTTGACAGAGCTACTTCCATTGTTGTTGCTGTTGGTGGTCATGGTTTTTATGTTCAGTATGATGAATGCACAAAATGCAGGCAATGGCAGTGGTGGCAAGATGATGAATTTTGGAAGGAGCAGGGCGCGACTCACCACAGGCGGAGAAGTTAAGCTCAAAGATGTAGCCGGTCTGCGTGAGGAGAAGGAGGACTTAGAGGAGATTGTCGATTTTCTAAAAGATCCTGCAAAATATACAAAGGTCGGGGCAAGGATTCCAAAAGGCGTTCTTTTAGAAGGAGCACCTGGTACTGGTAAGACGCTATTGGCAAAGGCGATTGCAGGGGAGGCCAATGTTCCATTTTTTTCTATCTCTGGTTCTGATTTTGTAGAGATGTTTGTAGGTGTAGGTGCTTCTAGAGTGCGTGATCTTTTTGCAGATGCTAAGAAAAATGCGCCGTGTATCGTGTTTATTGATGAGATTGACGCCGTGGCAAGACGGCGTGGAACAGGTATGGGCGGCGGCCATGATGAGCGTGAACAGACCCTGAATCAAATGTTAGTGGAGATGGATGGGTTTGGTACAAACGAAGGCATTATTGTGATGGCGGCGACGAATCGCGTGGATATTCTCGATCCAGCTATTTTACGTCCAGGACGTTTTGATAGAAAGATTACTGTAGCGCCTCCAGATGTAGGAGGAAGAGAAGAAATTTTAAATGTACATGCCAAAAACAAACCTTTGTCAGAGGATGTAAATCTCAAACAGGTAGCACAGACTACCGCAGGTTTCACAGGGGCTGATCTGGAAAATTTATTAAATGAGTCTGCGATTCATGCGGCAAAAGAAAATAGAGCCTATATCAAACAAGATGATATCAAGAAGGCATTTGTAAAAGTTGGAATTGGTACAGAGAAAAAGAGTCGTGTCATATCAGAAAAGGAAAAACGCATTACAGCCTATCATGAAGCAGGGCATGCCATTTTGTTCCATGTACTTCCTGATGTGGGACCTGTATATACGGTTTCTATCATACCAACAGGGCTAGGCGCAGCGGGGTATACTATGCCACTTCCTGAAAGGGATGAGATATTCAATACAAAAGGGAAGATGCTTCAGGATATTATGGTATCATTAGGGGGACGTATTGCGGAGGAAATTATCTTTGATGATGTGACGACAGGAGCATCCAGTGATATCAAGAAGGCAACGAAAGTCGCAAGAGCAATGGTGACACGATATGGATTTTCAGATAATATTGGAGTAATCAACTATGACGAAGATGACAACGAAGTCTTTATTGGACGTGATCTTGCGCATACTAGAAGCCACTCAGAGGCAGTAGCCGGTGAGATTGATATTGAGGTCAAGGCGATTGTAGATAATTGCTATAAGAAGGCAAAGGATATTATTTTACAGTACGAGAAGGTTCTTCATGCCTGTGCACAATTGTTGTTAGAAAAAGAAAAAATTGGCAGAATGGAATTTGAGGAACTTTTTGATCAGACAGCACAGATCTGCGAAGAAGGTGTTTAGACATTTTTATAAATGAAGCGGAAATAATAAGACGGCTATCCACTGTTGGATGGTCGTCTTGTTATTTCAAGGTCATTTTACAGTGCGTCCTATTGCTTGCAAAAGACTTTTGTTTATGTCAGATGTATCTTGTGTTACTTCCCATATCATAATGCCGCCTAAGTTTTCTTTAGCGTATTGAGTCTTCTCTATAATAGTATGTACACCATTATAATAAACATCCATTCCGTTGTAAACAACATGGTCTTTGCTATAAGCATCTGGCACACTTGCCAGAATAGTTCCATAATCTGCCCAACTAGGCCGAGCATAAAAGGGAACACCCAACACGACTTTGTACGCGGGTAATCCTCTCGTCTCTTTCCAGTAAGTTGCGCAATCTACGGCAAACTGGTACTGGGAATGTCGATCTGCGTCACCGCCATCATAGGCCATAATATTGATAAAATCCACAACATTTAGTACAGCGTTGGTGTGGGCAGCAGCGTCATAATAGATATTACCGTCGGCAGTAGCGCCGCTTAGAACTGCTGCTGTCAAAAGTTTGTCCTTGGCGTGAAGGGGTTCGGCTAAGGCTAGCATCAAAGATTCGTATTGCTTGGCACTGGTTCCATCCACTCTGGGATGTTCCCAGTCCATATCCACGCCGTCAAAGCCATATTCATCACACATGGTAAGGATATTTTGAACAAAACGCTGGATTTTGATTTCATCGGAAGTGGCTTCCATGAACACGCTTTCCAGAGGAATGTCGTTGTAACTCCAGCCGCCTATAGATAGTAGAACCTTGGCTCCGTTTTCATGGGCGTAACGAATCAGTGTTTTGGCTGTGTTTGGATTTTCTAAATCCCGCAAATCACCCTCTGCTGTGGGGATAGCGAAAGCATAACAGATGTGAGTGATTACACCGAAATCTACAGTATAAAGCTTGTCCGGCTTCCAGCTAGGATAATAAGCTACCACTTTAAAATCGGTCAACTCTGTATTTTGTGGTACTGCGGCGTTGATAGGTACAATAGTTATTCCGTCAGGCTGAGTTGGGTTGTCGGCTATAATGCTTAGATTTTCCCACACATCACTATTGTTAGGCTGTTCTCCCTGGGTCCACCACTTAGCTCGATATTGTTGTCCTTGGTAGATCACAATATCGCCACCTGTGTAAACGGTGGTGTTGTCCCAAAGGGCAGCCGATACTTCTTCTGGTGATTCTATCATAGTAGAACTAGATGCGCTTTCTTCTATATAAATAGCTTCACATAGATTTACGTTTGAGAGAGTAGCAGCGATTTCTGGCTTGGTTTCTTCTGAAGCAATGATGGTGTTGAGATTGGTTTGTCTGTTGATACACAGCCATACTACAGTAGTCAATAGTACACCAAAGACAAAGCCACCTAGAGCATAAATTAGTTTTTGCTTATGTTTCATACGAACCTCCATGTCGCAGGTTTACTGCGACTCAAATCATGAGTGTGAAAAAAGTCTGCTATGGAGACTTAGAGTTTCTCTGCGAAACAGCCTTTGCGATGAGCAGCTAGAAACTCTTCTCACATTAACTCCCATCTGCCCGCTTCAGCAGGCGTACAAATCAGGATGAGTGAAATTTTATATTTCACATTAACTCCCATCAGCCCGCAAGAGCGGGCCTTTCAATCA
>CAJUHQ010000046.1:0-10292 GCA_910586095.1 uncultured Lachnospiraceae bacterium | reverse complement strand
AATTTTATATTTCACATTAACTCCCATCAGCCCGCAAGAGCGGGCCTTTCAATCAAAATGAATCGTTAATTTATTTTATTATATCGTATAATGTGTCAGCATACAATTAAATTGTACTACGACAATTATTAAAAATGTCAACTTATATAAAAAATAGGTTGACATTTGCTTGGAATAAATGTAAACTATATGTTATATAAAGGTTAACATTTTATGCGCTAAAAGAATAATGTTCATATTGTAATTTTGTGTTTTGGACCAATGCATAAGAAAGTAATTATTACATGGAGGGTAAGATAAAATGGAAGATACTTTGTCGAAAAGTAAAACAGAAGAACAAAAAGAAGGAGGAAAGAAGATCAGTCAAAGGACGCGCACATTGACTTTAATCGGAGTCATGACAGCCGTAATTTGTGTGTTAGGGCCATTGTCGTTACCATTACCCATTAGCCCTGTCCCAATCTCTTTGGGAACGCTCGCTGTCTATTTTAGTATCTGTGTGTTAGGGATGAAGCGCGGCACTGTAAGTTGTTGTATTTATTTGCTGATTGGCTTAGTAGGCGTTCCAGTATTTTCTGGATTTGCAGCAGGCCCAGCAAAACTGTTGGGGCCTACGGGAGGTTATTTGATTGGATATATATTTATGGCACTAATTGGTGGATATTTTATAGATCACTGGAATGGTTCTGTGTTGTATAGTTTGATCGGAATGGGGTTAAGCACGCTAGTTCTTTATCTATTTGGAACAGTATGGCTTGCATATCAGGCAGGGATGAGTTTTCAGGCTGCATTGATGGCAGGGGTGATACCATTTATTCCAGGAGACGTAGCTAAAATTATCATAGCTGTATTTGTTGGCAAACAGGTACGCACGCGATTAAAAAAAGCTGATTTGGATTAAAAATGATGTAAACACTAAAACAAATCTAATAGTAAATGGGGAATTTTTAGTAGAATGACTACTACACAAAGTGATTTCGTGTGGTAGTCATTTTTTCATTACATATTATAGACAAAAGGGCTGCTGTAAAATTTGGTAATTCAACAATATATGGTTGATAGATCTCAAAGATCTACACTAATGTGATTGTAGTATCAGCTCTTGTTCATACGCAATCCAAAAGAAAAAGAGAACGCTTCATCTAAGAATTGATATTGTTTGTCAGGTTCTGGCCCACAGCTATTGGACCCAATACCATCTTGTTTGTAGTCAATACATAGAATTGTGTGTCCACTAGGGCGTAGTTCAAAATTGTGCGCCTTGTTGGTCAGTTCCTCTTGTGTATAGCGAGAAGCGTTAAAAGAAAAAGGAACCGTGGAAAATACGGAAAATTGTAGCGAATTATCAGCAAGAGTTACATAGCTGACATCCCAATGACTTCCGTTTTCCTGAGGACGAATATAATCTTCAAACAAAGAATCGACAGTAGTCTCAAAGTTACCATGATATGCAGCACGATGTTTATCTACATAACTTTCCATAGGCCCCAGACCATAATAATTTACATGAGTCATGGTTTCAGGCAAAGAAAAACAGACTCCAAATCTTGGAAGACGTGGGAAAACAGGGTCTTTCTTTACATCCAATGAGACATCAATACTGCCATCTGCCCAGACACACCATGTTGCGTGGACAGTGAGGATGCGTTGCATATACACCGCGGTAAGAGAAAGAGTACTGTTGATTTTGATATAAGGTACATGATCTTTCTCACAGCGCTCATATTCTGTGTGATAGCATCTAGTAGTAGCTCGGTCATACTGCGCTTCCTCCCAAATTAGACGTATTTTTCTGTCATTGTCCGTGGGGGCGCGCCAAATAGTAAAACTCATAGGCGCATCTAGTAGAGAATAATTTTGGTATACTAATTTTGAAAATAGTCCTGTAAATTTGTGATATGTATAACAAAACTGTTCTGAACAAATGGTTAGATAGCGATCATCCTCTGTAATCTCAAACATTTTATTGGTTTTTTGTAAGGCAAATGGCTTGTGCAAAAGCTCCTGTACAAAGAGGCATTGAGAAGATAAAGTAGTTTCGACTGACAGTGGTAGTTCGTCAAATCCAAGCTCCCAATTTGCAGGAAGTACACCCCAAGCTGTGCGCAAAACCCAAGTTATGCGCAGATAACATCTGCCGTGATCTAATTTTGGAATATCTAGAGAGATCTCACCTTCTGCATGTGGGGCAATATCCAATAGTAGAGGATCGTCTACAATACCATCTGCAATGCAAGTACCATCACAAGTTGCCTCCCACTTTAAGAAGCAATAGTCCTTTAAATTGAGAAAATCTAGATAATTGTGAATTTTTAGATTTCCTTTTTGGGCATCAAAACAAACAATTCGTGCAGGCCGATGTACATTTTTAAATTCTAGTAACCCCGTGTGAGGGGTACGGTCTGGAAAAACCAGTCCATCCATGCAGAAATTGCCAAAGTGTGGATATTCTTCGTGATCTCCGCCATAGAAATATACCTTTTTCCCAGCCTTGTTGCGTCCCTTATCAATGGCATGGTCACACCATTCCCACACCATTCCGCCGAGTGCACCCTCATACTGCTGGAAAATTTGAAAGTATTCTTCTAGATTACCAGGTCCATTGCCCATCGCATGGCTATATTCACATAAAAGCAATGGCCTTTTTGAAGCGGCATCATAATAATGGTCACTGTCTTTTTCCTGTGATGTAGCAAAATAGGCATGAATATCCGCAGTTGGTAAATACATTCTACTGTAGAGATCAATGCAGGAAAAATCATATGTTTTTCCTTTTGGAAAATGCCATGCACCTTCGTAGTGTGTGATGCGTGTGGTATCATAAGCCTTTGTCCAGCTAAGCGCCTTTTCGAACGTGCATCCATAGGCACATTCATTGCCCATAGACCAGCCAAACACACAAGGTCTATTTTTATCACGAATCACACATTTCTTTACGCGGTCTAGAGTGGCTTCGATAAAATCAGGATTGTCT
Source organism: uncultured Lachnospiraceae bacterium (assembly GCA_910586095.1). GTDB lineage: Bacteria > Bacillota > Clostridia > Lachnospirales > Lachnospiraceae > COE1. Next base: position 7,318 of record CAJUHQ010000046.1, on the reverse strand, counting down.
GCGATCCATCTATTTTCTGCCCCCCATTCCTGTTGATAAGCATGATGTGTCCCATGACTTTCATTGTCGGCCTCATCCAATACATAGAATCCATATTGGTCGCAGAGTTGGTAGAATTGAGGTGCGTTTGGATAATGACTAGTGCGGATAGAATTCACATTATGCTCTTTCATTAGACGCAAGTCGCGATGCATTTGTGCAAGGCTGATGGTAAAACCTGTCACAGGATCACTGTCGTGTCGATTCACACCATAAAGCTTGATTTTTTCTCCATTAAAAAGAAATACTCCCTGGCAAATGGAGATCTCTCTCAATCCCAAACGCTCTGTGATAACCTCCCCCTTAGTCTCTAAAACTAAGGTATAAAGGTAAGGTGTTTCAGCAGTCCATAGCTGGATGTCTTCTAGTGACAAGACAATATGACCAATAGCATCCCCCTCGCTTAGAACTCTTCCATCAGCGGACTCAATTGCTGCATGGACCAAAAGAGCGTTGTCTAGATAAGAGAAATCAATCTCTATAGTTGCTTGTTTAGTCTGACGATGTAGATGAGTTTTGACAAAGTAATCGTACACACAGTCTTGGGGGCGACTTAACAGATAGACATCGCGAAAAATACCACTCATACGAAATTTATCTTGATCTTCTAAGTAGCTTCCATCACACCATTTTAAGACAAGGACAGCTAACAGATTGTCTCCTTCACGCAACAGTGTGGTCACGTCAAATTCGCTTGTGGCATGAGATACTTGGCTGTATCCTACATAAGTGCCATTTAGCCAAACATAGAAACAGGAGTCTACGCCCTCAAAATTTAGAAACACTTTTGGAGCTTGTGCAGTATGATGCCAGGAGAAATGGTGGCGGTAAGCGCCACAAGGATTTTCGTAAGGAATGTAGGGAGGATCTAACGCAAAAGGATAGTCTAAATTGGTGTATTGATGTTGGTCATAGCCATGCATTTGCCATACACAAGGAACTGGAAGCGTTCCCCAACCAGGTTCTAGTGTTGCATGTTCTTCGTAGAATGGTTCTTTTAAATCATAGATACTAGAGTAATAACGAAATTCCCAATCTCCATTGAGCAGCATAAAACGGTCAGAATGTTCCCGATGTTCCACCAGATCATACTGCTTGTGGCTAGAAGGGATATAATATGCTCGATCAGGCATGGTATTTTCATGTAGAATAGTCAAATCCTCAAAGAGTTTTGGCACAATCATAGTTTTTCCTCCAATGTTGCGTTTCTAAGTTGGCAAGCGCTATCAAAGACCATTCTCACAAAAGAAAAGTCCTTACAGACTGCCATATTTATCAGGTAATTGTAAGAAAAAGTATAGCATAAAAATTCTAAAATTGGAAGGTGAAGACTATAAACTATAGCAATCATTACACTGTAAAACAAGTAGATAAACAATGAACTATTATTCATATAAAGCAGCGCATTTTGCGCCTTATACAATAGCCTCATTTCGACTGCTGCCAATAACATCATGAACAAAGTTTGTATTGCTGAATATTTGAATAAAGAATATGTTTCCTCGCAACACAAATAGAAGCTCTAGAATAATAATAAAAACATAGAAATTGCCTATACTAAAATACAAAATATATAATTTTATAGTAGACAGGCGGGGAGTAGATGGAATTTTTTAAACGTAGCGATTATCAGCGTGTACTTTTATATATTGTGACAGTTGTAGTAGTTTTGTTGGTGCTAAAGTATCTTTTGGTATACTTTTTGCCACTTTTGTTAGCGTTTTTGGTGGTAGTTCCCTTACAGCGCTTTGGACGAAAAAAACGTCGAGTGTTACAGGAAGGAGAAATGAACAGACAAATGCCTGGAAGTAATGGAAAAGGATTTATGGCAGGAGGTATTTTGTTTGGTATGATTTTGCTCATAGCGCTCATCTTGGTAGGGATTGGGACCTTTCTAGTGACCAAGGCGCGTGATATTGTGCAAAATGTAGAAGTGTGGACGGATAGTTTTTCACATATTATAGTGGATCTTGGCAATACAATAGAAGAGTTTTTTGGAATAGAAAGTGGGACAGTAGAACGGTGGATTGACACTCTTTCCAATAAGATTGGTCAAAGTCTTGCCTCGTCTGGTGGTGGGTTGATTACGGGTAGTATTAAGTATCTGTCTGTGGCGGGAAGTGTGGGAACGTTTATGGTAGTAAGCTTTATCTGTGTTGTACTATTTGCGCGTGAGATTGAAAGTTGGCAGCAAGGATTGCTGAATCTTGCCACATTAGAGCCTGCTATTGATCGTATTTTATCTATTATTCTGCGCATTGGAAAAAAGTTGGGAAGCATGATTAAGACCTATATGAAAACACAAACTGTCATTTTGATATGCATTAGTATTGTGGCTACCATAGGATTAGTTTTTAGTGGAATCAGTGAGGGCTGGTTTTATGGACTGTTGGCTGGTTTTATGGATTTTCTTCCTTTTATTGGGACAGGCATTGTATTGATCCCTATTGGAGTAGTCTGCTTTCTTAGAGGAAAGATTGGAAGTGGTGTGGTGATTGTCATCACGTATGTGGTTTGTGTCCTGCTTCGCGAACTGTTAGAGCCACGTCTGTTAGGGAATGGATTAAAATTTTCGCCGGTTGCTATTTTGATTTCTGTGTATGCAGGTGTATTATATTATGGAATAGGAGGAGTTATATTAGGGCCTATTACACTTTTGATTTTGGTAGAGCTTGGGAAGGAAATTTTTATTCACAACAAAAAGATTTAGGTTTCGTATGATAATAGTTTCTGATATAATAGCAGTGTATCATAAAGGAAATCTGTCATATCATACAGGTTTTGCGAGGATAACAACAGATCAGGAAAGGAAAAACGGACGATAACAAATGGAGATTGGTATCTTTGATTCGGGGATTGGTGGTATGACGCTTTTGCATCAAGCAATGGTGTCGTTGCCACATGAAAAATACATATTTTATGCAGATATAGACCATGTACCATATGGTACTAAAAGCAGAGAACAGGTAATTTCTTACGTCGATGCAGTCATGCAGTTTATGATTGCCCAAAATTGTAAAGCTGTAGTGATAGCCTGCAACACAGCCACGGCTGTGGCAGCACAAATAATGCGCCAAAAGTATGATATACCTATTATTGGAATAGAGCCAGCAGTGAAGCCTGCGGTTAGAGAAAGTTGTGGGAAGCGTGTGATGGTGGTGGCGACACCGCTTACAGTGCGTGAAGAAAAACTAAAAAATCTGGTGGAGCGTGTAGATAGTCTACACCAAGTTGATTTGCTTGCACTACCACGGTTAGTAGAGTTTGCGGAGAGAGAAGAGTTTGTCTCTGACGCAGTGACAGAATATTTGAGAGAAGCGTTGTCTAGTTATGAGATTACACAATATAGTGAATTGGTGCTTGGGTGCACTCATTTTAATTTTTTTAAAGATACATTTCAACATCTTTTACCAGAAAAGATTCATATAATAGATGGAAGTGTGGGGACGATTCGCCAGCTTGCACGAGTATTAGAAAGTCGTGGAGAATTAGAAATGCCAATTTCCATGTTTGACGAGTTTATAGAACAAGAACCACAGGCATGGACAAAAGTTTGTGTGAGGTATTTTGAATCAGGAAGGGAATTGACAGAGATTGCACAAATGGAGCATATAAGGCGGTTGCATGATAGGTTAGAGATTATGCGCCTTTTAAGCAAGTAGGGAAAGTTCTTCCCTACTTGCCACATGACTTGGGCGCTTTTTAGGATATCTTTTCTTCATACAGAAACAAGAAGATATGTTTTTTAAAACATTGCTGTTTATTTGTGGTAGTACAAATAAGTGAAAGAGACTGTTTAGGAAATCTGATTCTTTACATGATCTAAAAAGTCATCCGGCATAACATAATAGAAGGTCAATATATCTTGTGAGATATATGAAAAAAGGCTGTTTTTTACCACATCACTGGAAATAGTCATTTGTATATAAGGGCTGTCTTTATAAATAGTCCATGTCTCAATACATTCAAACTCTACTTCTTCGTCTGCATCCTGTCCCAAAAGTCTTGTTTTTTCTTGATAAACAGCTAGAGTATATTCGGGAACTAATTCTTCCGTGATGGTTTCTTGAAACGTCCAGTCATAGGAACCCGACAGTTCATCGATAAAATCTTGATCTGTGATAGTAGCCAACAATGTTTTGTCTTGTGCAGAAAGTACTTCGATTCGAATCGCCTTTTTTGCAGGTAGAGAGCTTAAAGAAGTATCCATTGTATCTTTTGTTTCTCGATAAGCCTGATATAGTTCACTTTGTTCTTCTCTAGATAAATCTTCCCATGATGTATTATGATAATACGCACAGCCATTTAGACAAAATATCATGCACAATGAGCATAGTAGTAGTACTTTTTTTAAATACTTCATCATATAAATCCCCCATGCCGCCTTTGGCGGCTCAAATAGAAATGAAAAACGCAGTCTTTTGCGTTTTTCCTGTGTGAAAAAAGTCTGCTATGTAGACTTTTTTCACACTAATCACCCATTCTTTCTTGTAAAAATAGGAACATAACTCTAAACATAAGTTTGTCATAATCTATAACTATTCTAGATTAAGCTTTTTTGTCATCATATGAAGGTTAATAAAATACATGACAATTGCAACGACCACAGAACTTAGTAAAGTCCGTAGCATAGTAGGTGAATACGTATTAAAAAAGGTAAGTTCTTCATTGTAAGTACTAGCCCATAGTATTTTGGAATACATGGGAAGAGCCCATAGATACGATAATATACTTAGTACAAACTGTACAGCAAAATAGGCGATAATCGATCCTAGAATCCGGTGGCTTGTATAGAGCTGGCCTAACGAAATACATCCTAATATAGTCATAATGTTGGCAGCGCAAGATATCAGCGAATAGATAAGCAATAAGATCATGTATGAGCCAGGTCGAATTCCCAATATATCGTAGAAGGCTTCTTTGAAATCTTCGCCATACATAGCCCAGTTATATGCTAACTCCCTTCTTAATATATCGGAGTTTGGTGATAGATTGATAAAATGGTTGATACCAGTACTAATGATAATAAAAATAGTGACAATAATTAATAGTAGAATGATTAGGTAAGTAAGTAATGCTGTGACAAATTTGGCAATTAATAGTTGATTTGGCGATACAGGAAGGGTATGTGTTAGATATCCTTGATCTGTATAGCAGGTTTTATAAAATCGAACAGCAATAATGACTGAGATACCAATACTACATCCGATAATACCAAAGTAATATAAAAGTATTGACATAATGAGTCCCCAAAGGGTGTGTCCATAAAGTACTTCATCATATCTTGGATCAATGGTAAGAATGACGCCGCAGGTAAGAATAGTGAATCCTAATAAAATAGCACACATGATAAGGATTGCAAAGCGGTATCCTCGCCATTCATATTTCATAAGTTTTCCTAACATGCATATACCTCCCTGAAGTATGAGTCTACAGATTTGCCCATTTGTCCGCGGATGGAATCAACGGATGTATAGAGCATTAAAGAGCCATTTTTCATAAAAATTACATCATCTAGGACGTTTTCGATATCCGAGATGAGATGGGTTGATAACAAAAGCGTAGAATTTGGGTTATAATTGTTGATAATCGTGCGCAGAATATAATCTCTGGCAGCGGGATCTACACCAGCAATAGGTTCATCAAGAATATACAAGTCTGCCTGCCTACTCATCACAAGAATCAACTGAACCTTTTCTTTTGTGCCCTTTGAGAGTGTTTTTAGGCGCGCATCTGTATTAATATTAAGAGATTGAAGCATAGTGTAGGCTTTTTCTGGCGAAAAATCTTCATAAAAATCACAGAAATAATGAATCATTTCAGATACACGCATGTCATTGTCGAGATAGGTGCGTTCAGGTAGGTATGAAATGACTTTTTTAGTGACAGCGCCAGGAGCGAATCCATTGATAAGTACCATTCCACTTGTCGGAGTAAGCAGCCCATTAATCATTTTAATCAATGTGGTTTTGCCACATCCATTAGGGCCAAGTAGTCCAATAATACGTCCGCGTGGTATGGTTAGATTCATATGAAATACAGACATATAGCTTCCCATCCCTGGATAGCGTTTGCACAGATCTGTGATTTGAAGTAACGGTGTGTCATTATAGTAGGTATTGTTTGGCATGTAAGAATAGTTTTGTTGCGATTGTTCTTGTCGCGAATAAATTGGGTCTTGATAAGATTGCGCAGTGTTCTGTGTAGTAGTACTCTGCACATACTGCGAATTGGAGGTATTTTGATATTGCGATGCGTTTTCCTGTTGTGGCTGTACCAGATGATTGTTTTGAGGTGGAATGGTATTTTGCACAGAAGCACTTTCTGGTACTTGTGTTTGATTTTGTATAGTAGTGTAGTCAAAGGATTGTGTTAGAGGCTGTACAAAATCGTTGTTGGTGTTCTGCATTTGATTGTCCTGTGCATCGCTAGATGTTGAAGTCTGATAAAAAAGCGAACTGTTATTTGACGTCAAATTATTTGATGCATCTTGTGCATATGCCTGACTTTGACTAAGTTCAAGTGTGTCAGATTGGCTTGTCAGAGTGCTGTCAGTATCAGTTGGATAGTTTTGTTCATTCACTTTTAATTCCCCCTTAATATTAAGATTGTATAGTACTATTAATGAGTGCTATGATTTCTTGATTTGTATAACCTAATTCCCTCATGTTGGCAAAAAAATTAGTAATTTGGGTAGTTGCCATTGTATGTCGTACCATATTAATTAGTTGTTTGTCCTCTGTTACAATACGTCCGCTATTACGAAGCGTCACGATTAATCTACCGCGTTCAAGCTCTGTAAATGCACGCTGCATTGTGTTGGGATTGACGCTCGCTTCGGCCGCCAAATCGCGCACACTTGGAAGTCGTTCGCCTGGCTGGTATACACCACACACGATACGAGTTTGTATTTTTTCAAGAATCTGTGTGTATATGGGGCGGTCAGAACTCATTTCCCATGCCATATCATTGCCTCCTCTCCTTATTATATATGTGATTTAGTAATGCCAATGTAGAGCTTTTACGTTTATGCACATAGTGTATTAAATGATTAATACACTAATACAATAATACATTTGGATAAAATTGTCAATAGTTTTTAAAAATTTTAAGAACATTAAAAAATTAACATTAAAAAATATTAAAAAAACTATTGACACAATTCTTAAACAATGATATAGTATATTTTGTTCAGTTGAGCACATAAAAAGTTCAATAAAATAACAAAAAATGCACCGCTAGCTCAGTTGGTAGAGCACCTGACTCTTAATCAGGGTGT
>CAJUHQ010000045.1 GCA_910586095.1 uncultured Lachnospiraceae bacterium | reverse complement strand
TTTTTAATCAAGATTACAAACTAGCTTAGCTAGTTTCGCAATTACTTAACAATATATTTATGGTTACTATTCCTTACAACAGTAAGAAATTATCCATCCTGTTTGTTAAATTATTAGAATGTAGATAGCAATTAAATATCTTCCCCATTTATGTACTTATCTACCACTATAATTTTTTTACATAAAACGCTTTATTTAACTAATAATATAAAATTATCGTTCTATATTATTGACTATAGCACACTTGGAAATAAATATCAAGTATTTACATGCGATAACCATTTTTCATCATATTAAAGTGAATATATTCCTCTCATCTATCCAATACATTAAATCATTTCTTATGTTTATCCTTGACAGCATATTATAACCATCCTATACTACAATCATATCGCTGCTATTTTGTAGCGGCGCTCGTATTCAAAATTTATCCCATATTCGCCTATTCAATCTCTCTTGACAAACGACAATAGGATGGATTTAGACTATTCTGATACACAATTGATTAAAAAATTTCTGGAAAGGTTCATTCTATGAAAACAAATATTACTGTGCCTTGTTGCCAACAATCCTCCAAAATTCGTTCGTTATCTATTACCACTATGCGGCAACTATGTTCAATTGTTGTCTGTGTTGTACTTTTCTTGTCTGGTTGTCAGAGTAGCACATCCGCCACTCTTCCTACAACTTCTACACAATCTGCTACCACTCCTATTACAAACGCAAAAGATGTCTCAAATACCTCAATTCCAACCCCTACAGAGACTTCTATTTCCACAGAAATTTTGACAGACGAATCAGCAGATGATGTTCGTGATAAACTCTCAATAAATGATACCCTAACAAATGATCCACTTCCAACACTTACTTTGGTCATGGTAGGTGATATTTTGCTTCACACCCCTGTAGAACAAAGCGCGCTTCAGGATGATGGTTCCTACAATTTCGATGCATTGTTTGCTCATACAAACGATGCCATTTTAGCGGCTGATCTAGCGCTAGTCAACCAAGAAGTCATTATTGGTGGAGAAACACTTGGGATCTCTGGATATCCTTGTTTCAATGCTCCATTTGCGCTGTGTGATTCATTAAAAGATGCGGGCTTCGATGTCATTTGTCACGCAACCAATCACGCCTTGGATAAGGGCAAGACTGGACTGCTTTCCTGCTATCAAAACTGGACAGAACACTATCCTGAACTTGCTATTCTTGGCATCCATGACAATGCCGAATCCGCTGATGAACTTTTTTTGTATACAGTAAACACAAACTCTTCTGATCCTGACTTCAACTCGTTTACAATCGCTATCCTAAATTATACCTATGGTACTAATGGAATCCCTCTTCCTAAAGATATGCCTTATGCAGTAGATCTTTTAGATGAGAAAGCGGTCATTGCAGACTTGCAGGCAGCCAAAGATGTGGCAGACTTTATCGTTGTCTGCCCACACTGGGGTACAGAATACCAGACGCAACCAGATGCCTATCAAAAAAAATGGGCGCAGATTTTCCTTGAAAATGGAGTAGATTTGGTAATTGGTACCCATCCTCATGTAATCGAACCCATTGAATGGATGCAAGATGAAACTACAGGCCATGAAATGTTAATTTATTATTCACTCGGAAACTATGTGAACTGGACATCCTCTAGTGGCAAAACAATTGCAAATCGTATGGTTGGTGGCATGGCGACCGTTACTATTACTTTAGATGAAGATGGCAATACCATTATTTCAGATTACGGCATAGAGGCATTAGTCTGTCATCTAGAAGCCGGAACCAATGGTGTAACCACCTATTTTCTCTCAGACTATACGCAGGAACTTGCTTCTCAGAATGTAATTTGCTCACAGGATTCAAACTTTTCTAAAGAATACTGTGTAGATTTATGTAATGATGTATGGGGATCTTTGTGGCATTAATTTCACTTTCTACCAGCCTATTTGTGTGTTACAATTGGCTTATTTTAGTACTATTTTCCACTCATCACCTTCGACAATATATTGAAATTCATTTAGGGTATTGTTTGTCATTACTTGAATCAACTCGTCAAAACCACTTGCCAAGTTGATACCAGGTAACTCTTCTTTTTTTATCCAATACATCCTTCCTTCTTGTGAGGAACTCAGTTCTCCTTCAAATTGATCTGCGCAAAACAAAAAGACAAGATATCTGCCGCCCTCTATAGGAAACTGCTTTATCCCGCACAATGTAGGATTTAAAACCGTTAATCCTGTCTCTTCTTTAATCTCACGCACTACAGCATCCACAATAGACTCGCCTGCTTCAACATGTCCTCCTGGTAATGTATAGCCCTGCCAGTCTTTCTTTATTCTATCTTGTAACAAATAGGCATCCTCGTGTTGCACTAAGCACAACACAGTCAATTCAACTTGTTCTGTTCGTTTCATATGATCGCATTATCCTCCTCAAAAGCTTCTAACTCCTTGCACAACGCTACAAAATTATCATAAACTGTGATCGTTTGCAGATAACGAAAATCCAAGATCAAACCAGAACTGCGGTGTCTTAAAAAATCAGCATCCCACAACGGCACCACTACAAAACCTTTCTTATAATCATATTTTAGTGGCTCATATTTCCCAATATTGATGCGAAAGTACTTTACTTTTGCCATGCAAAGCTTATTGATACGAAACAAAAGCCCTATAAGATCTGTCCGATCAAAAAAACTATCCTTAAAAATTAAGTGCTTATGTGAATTCTCCTTCTGCGAATACCATGCACCATTCTCATGCTTCAAACCATATTTCTCCACTAACAACTGCTTCTCATCCATATCACCCTAATACTCCTCCAAATTACAAAAATTACGCAAAAAATGCACGCCCTTCTGCATTTTTCCAACCATTTAGCGGCTCTTAGAACGCGTCCTCTGCTGTCTTTCCTTCATCACTATTCACGCGAAAAATGCACGCCCTTTTGCATTTTTCCAACCATTTAGCGGCTCTTAGACTGCGTCCTCTGCTGTCTTAGAGCCGCTTAATGGTTTGTATACTGCGCCATATACAATTGATAATAGAACCCCTCCTGTTGCATCAACCCATCATGTGTTCCCTGCTCCACAATCCTGCCATGATCCACCACAAGAATCTCATCAGCATCTTGTATTGTAGAGAGTCTGTGAGCAATCACAAAACATGTCTTATGTTCCATCAACTTGCGCATCGCCTTCTGAATTTGCTTCTCTGTCCGAGTATCTACATTCGAGGTTGCCTCGTCTAGTATCAACATATGTGCATCCATCAACATCGCACGAGCTATTGTCAAAAGCTGTTTTTGTCCTTTAGAGATATTGGTTCCATCATCTGTCAAAACAGTGTCGTATCCTTTAGGCAGATGCATAATATATGAGTGAATCTCTGCTGCCTTTGCCGCTTCGATCACTTCCTGTGGTGTCGCATCTGGTCTGCCATAAGCAATATTTTCAAATACTGTTCCCTGAAAAAGCCATGTATCCTGCAAGACCATCGCATAGGCTTTGCGAAGGCTTGAGCGCGTTGCTTGTTCAATCGCACATCCATCCACACAAATCTTGCCCGAATCTACATCATAAAAACGCATAAGCAGATTAATTATAGTTGTTTTTCCAGCACCCGTTGGCCCCACAATCGCCACAAGCATTCCTGGTTTTGCATGAAGATTTAAGTCTTTTATGATGGGCACATGAGACACATATCCAAAGTTTACATGTTCTAAACGCACATCTCCTCTGACATGCTCAACAACCTTTGCATCTACCCGATCCGCAGGCTCTGGTTTCTCATCAATCAATCCAAATACTCGCTCTGCTGCCGCCAGCGCAGATTGCAACTCTGCTACAATATTAGCCGCCTCATTGATTGGCCCTGAAAACTTCCTAGAATACAAAATAAACGATGAAATATCTCCCACTGACATTTTTCCTGCCAAAAATAGTAGTGCACCAAATACGCTGACTAGAGACAGCGAAAGATTGTTCACAAAATTTACTGCTGGCCCTGTCACGCTCCCATAATATTCTGCCCTGTAATATGCCTCTACTGCCTCTTCATTCTTCCCACCAAACCGATCGATTGTATTTTGCTCCTGAAAATATGCACGCAGTGTTTTCTGGCCTGAGATCATTTCCTCCACAAATCCATTGAGCTCTCCTAACTTTTGAGAGCGCAGTCGAAACATTGGCCTCGTCTTTCCTGTGATATATTTTGTGAGAACAATTGACAGTGGAACTGTCACTGCAAATACCAACACAAGCCGTGGTGAGATCGCTATCATCATGGCAAGTGCTCCTGCCACTGTAATCACTGTAGTCAAAATCTGTATCAAATCATTTGACAAAGATGTATTGACTGTGTCAATATCATAGGAAATTCGGCTGATAATATCCCCTGTCTGATGTGTGTCAAAATATCCAATTGGAAGCTCCAAAAGATTGTGAAACACATCCTGTCGCATTTGATAAACTACCTTGCGACTGATGTGGATCATCAATACGGAAAGCACATAGGACAACACAGACGACAAAAAATAGAAAAGCACCATTAACCCTGCATAATAAAATACACGTCCAAATACCACATTGCCAAGTCCAGGCTCAATGGCATCAATAGCATATCCAGAGAGCATGGGGCCTACCAAAGCCAAAAGATTGCTTCCTATAGTCAGAAGAAGGGCTAACAAAAGCAAATATTTATAACGAAATAGATATGTCGCCAATCGCAGAATAGTGCCCTTCCTATTCCTAGGTTTTTCAAATTTATCACTCACCAACCCCGCCATATGAGTCCTGCCTCCTTCCATCTACCCCAATCTGTGATATACTAATCTCACGATATAATGCACAGTCGCGCAAAAGCTCTTCATGCGTTCCATATCCGATACAACTCCCCTTGTCAAGCACTACAATATGATCTGCATACATAATGGAACTAATCCGTTGGGCAATCACTACTTTTGTAGTGTCTGCAAAATGTACTGAAAGTTCATGGCGCAGTGCCGCATCTGTCTTGTAATCGAGTGCGCTCGACGAATCATCTAGTATCAAAATATCAGGATGTGCCGCCAATGCCCGCGCAATCAAAAGTCGCTGTTTCTGTCCACCGCTTAAATTTGCTCCTCTGGCATTGACTACACTATCATATCCTCTGTCTTTTGCTTCCACAAACTCTTTTGCCCTAGCATACAATGCCGCTTCCTGCACTTGTGTGTCATCAATTGCTCTGCCCAATCGAATGTTTTCAGCGATGGTATCCTCAAACAGACTGTCATTTTGAAAAACCACCCCAAATTTTTTTCTAAGTTTTTGTGTTTCGATACTTTGAATATTTTCACCATCTATATAAATAGCACCCTGATCTGGATCATAAAAACGCATCAATAGCAATGCAAGCGTACTTTTGCCTGAACCTGTAGCACCTAATATTCCCAATGTTTCTCCTTTTTGCAAAGTAAAATGAATGTCCTCTATGTCTGGTTCTCTACCATTGTAAGAAAATGTCACATGGTCAAATATAATATAACCATCCTTTTTTGGCATCTTGGTACATTCCTTGATGCACAAATCCTCTGGTGCCTCGATTGCCTCCATAATTCGGTTGGCCGATGCCACTGCTTTTGAGATAATAACAAACATTTTTGAAATATTCATCATAGCATTGAGAATAATTGTAAAATATGTGAGAAATGCGAGAATCTTGCCCACTTCACAAGCTCCTCCATTCACGCGATACGCTCCTACAATCACCACCAATACTAATCCTAAATTGAGAAACATATTCATACTAGGATTCACAATCGCCATTGTGATATCTGCCTTCTTTTCCCGTTGCACCACTTCTTTGTTGATGGCATTATATTTTTCCTTCTCAAACGCAGTCTTTGAGAGTGCCTTAATCACACGAATACCTGCAACATCCTCACGTATAAGCCGCACAAACTGATCTACAGACTGTTGCAAAGCCGTATACATAGGAATACTTTTTTTGGAAATATATACTGTGATCCAGGTAATAATAGGCATGACAGAAATTAATACCAATGTTAATACAGGATCTAAGGTCAATGTCACCAAAATCCCACCCACAACAAGGATAGGTGCTCTCACACCAAGACGCTGTATACGCCCTAACATTTGATGCACATTATATGTATCTGTCGTGAGGCGTGAAATCAGTGATGGTTTCGTAAAATGATCTGTCTGTGCGTTCGATAAGCGCATACTACGCGCAAACAGGTCGTTGCGTATTGCTTCAGTAGTGTCGCGCGCCACCTTAGAGGCCATCCGATTGGCTATGACATTAAGCGAAAGTGCTAGCACAGAGCACAGAATCATCAAAAGCCCCCAATAAAATATTTGATTTTGTCCTCCTGCTGGGATTACCATATCAATCACATACGCTAAAATCCAAGGCAGGCATAAATCCATAATGGTCCCAATAAATTTAATAACAAAACCAACTATCATACGTACATAGTAAGGCCGTAAATAATATGTCAATACTTTTTTCATTTATCCTGCCATCCTTTTATACTTTTAACTCACATTTAAAAACAAGGAAAAGCCTCAATTATTAATTGGATATCATTGATGCTTTTGAAAATAATATTCAAATGGTATCTAAAACATTATCCGATCCCAGAATCTTTTTGATCGTATTTTTAAACTTCTACATCTTTTTTCTTCTTGACGCATTAAAATAAAAGCTTTTTGCCCAAAATCGTATATCCACACTAGGACGCATTTCCATCTTTTTCCCTATCGTATCGCACTCCTAGTATAGCACATATTTTCAGGCACAACAAATTTTTTCCATATACTGTACTAAGTCTAAAAAGTAACTGACAATTTTTTTGCTCTATTCTATCCTGCACTTTTGGTGGATGTCTTTGACTATTGAATCAAAAGTTTTGACACAAAAGAAGCATCCCAAAGGATGCCTCTCATCGTTTAAAATGCATATTCTGTTATATTTTTTAGTACGCTCTCGTTATGCTCCTTGCTCTTTAAGGTTTCTACAGCCTCAAACAGCTCTGTAGAAAGTTCCTTTATTGTACATGCTCTTTTTTCACACCACGAATGAAGCACTCTCAGAGCCATATTGCGATTTCCTACAATAGGCGACTGCAAAGCACATCCAACAAGATCTGCACCACACAGAGGATACTCATCCAATTGCTGAATCAGATACATTAGTCGCCTGTCGTCCTCGTATTCCTTGCCAAATCCAACTCGTACCTCTGATTGATCTGTTCTATGTATTTGGGATACTTGTTGCCGAAACAATTCTACTACTTTTTCCCTGTATGCATCCTCCTGAAACAGATACTCACATTTATGCCAGTAACTACCAAAATCTTGTTCTATGCACTGATATAGCGATTCCAAAAAATCGATTCCGACGTTCTCTGCTATATCTAATGCCTCTCCCTTTTGAGTCCAATCAGTAATCGCTTCCTTGGCCTCTTTTGTCTGCAATAACTCTTGACATGCTTTGCAAACCTCATCAGATCGCTCTGCCAATTGTATTTGATACACTGTTTCATACAAGGTTAAATCAGGCTTGAATTGCTTTACTTGACTTAAAAAGTCTAAAAGCATCGCATCTGCATCCTTAATTGCGCTAATCCCATATACAGGGCCTTCATCAAGCAGTGTATTTACAATCTTTGCCACCAAACAAAGTCTATCCTGTGTCAGTTGCGAAGTCAAAAGAGTCCTGACATCCGCTTTCTGATAAACTTCTAGCGCAGAATATTCTGGCAAAATATCATTGATAATGCCTTCCTCCAACAGCCACTTTTTGATCTCATCACTAGTTGGCTCCAAACGCTCTATCGCATGAATACGCCCCCAACCATGCACTTTTTTTGCTATTGCAAACACTTCATCGTTGGCATTGCTCCATCGAAGCATATTAAATACAGAAAATATAGTAAACTCATCACATAGTCCCAGTGTCCGAATAATCTCTTTTAACGCTTCATCTGGCTCCGAAAATACCTCAATTATTTCCAAACCATATTTTACTACATCCACCTGATCGCTCATAATACAATCCATGCCAAACTGATGTAGACGTGCTGGATCGATCCAGCTTGTATTGCGCATAATAAATTCTTCAAATTCATCAATAGCCGCAATGGGTGTATTTTGTTGGATAAACTCCTCTAGTTTTTCCTGGGCACCTTCATAGTTGCCATCCGAGATATCATGCATTAATTCTTCAAGAAGCTTAAGGGATTCTGCTGTAATATCTGCATCTGCCATATGGTAAATGGCAATCCCATCCTGCGCCCCATCGGCAAACCGAATCTCATTGTCTGGGGCAGTAGAAGGTAATGAGAACTCTTTGGGCAACGCACCCTCAACCATATTTTTTTGAATATATGTATAAAGTGATTCTTTTTCCTCTGCCATCTTGATCTTCCTTTCTTACACCTGCGAAAGAATAGCCTCCACTGCATCATAACGCGATACTCTTAACTGCTCTACAAGAACTTTATAGGGATTGATCTCATTGCTAAGCACCATTTTGGCAATCGTAGGAGAAAATCCGCTCACAAGTGCCACGCCAAGTTTATTTTCACGAATGGGAATTGTATTCGTTCTATTACAAATATTCCAAAATACAAGCCGTGGTAGACGATAGCCATGTTGTGCATATCTCTTAGCAAACAGATCAAACAATTTTTCGTTTGGTGTTCCCCACCGACCATTGACATAACTATTTGTTGCCGTATCAAACTCCATATCTGAAAGAATCAATAGATTTGTAGGCAAATCTTCCTGAGGCATGTGATTCTTTACCGCAGCCGTTAAAATCAACTCAAACACAGCCTCAATATTGGTATTTGCCACCTCATTATATCGAAGAGCAATCTCAATCTTGTCATGGAGTGTTTTTCCTTTTGATAAATCTACAAACTGTGGATTTTGGCTAAACGTAATGTAAGTATTTTGAAACTGACCTGTACAGCGCTCAGCAAAATAAATGGCGAGTGCATTTGCTACATCCAGACAGCTAAGGTTTGTGTTGCCTACTGTAGTTACCATACTGCCGGAACCATCTGCAATACAGAGGGTATTGTCAGCGCCTTGTACATAATCTGGCAATGCGTTCCATAGCTCTTCTAATGTATGATCGATTGGCGCAAGTTTATAATTCCATCCATTTCTCAAACAATATTGATGAACAATATCATGAGGATACAACACACCTGCATGAATTTTTTGTTCACCCTTTTTGACAGCACCTAAAAATGCTCTGCGACGCTCTTCATCATTTCTTAGAAATGCTTTGTTGTAGACTAGATTAGCTCTGGATGGAACCGCCTCATAATCAATCTTTGACCATCTTTTGCTGCTCATCATCACTTCCACAACATGTAAATATTTTCTGCAAGCAGACAACATTTGCCTGTATTGTCTACTTGTCATAGAAAACTGTTTTGCCAATATACGCGCCATACGCTTTGACTCTGCTGAAGACGCGTTTTCTGAAGGAAGCCACTTTGCACAAAGGCTAATGGATTCACCTTTCTCCATATTGATTCGGTCCTGTTGCAATTGTTCCCAAATCAAGTTCGCTGCCTCTACAGCAAGTGGTGTATTTAAAAGTGATACCACGATATCCCACCGAGAATACTCTGGAATCAATGGCATCAATCCACGTGCAAGATCTGTATGGTTCTGTGCCATATAGATAAAAAGTGTTTTAAAGAGCCGTCTTTCTCCAAGCCCCTGTCGCACATCCCCCGCAAAAAACATCCATCGCAGCGCAAGAGCTGGGTCCTCATAATATGCCTTGACAAACCGATTTGCAATCTCTTTAGGCGGGACATTTCTAAGAGAAGAAACTGCAAAATTTAAATCGAGTAATGCCCTCCCCGTTGTGCGATACCCCACTGCTCCATTTTCAGTCACAGATGTATTGTATTCATTGTTTAACACATTTTTAATATTTTGCATGAAACTCATTCTACATCCCTCCACTCTACTCGTTCATGTAGTGATTGACTCAACTACAAACTTTATCAACTATTCTTGTGCCACAATCTCACTACTGTGCATGTCAACACAAATTTGTATTGCGAACAACGTTCGCATTGTTGCAACAAAGGGGCCAACCGGATTCGAACCGGTAACACAGGGATTTTGAGTCCTTTAGAAAGTTGCTGTAAGAATCTTTGTCAAGATTCCTTTTTTCCTGCCCTACCATTGGGCGATGGCCCCACTAAAACTGTTATTACAAAACACTTGGTAATGTGTGTACTTTTTTATCATGTTCACTATCCTTTATAGCAAACCTTATTTATGTACTATCTGCTGCTTATAAATCAGATTCTGTAAACAGCTTAGTCATCTTTCCTACTTACCGCACAAAATAACTTTCTTCACTATCGATCTGTCTAAAAATAGGGGCTAGCCGGACTCGAACCGACAACCTGGGGATTATGAGTCCTTTAGAAAATTGCTGTAAAAGCCTTTGGCAAGGCTCTCTTTTCCTGCTCTATCCAATTGAGCTATAGCCCCACAAAATTACAATCAAATAATGGTCAACAAATAGACAATAGGGCTAACCGGACTCGAACCGGCGACCTGATTTGAGGAGTGACAGTCCTTAATCAATAAAAATTGCTGTAAAAGCCTTTGACAAGGCTTTATTTCTCCGCTCTATCCAACTGAGCTATAGCCCTAATATAATAAAAATGTATATTGTATACAATAGGGTTAGCCGGACTCGAACCGGCGTCTAGGTCCTCCTAGAAAATTGCTGTAAAAGCCTTTGACAAGACTTTCTTTTTTAACCCGCTCTACCACTGAGCTATAACCCTGTGTAACAGGAGCGACTGGGACGGATTCGAACCGACATATGCCACTAAAAATTGCTGATAGTGCCTTTAGCAAGACACATTCCAAGCCGCTCCATATATCTGACTATACCATACCAAAAAAGCGATTACAATATACTAGTAGTATAAAGTATTACCTATCAAGATTCCTCTTTTTGTGGTTCTTCCTTTACCACATCCACAATCTCAACCAATCGATTCATCACTTCTTCTTGCACAATGGAGATTCGGTATGTAGTGTACCCTACATCTTTTATCAATGCATCTGCTGAATCGTATCCATACTCTTGTGCCTCCTCAGCGGCCTTTTCTTGAATCATCTCCTCTGTAATCTCAATTTTTTCTGCGCGTGCTATAGCCTCCACAATCAAATATTGCTTTACAGTATCCTCAGCCATCTCATGAATCTGTGCTGTATACTCATCTATATCCATTCCCATAATTGTTCCCACAAACTCCTCTAAACTCATGCCATACCATCCTTGTGCAAGCGTTTGTGTATAAATATTATAATTTTGAATCTCCTCCTCCACCAACTGTTCTGGCAGAGCGATGACTGTACTCTCCTCCATCAGTTTCTGAATAATGGCCTCCTTGGCAATGCTTTGTTCCACAGCTTTTTTTCCTGCCTCCCAAAGCTCCTCTTTTGTTTTGTACTCAAGTCCCAGACTCTTCATATCTTCCACTGTAATTTTGGCATATTCTGTCCTAATACCATTGACCATCACCCAAAACAAAACCCTCTGTCCTGCCATATGCTGCGCACGATAATCTTCTGGAAATGTAAGATTTAACACTACAGGTTCTTTTGGCATAGCTCCAACTAACCCCTCTTCAAATCCTGGTATAAAAGAACCTGATCCAATTTCTAACCGATACCCTACTGCACTTCCTCCATCAAAAAGCACCCCATCCTTTGTGCCTTCATAATCAATATCAACTATATCGCCTTCTTTTACCGCACGATCCATAATGACGCCAGACAACAATTTACTATTGATATAGTTCTCAATCGCCTCATCTGATACTTCCTCCACATTGATTGAAACCTGCATTGTTTTGTAATCAGCAAAGGTAATATACTCATCAACCTCTAGATCTTTGATTCCTACATAATCCGCTCTGTCACTGACACGTTCGATCTGACTTAAATCAAATACGTCCTGTCCCGTTTGTTCCTGTGTACTTTGTTCTTGTGTACTTTGTTCCTGTGTACTTTCTTCCTCCTGGCTAGAATTTTGCACTGCTTCCTCTGAAGACACAGGATTTTCCTGATTTTTCTTATCTCCACAGGCACTGATACCAAACACGATCATACCTACCATACACGCTACCATAAATTTCTTTTTCATAATTTCCTATTCCTTTCTACTAAAACCCATCCCCTTATCATCCTCTGTGCTGACAACAAAAACTGTTTCATATAGCAACCTTTGTACCATAATTATATTGTTTTTTGTATTTGTTTATTATAGCATTATCTCAGACAAAAAACAACGCGACAATACAATTAGCTTATACCTATCACATGCGGCCCGCCAAACGGCAGATTGAGTATGATGTACGTTTACTATGATCTTAACACATTGAAAACTATAACAACTTCTATCAGTTTCTTGCACTTTCTATAAATTAATGATACAATCCTTATTATGATAATAGACGCTCTATGTTTTTTGTGCTTGATACTATGCGAATATTTTTGTTTCGTGCGCACAAGCATATAAATTTGTATGATATTTGCTCTTGTTTGCATAGGATGAAACATTGATCGCAAAGACAAGCACAATCAAAATTTTGAGCGGCTATAACAAGGAACTTATGAAAAGGTAATGATACACGGATACAATACGAATCATTTCCTGACAGTTCCAAAAAAGAACTTATAGAAAGGTAATGATGCAGAATGTGGTGGAAAATTTTATTGGTGGTCTTAGTCGTTATCATTGCTCTACTCGTCGTGCTCTATTTTTTGGGCAAAAAGTTACAAAAAAAACAGGCTGAACAGGAAGCACAGATCGAGGCCGCAAAACAAACCGTCAATATGTTAGTCATTGACAAAAAGAAAATGAAGCTAAGGGATGCGGGATTGCCAGCGGCTGTATTGGAACAAACCCCCAAATATATGCGGCGAGCCAAGGTGCCTGTTGTCAAGGCTAAAATTGGCCCACAAATTTGGACATTGATCTGTGATGCTGCCATATTTGACATTGTCCCTGTCAAAAAAGAGGTAAAAGCTACAATCAGCGGCATTTATATCACAGACGTAAAAGGTATCCGCGGAAAATTAAATACTGCGCCCGCAAAGAAAAAGAGCAAATTTAGAGCATGGGTTGATAAACTGCAAGAAAAGGCAGGAGCTAAGCCACTCAAATAGCAGTAGCTTTTTCCTTAGGGTCTATACATGATTGCATCAGGAAACAAGAATAATAATTCTTGTTTCCTGATGCATTTTACAAGAAAGAGGATGCCTTAGTCTATAATGCATCCTCTTTCTTGCAAATATTCTCTACATGTCATTACTTGCGTGTGTGTCGTCTGGTAATATCCTGCAATCTGTGCAATGAATTGTTCATGCTCCTTACTAGAACCACTACATGCATCTGCCAAATAAATCATTTTATTGCCTGCATCAATACCACTTAACAAGCTAAATAGTACACAACACTCTGCTACTACTCCTGCGAGTAGCACGCGTCTTGCTCTAGATGCTATCCTTGCCACCTCTTTATCTGTATAAGCAGAATACGCATGTTTGGTAAATATGGGATATACTTCCAAGTATTGTTTGAGCTCCTCAATAATGTCAATCATCCACAGATTTTTGCTGATATTGATATTCTTACGATTATATTGCTCCCATGTACCTACAGGATGTTTGGATGGCACAAACTTTGTAAACAATACATTGTCTGGAGCATGATAATCAAGCAGTTTTTGTATCTTCTTTACGGTCTGACTTGTGGCTACACACTGCCACGGTTGCCCTTCTAAGTATACATTTTGCATGTCTATAACCATCAAAAGATCTCCAAAACTTCCATCAGGCAAAATCTTCATTGTGTTGATGAATACCTCCCTCTTTGCGCCGTTCTTCCTATTGTCAGTATATCCTATTCATTCAAATACCATACACATTGGCACTGTGCAAATATTTATGGTATTCGCCACCATTATATATTTTTAGCCTACATTCAAAATTTATATTCGCGTATCTCACAATTTCTAATTCCAAATGCCGCGTACTCTTCATTCTCCATATCATAAAAATAAGAGTGTACCACACGCGCAATTCCATTGTGTGCTACTAAAAGATAGGTCTTTTTTTGCGCACGAATATCATCTAATAAATTATAAATGCGCTGTGCTAAATGCAGCATTGTTTCTCCACCTTCAAAATCATAGATAAATCGCTTTTTTGCTTCCTGAAACTCTGCGCCATTTCTAGCTGTTGCCTCATACTTTCCAAAATGCTGCTCCTTTAAACGCGGTTCCTCCCGCGCAAAAATACCTGTTATATTCGCAACTTCAAGAGCAGTATCCTTTGCACGCCGAAGCGGTGAGTACAAGATTTCATCAATCTGTATACCCTCCTTTACAATTTTTTGACCTAATGCCCTTGCCTGTTCATATCCTAAAGGCGTCAGTTCTATATCCGTAGCGCCACATATTTTATTTTCAACATTCCAGACAGTCTGGCCATGTCTTGTAAAATACAAATGTGCCATACAAATCCCCCTGTTATTTGTTTTTATATTATAAATCCAGCTTCAAATCATTTTGCTGAATCCACCCAATCCTACGAAACCCTACTCCAATCAAGTAAGTCACCACCGCTGGCAGCACAAAACTGATACACAACAATCCTATCCAATCCCACGCAGTGATAGCCATCTTTGTACCTGCTGCAATATCGTTGCGCCATCCTGTATAGACCCCAATTTGGCCTACTAATCCACAAGTTCCCATGCCAGATGCAACCGCCGCACCATTCATTTTTAGCTGAAATACGCAAGTCGCAATAGGTCCTGTCACAGCCGATGCCAGAATAGGAGGCAGCCAAATTCTAGGCTTTTTTACAATATTTCCCATCTGAAGCATGGAAGTGCCAATCCCTTGTGCAAACAATCCGCCAAAACCATTTTCACGAAAACTCATCACAGCAAATCCAACCATCTGCGCACAACACCCTGCAAGTGCGGCTCCTCCAGCTAGTCCCGTAAGACTCAATGCTGCACAGATTGCAGCACTACTGATGGGCAGCGTCAACGCTATCCCCACAATAACAGAAATAATGATTCCCATCAAAAAAGGTTGCAACTCTGTAGCCCACATAATTGCCCTTCCCACTGTACTGGCACCTTGCCCGATCACAGGAGCACACAAGGTTGCCAATCCTATGCCTGTTATAGTCGTTGCCAATGGTGTCACTAAAATATCAATCTTTGTTTCCTTAGAAACCGCCTTTCCAATTTCTGCTGCTATAATCGTGACAAACAACACTGCGAGAGGACCTCCTGCTCCTCCTAGCGAATTGGCAGCATGTCCCACTGCGCACAACGAGAACAATACTAGTGGGGGACAGTGCAACGAATATCCGATTGCCACTGCCATAGCTTCCCCTGTCACCGCTTTTGCATATCCTCCAATTTGTGCCAAAAATGCTATGTTTGTCTGCTCTCCTGCTGTTGTCAAGATCGTTCCAATCAATAACGATGCAAACAATCCTTGTGCCATCGCCCCTAGTGCATCAATTCCATACCGTTTTGCAGACAATTCAATATCCTTACGTTTTAAAAACTGTTTGACAGATCCCATATATACCTATTCCTTCCTATCTTTTGCAACACTCCTATTTCATATTTATATAATGTGCTACCCTTTTAGATACTTATGTGCACAAAAAAGATACCAGCCACCGCGTGTTCTCTGGGATAATCTATGTGTGAACCGAGACACCGATGATACCAAAGCACCTTTTGCCTTTGGCACTCCTCCCAGAACTGATATCTTCTTCGTTGTTTATTATACTCTATCCATTAAGTAAAGTCGAGCAAAAAACTCTAACCAATTTTCCAATGTCCTATCACTACTTATCATTTTCTCATTGAACTTTGTTCTTCCTAAACTTGTTCCTTTTGTTTTGATCTCTCACATACAAAATAAGAGCGGCCGCCATACCTTCCTTCAATGATAGATACAACGACCGCTCTAATACTCTTCACTATTCAATTTTTTCCTCTTTCTCGGCATCTCGTATGCCGCACTCTACGTTTCTTGTTCCTTTTGTTTTTCTTCCCTGCGTCTTCCACTCTATAGAAATATCCTCTTAATTCTTTGGGCTCTGCCTCTAATCTTTAGTTTCCTATTTTAAATATTCCACTCTCTGATGATGGCCGCTCATTTTCTTTTCATATTTATTAAGTGATTTCTCCCCTGTCAGACTCAGGTATCTTCCTGTGCCAATGGACTCATCTCCTTTCCTAAAACAGACACTTTATTGTGATTGTTTGTAGTTTCCGAAGCTTGCATTTGTATCTATTCAAATGCTTTTTCAAAGCTTTTTACCTTACGAATGCTTTTTTCTTTTTATCCTTTGGCTTTCCTTTGTTGTAATTGTATCTTACCACTTGTTTTGCAACTTTTCAAGTGTTTTTTTACATTTTCTCAATACTGTCATTTTGTCTAGTTTCTTTCAGGCATTATGTATAGTTTTTTCTGAATATTCTGACTTTTTATGAAAGTAAAGAACAACTCTCATAGTATGGATGGCCATACGGCCTGCAAAACAACAGATTGAATATAATGTGCGTTTTCTATGAAAATCTTTCTTTATAAATAAACATACCATAAACTAGTATGTGCAACTATAATTCTGTAAAAGGCTCCAACTTTCTAGACAGCAAAATCTCCTGACAACCGATCTGTTAGTCAGGAGATTTGATTGTCTATACCAATCCTCTATGCTAGAGCCTCAAATTACCCATTGAAAACTCTCTGCTTCTTCAATCTACCACTCTAGTCCAAACCTGCATCTCATTTTCTCCGCGGTTGGCCCATGCGAAATATGGAATATATGTTACTATAGTATCTTCATCACTCTCTGGATAAAATTCCCGATACAGATTGCTAGATGTCGCATCACTCTTTCGTGTACCCTGTACCTGTATTTTTTTGACAATTGTATCGTTTATTTTCCCATCAAACACTGTGAAAGTCGTGTCCTCTTTGACAGAGAGCAAATGCAAGTTATCTCCATTATCTCGTCCTTCTAGACAGTATACAATCGGTCCTCTGACAAGTGCTACCTTCCCTATATTCTCGCGAATCGCAGGTGATGATACCATCCATTTTGCTTGCATTGGAAAGGAGATTGTGATCGTATCCTCCTCCCATGTCTTTGTAAGATATAAATATCCATTTTTTTCGTACAATTCATAGTGGTCTGCATTATCGAGATGATACCCACCACACCAATCTGGAATACGAAGCGCAATCCACAAACCAGTCACGGACACTTTATCTTTGGTACATACCTTAATGCGAACATCCCCATCCCACGGGAATTGAGAATCGATCTGAAAATCTACCTGTATCCCATTTATATTTTTGGACAACGTACTCCCCATATATAGGTGTATAAACAAGGTGTCTGTATTTTCTGTATAGGCATAAGCCCCAATAGAGCTGAGTAAACGTGCAATGTTGGGAGGACAGCATGCACAGCCAAACCATTTTTGACGCACTGGCTTTACATGGAATTTTCGTTCATCTTTGTGACATGCTTCTGGATTCACCTCGAGCGGATTTACATAAAAGAAACTCTTTCCATCGAGCGCCATCCCGCTTAGTACGCCGTTGTATAAAGCACGTTCCATAATATTGGCATATTTGGCATCTGGTTTCATCTCCAACATTCTGCGCGCAAAAAATACTAATCCTATCGATGCGCACGTTTCTGCATAAGCTGTATCGTTTGGAAGGTCATACGCAAACGTAAATGCTTCTCCCATATGTGTACTGCCAATACCGCCTGTAATGTAAAGTTTTTTCTCTGTGATATCACGCCAAAGTCTCTCACAAGCATCAAATAGTGTATCATCATTTTTAAGACGTGCTACATCCGCCATACCGCAATAGAGATAAACAGCGCGCACTGCATGTCCCACTGCCTCCATTTGTTCCCTTACAGGCAAATGCGCCTGATGATACAAATATCGAATCCCATCCACAGATTGATCCTTTACATCTGGATGATTCTCCGTGTCAAAATAATAAGGACGCTTCCCTCGCTCCTCCACAAAAAAAGCGCTCAGTTCAAGATATTTGTGCTTTTTGGTCACTTCATATAACCTGGCAAGTGCCATCTCTGCAATCTCATGGCCAGGATATCCCTTGCATTTACCTTCATCGGCTCCAAAATATTCATCAATATATTCTGCAAAACGTTCTGCGGCCTTTAATAATTTATCCTTTTTTGTAGCTTGATAATAAGCCACTGCACCTTCTACAAGATGTCCAAAACAATACAGTTCGTGATGATCGCGCAGATTTGAGAAACTTTTATCTCTGCCATTAATAATATAGTACGTATCTAAATAACCATCCTCCTGCTGCGCTGCACACACAATATCAATTGCCCCATCAGCAATCGCCTCAAGTTCAGGATCTGGATACTGTGTCAGTGAGTAGGCCACTGCCTCTATCCACTTTGAAAAATCCGTATCCTGAAATACAAAACCATAAAATTTATCCTCTAGTTGTGTGGCATCTTCTGGCAACGCCTCAAATCCACGAAATGTATAACGTGGCTCCTCATATGCTGTTCCTTTTTCTGCCTTCTTTTGATTCAACTTTCCTGCAATTTTAAAGTTGCGCATACAGTAACTGGGAGCTGCTCCCTCCACCTTGTCATTGAGTGCTGCCCACTGATAAGGAATCACTTGTGTTCGTACAAGCTCCATCTCCCTCTTCCAGAATCCGTCCATAATGTGTACATCTTGCAACGCCATTGGCTGACTAAATTTGTTCTTATCCATTTTAATAATCCCATTCCTTTCTCAACCTACAATTTTATATTTTATTTTAACTTTTATTCGCCTGTTTTTGCAGGCTCTTTTCATTCTCTCTTCCCATGTCGCAACTGCTGCGGCTCAATCTATACTTTACTCTGTCTATATCCTCTATGTTCCCAAAATTTCTTACTCTGTCCCTTCGTATATCATTTATAATTTGCCATAAAGCGACTCATATAACTTGAACGTTGCATATAATTTATGTGACATAACCATTCATACTCGTATCGTTTTTTTATTGTATATTTCTTTTCAAATAGTTTATTGTCTCTACCTATAAATATTTGCTTGCAAATCTCCCCAAATACATTATAATAGAGTGATATTATTATGAAAGTCTTCAACTTTCATAATAAAGATGGCCATATGGCCTGTCAAACAGCAGATTGAGTATGATGTACGTTTAGATGGCCATATGGCAGATTAAGTATAATGTACATTTACTATAAATAGCAGGAGATTTTATAAAATGAACACACAAACAGCAAAAAGAAATCCTTATCATTACACCATGTATGCCTGTTTTATTGGTTATATTGTTCAGGCAATTGTAAACAACTTTGCCCCTCTTTTATTTCTTACCTTTCAATCCCAATATGCCATCCCTCTGTCACAAATCACGCTCCTTGTCACGATTAATTTTGGGGTACAACTTATAGTAGATTTATTATCCGCAAAATTTGCGGACAAGATTGGCTATCGCTCCTCTCTTTTTGCGGCGCACATTTTAGCTGCTACTGGAATGATTTGTTTAGCTATCCTACCAGATCTCTTGTCAAATCCATTCGCAGGATTGTTGATTGCTGTGATACTCTATGCCATTGGAGGCGGACTTCTAGAAGTGTTGGTCAGCCCTGTCATAGAGGCATGTCCCACAGACAACAAAGAAAAAGCTATGAGTCTGCTTCACTCTTTTTATTGTTGGGGACACGTTGGTGTCGTTTTGCTCTCTACTACATTCTTTTCTGTGTTTGGGGTAGGAAACTGGAAACTACTCGCCTGTCTATGGGCCATAGTTCCAATTTTAAACAGCCTACTTTTTTTAAAGGTTCCTATCGCGCCGTTACTTGCATCCGACGAAGAAGGCTTATCACTAAAAGCTCTGTGCTCTCAAAAAATATTTTGGATTTTTATCATAATGATGATCTGTTCTGGCGCAAGCGAACAAGCTGTAAGTCAATGGGCCTCTACATTTGCAGAAAAAGGGCTTGGCATTAGCAAGACAATGGGAGATCTCGCAGGCCCCATGTCCTTTGCTGTGCTGATGGGAACATCACGGCTCTTGTATGGAAAGTACGGAGATCGATTAAACTTAGATCATTTTATGGCTGGCAGCGTGCTACTTTGCATTTTGTCCTACTTGTGTATCGCTCTGATCCCCTATCCCATCATAGGATTAATAGGCTGTACACTTTGTGGATTATCTGTAGGTATTATGTGGCCTGGTACTTTTAGCAAGGCATCCGCCACAATTAAGAATGGCGGTACAGTTATGTTTGCACTTTTAGCACTTGGCGGCGATATTGGTTGTTCTAGCGGACCTACTCTTGCAGGATTTGTTTCTGGTTTCTTTGATGACAATCTTCGCATTGGCATATTAGCAGCAGTACTTTTTCCTGTTTTGCTTGCAAGTAGTATGTTTATCCTAAAACGCCAAAAACATAGTTCCTAAACATGTATTGGACCCACCATACATAAAAGTAAATAGTGTGAGAAGTACTTCTAACCGCTTGCAGCAGAAGCTGCTTCACGGAGAAGTACTAAGTCTGCGTAGCAGACTTTTTTCATCCTGATTGGAGTCACAGCAAAGCTGTGACATGGATGTTATAATTTTAAGGTTTTTGTCACAATGTACTTGAATAGTTATCATACAAGAACTATTGGTTTATAATCTATGTTGCAATACATAACTCACTTCGTCCTTTTGTTGTGTACTTTGCTTTTGAAACTCCTCTTGTTCTTGCAGTTTTAACGCTTCTTCAGGCGTGATTAATTTTCTTAACAGTACATCATGATTTTCAACTGGTATGTATGCCTTCTTTGTCTTGTCAGACACTGAGCGCAACAAATAATAATGATATGTGTCTTTTCTGCTATCCGCAAGTTTTACAATGTCCTCAACCACACATACGCCAATCGTTGCGCTATATATAATTTCTTTCTTTTGAAACACGCTAACTCCCGTCCGCCCACTTTCGTGGGCTTTTTATTCAAGATTAGTGAAATTTAGTACTTCTTTATGCAGACGCCTTTTATATAACTGGTTAGAAGTACTTTTCACTTTAACTCCCGTCCGCCCGCTTCCGCGGGCTTTTTATTCAAGCTTAGTGAAATTTAGTACTTCTTTATGCAGACGCCTTTTATATAACTGGTTAGAAGTACTTTTCACTTTAACTCCCGTCCGCCCGCTTCCGCGGGCTTTCTATTCAAGATTAGTGAAATTTAGTACTTCTTTGTGCAGACGCCTTTTATATAACTGATTAGAAGTACTTTTCACTTTAACTCCCGTCCGCCCACTTTTGTGGGCACTTGCCGCTTTTCGCGGGCTTTTTATTCAAAACGGTAACGCCCTGATACCACCTTATTTGACATTATACTTATTATTGACATGTGTTCCAACAGTTATACAAAACATTATTGTTTTTGTACCACACAACTAGATACTTTGTCCAGAAAAATACTTCCTATTATCATAATGCTATACATACCCAAAAGATAATATGGAAAATAAACGATACTAATATTTTGTGCAATCAATCCAAACAGGGCTGGCGCAAGCATAATGCCAATATAGGAAGCTGACATTTCCACCCCTATAACAGCCCCCGAACTAGCACTATCAAAATGTTGCGGAGTCAGATATAACATATTGGGAAAAATAGGTGCATTTCCGAACCCTGCTAGAAATAGACCTATTCCTGAAAATATCGGAAAAACCGGAAAGATCATCATAAGAATAGCCAATAAAATAATCCCTTGGCCAATTTGCACAAATTGACGATTTGTAATTTTCGCTGACAAAACTCCTGACAAAAATCGTCCTAATGCAATACCAATATAATAAAATGTAATTGTTCGGGCTGCTCCATCCACAGCCATTCCCCTATCATTTACCAGAAATGTACTGCCCCAGATTCCACAAGTATATTCAATCGCACAAGAACCGATAAATATCATACAAACACTACGCACTTTCGCAGTACGAAGCAGTCCAAACAATCCAATAGTCGTTGCAGATTTGTCTTCTTTCTGAACTGTCACATGACCTACTTTTTTCCAAACAGGAAGTGAAATGATTGTTAGTATTGATATCCCCAACTGGAACCAAAAGACAGATCGATACCCTTCTCTCCATGCACCTGTTGAAAGCGCAATAGACATCAGAAAGGGACTTAGTGACACTCCAACACCATAAAAACAATGTAAAAAATTCATATGTGCTGCCTTGTAATGCACAGCGACATAATGATTCAACGCAGTATCGATAGCTCCTGCTCCAAGCCCAAGAGGTACTGCAAACAAGCACAACCATATCATACTTCTAGCATAAGAAAATCCTAAGAGCGCTATTGCTGTCATGGTAGTACTGATTGCCGTAATTTTCGCTGTTCCAAGATATTGAAGTGCTCTTGCTGATAAAAGACTAGAAACAATGGTTCCTCCTGAAATTAAGATTGTAACAAAATTTGCCCAAGATACAGGTAAGTCTAGTTCCTGATAAATGGCTGGCCAAGCAGTGCCAAATAGCGAATCAGGAATTCCGAGACCAATAAATGCAATATAAATTACAAGCAATAAAATCATTCCCATAAATAAATTCCTTTCATTTTACACTCCAAAATGGTTTGTACCAAATACACAAGTTTTTTGTCGTCCACATTCTTCTTTTTAGACATGCATGTACAAAAACAGGCACAAAGCACTCTTGTCCCTAAGTATAGCACGCACGATCCTACTTTAAAAGCATTTTCTTGTTTTCTTCTTATGTCATCATCTACATCCAGTAATGACGTTTTTCTCCCCTACTTGTTACGCTTGACATGCAACGACTTTGCTGATTTTTCCTTTAACTGTCATATGCATAAAAACAGCCCTATAAAAGCATATTTCGCCTCCATACGACTGTTTTCTTATATTCTTGAACTATTTTGTTACCATCAAATCGATTGCTTCCTTTTCTATCGCAATGACTGCTTTTGTGTGATTTCCCCCAAATTCACCATCGCGTGTCCATGCGACCTCCTCATTTGCCTCAATCACCAACTGTCCTGTCTTAAAACTATACATATAAGCAGTGTCTATATTTTTAATGGTCAGCGCCGCCAAGATAGAATTGAGTTCTATTGGATTGCGTGGCACTTTTATCAAAGTTACCTCAAAAAGTCCATCGTTTAGTGCGATATCTCCCTTAAACACATTACCAGCGATACTTTTAAAGCCTCCTACAGAATATGTGTTTGTTACCATCCCATAGATGAAATCATCCTCTATCGTTTTCTCTGATCCATCCACCGATAAATAAGTCACCTTCAAATGATAAGATTTAATATTCTGCAAATGCTTCACACCTTCTAGAATATATGCCATGTGTCCAAGCATATTTTTCATTTCTTGTGGTGTTCCATAAGATACCTCTGTAAAAAGCCCAAATGCAGCAATATACACGAAAATATCATCATTAAAATGTCCTATATCACAGCCAAACACACTCCCTGTTGTTGCTACCTGTGCTGCTTTTTTCATGACAGAAGGAATCTTAAGACTGTTTGCAAAGTCATTGGTACTTCCTGCTGGAATATACCCTATAACCGTCCGTACTCCAGACTGTATCATTCCTGCAACCACTTCATCGAGAGTGCCGTCCCCACCACTACACAGCACCAAGTCGAAACAGTGATCGCGCTCACGCACAATCCTTGTAGCATCTCCCCTAGCCTGTGTAGGATATACCATCACTTCATAATCTGCTTTGACCACGATATCTACAATATCCAAAAGATGATTTTTTATAAGTCCTTTTCCTGAGTGAGGATTCAATACAAATAGCGCTTTCTTTCCCATTCTTATACCCCTTGCATGCCTTGGCACGCGCACCAATTAGTAGTTTGAAATTGAACCTTTTTCAAACTTATACTCCTTGCATGTTCTGATACATATATCTGCCAATAAATTAGAATTTTAGTTCTAAGTATATCTTTTGAATATTCTCTTGTACCATTTTATTTTCTCAAACTGATATCTCAATTGAATCTCTTATTTGGCCTCGCGCCGTTCTTTTGCCAGCTCACTCAGTTTTCTTAGACGATGATTCACACCCGATTTTCCTACTGCTGGAGTCAAATACTCTCCAAGTTCTTTTAATGTAGCGTCTGGATGTTCAATCCGTATCTGTGCCATCTGCCTTAAATGATCTGGCAGGTTCTCAAACCCATAATGCTCCTTAATATATTGTATATCCTCAATCTGTTTTGCCGCCGCATTCACTGTCTTAGTAATGTTTGCTGCCTCACAGTTGACTTGTCTGTTGATTGAATTGCGCATATCCTTTAAAATGCGCAAATTTTCGAGATTCATCAATGCAACATGAGCCCCCATCACATTTAAAATCTCTACAATCTCTTCACTTTCCTTAATATATACGACGCGATACCGTTTGCGCGTTACCATCTTAGCGCGAATATCAAACGCTCCAAGCACATCAATCAACTGTGATGCCTGCTCTTTGGCTTCACAGACAAACTCCAGATGATATCCTTTTTGTGGATTGCTCATAGAGCCACTTGCCAAAAAGGCTCCGCGTACATATGCGCGTTTACAACACAGACTCTTTAATACCAATGAATTGACTGACAAATCTCCACTCACATACTTGATTGTTTGCACTACTTTTTCAACTGGGATTTTCATCGCATTGCTGTTTTGCGATCTATACGAATCAGCATCCCCCATTCCAGCCTCTACCTTGCCCTGAGATAAAAAATGCCACAAAATATGACATCGCTGTGCCAAAAACGGGGCATCTGACGCAAGATCAATCGTCATATCCCCCGTCTGAGCCATTTTTATCGCTCCAGAATATATGAGTATCGCAGCAAGTTCTGCAATCTGACAGTGCCGTGCCTGAGTATCAAGTTTTACAAGCTCCTCTTTGATCTCACTCGAAAAAGACATAACACACCTACTTTGTATCTCTATGGCGCAGAGTCAACCCATAATCACCTTTATCTTTTAGACGATTGTATAGTTCACCTGCAAGTGTCACACTCCTGTGTTGCCCACCTGTACATCCAATTGCAATCACCAGTTGATACTTTCCCTCATTAATATAATTTGGTATCAAAAAATTGACCATATCTGACAATTTATCTAAAAAGGTATTTGCCTCCTGAAAGCCTAACACGTACTCCTGCAC
>CAJUHQ010000044.1 GCA_910586095.1 uncultured Lachnospiraceae bacterium | reverse complement strand
GCTGTTTCGTGGAGAAGTACTAAGTCTCACACCGAGAAATGCCTGAAATACGGCATTTCTCATCTGGAGTTGAATCGCAGCAAAGCTGCGACATGGGAGTTAATATGAAGATAATTATCGCAGGAGATGGAAAAGTAGGAGGGATGCTCACCAAGCAACTCTCCGCTGAAGGGTATGATCTGACATTGATTGATGCAAATCTTAAAGTGTTGGAATCTACAGAGGAACGATACGATATTATGGCTGTACAAGGAAATTGTGCTGCTATGGAAACATTGGAGCGGGCAGGAGTCAAAGAGGCCAATTTATTGATTGCAGTGACCAATGCCGACGAGGTGAATTTATTGTGCTGTCTGGCAGCACACGGACTCAATCCTGATATACATACAATTGCGCGTATCAGAAATCCAGAGTATACCAGCCAAATCTATAAAATGCGCCATTTGTTCGCGCTCTCTATGGTTACGAATCCAGAGAGACAGGCAGCAGTGGAAATTGAGCGATTGTTAAAATATCCAGGATTCTTAAAAAGAGATACCTTTGCAAATGGTAGAGTTGAGATTGTAGAGCTTCGCGTGGAGCGTGGAGATAAGCTGTGTGATATTGCGTTGATTGATCTATACAGCATTGTAAAGTGTAGAATTTTGGTCTGTACAGTAATTAGAAACGGAAAGGCTGTAGCGCCAGGTGGTGATTTTATCTTGAAAGAGGGAGATCGAATCTTTGTGACGGCACCCACAAATAATCTCACGACACTACTCAAAAATTTGGGCATTATCACACATAAGGTAAAACGTGTTATTCTCTGCGGAGGTAGCAGAGTAAGTTATTATCTCGCACAGATGTTGATTAAGAGTGGTATCAGTGTGCAGATTGTGGAACAAAATTTTGATAAATGTGTAGAGCTTGCAAAGTCTCTTCCACAGGCATCTGTTATACATGGAGACGCGACGCGCGAATTTTTGCTAGATAATGAAGGAATCTCAGATTGTGATGCGCTAGTGACACTCACAGGGGTGGATGAACTGAATATTATTATATCATTGTATGGTCGTAGATGTGAAGTTCCACAGATTATTACGAAGCTTGGCAGACTTGAAAACAATACGATATTAGAATCTCTGCCAGTTGGGAGTATTGTAAGTCCTAAAGGATTGTGCTGTAATCGAATTGTTCAGTATGTACGTGCGCTAAAAAATCAGACAGGCGCAGCACTCACTGTACATTCCATTGCTGATGGGCAGGCGGAGGCGGCAGAGTTTGTTGTAGATAAGCAGACCTTGCATTGTGGAGAACCACTAAAAAAGCTGAAGCTAAAAAGAAATGTATTGATTGTGTGTATTATTCATGGACCTCAACTTGAAATACCAGGAGGTGATTCAAGTTTTCAACAAGGAGATACCGTGATTGTAGTAACAGGAGCAGACAGAGTGATTTATCAGCTCAATGATATATTTGAGGACTAGATTCCATGCAAAATGACTATTTGTTATACAAAAGTGTATTGTGCAGATGAGGAATACTTAAATAAATACCCGCAAGGGAAGCGCAGGGAGTAAGAGTGAACTATGAATTATAAAATGATGGGCAGATTTATAGGATATATTTTACTGGTGGAAGCAATCTTTATGATCCCAGCACTTTTAATTGGTCTGTTTTATGGAGAAGATCGAGCCAGTATGGGATTTGGTATCAGTATATTTCTTGTGTTTGTCATAGCAATGTTTCTTATGCTTTTGTGTAGAGGAAGTAAAAAAGGATTTAAGGCAAAGGAAGGGTTGTTGTGCGTCAGCATTAGCTGGATTGCAATGAGCCTACTTGGATGTCTCCCTTTTTATATTGCGGGAGAGATTCCATCCTATTTGGATGCTCTGTTTGAGACAGTTTCAGGTTTTACTACAACAGGGGCATCCATCCTGTCGCAAGTAGAGCCTCTTTCTAAGAGTCTTCTGTATTGGAGAAGCTTTACTCATTGGCTTGGGGGAATGGGGGTTTTGGTTTTTGTTCTGGCAGTTGGTGCATTGGGAGATAGCAAAAACGGTTTTACGATGCATTTACTTCGCGCGGAAAGCCCTGGCCCGCAGGTAGGAAAATTAGTTCCTAAGATGAAAAAAACGGCAGAGATTTTGTATTTAATTTATATTGTTTTGACAATAGCCAATGTTATTTTTTTGTTACTTGGCAAGATGCCCCTTTTTGATGCGCTGTGCACAGCTTTTGGAACAGCAGGAACAGGTGGCTTTGGTATTAAAAATGACAGTATAGCAGGATACAGTCCTTATATACAGAATGTGTGTACGATTTTTATGCTACTGTTTGGTGTTAATTTTAGCTGCTATTATATGCTGCTGCTGCGACAGTTTTATAGTGTATTTCGGGATGAAGAACTTAGGTTTTATCTGGGAGTGGTGATTTGTAGTATTGTAATGATTACATTTGATCTCAGAGGTATTTACGATACATTTGAGGAAACAGTGCGTCATGCAGCGTTTCAGGTATCTAGTATTGTGACTACAACTGGATTTGCGACAACAGATTTTGATCAGTGGCCAAGTTTTTCCAAGGCGATTCTTTTATGTTTGATGGCGATTGGAGCGAGTGCAGGAAGTACTGGTGGTGGATTTAAGTGTGCGCGCGTTTTAATTGTGATGAAAAGTTTGCGTAGAAGTGTGCGTCAGGCGATATCACCACAAAAAGTCCAGGTGGTGCGGATCAATAACCATATGATTGATGAGAAAGTATTATTAAATACACATGCATATTTAGCAGCGTATGTGAGTATTTTATTTCTGAGTTTTTTGATTGTTTCTTTGGATCGTCACTATTCGGTTATAACAAATTTTTCTGCTGTATTGTCCTGTTTTAATAATATAGGACCAGGTTTGGAGGCAGTGGGACCTACTTGCCATTATGGAGGATATAGTGCATTGTCAAAGATTGTGCTCATTATTGATATGTTGGCGGGAAGACTGGAGATTTTTCCGATTTTGATTTTATGCTCGCGCAGCACATGGGGCATTTCTGCAAACAGACGATTGTTTAGAAGAAAACGGCATACAAAGGTGGAGGGAAATTTTGACGAAACAGATCAGCCGGAAAATAGCTGACCTGTTTAATACGTTTCAAAAATTTGGTGAACACTGTTCGTTGCAATAGGAACATTGTTTTTATCAAAAATATAAACAGGCAGGTGATTGGAAGTGCCGCTGCACCATTCTAACTGCCAAGAGGGCACATGGAGTGAAAAACCAGTGCCTTTTTTGATTCGCGTCACATAGTCTGTGATAGAATGAAGTGGCTCGTCAAATTCCATACCATAGACCTCGCGTTTGCTGGTAGTACTTACTTGATGGATATCAGATCCTGCTGTCATAGTAATATGGTATTTTTTAGCATAACGATAGGCCATGCGATTTTGTTCATAAGGATTTCCAGCATTTGCAACCTCAAAAGCATCGCACTGGTGTGGATGTACATATACTTCGGTTAAGTAATTTCTTTCGCGGAAGGGATGTGCTTGTACGACCAAACCACCGTCTGCCTGAATATGGCGATAGTGAGTAGTGTGATCCCATTCCATCATTTCAGGGTGCGACTTTAACCAATGCTTGTCAAGGCCATAAATTAGAAACTCATCTCCATCAAAGCGCGACTCCCATGCAAAGAATACTTTGAGTCCTTGGCGATCGCCTTCAGCCTTGGCATCTTCATATCCTCTACAAAAAAGATCAACACGTTCAGACCAAGGTAAATCCTGTGGTATACAACAGTTACCGTTAAAAAAGTGATCTGTGACAATAATGCCATCATAACCAAGTTCTTTATAGTAGGAAATATAGTCGGAACCTGCACTTACAGCGCATTTACTAGCAGCGTTAGTGTGCAGATGTGTTTCGTAGAGATAGGACATTTTCGTTCTTCCTTTCTAGGTGTTTTGTAAAGTCAGTTTTGCATGGATAGTGGACACTACACTAGATAAAAGTGAGATGTCACTTTTGTGTATTTGTAACAAAAGTGTATATGATAAAAAACATATAACAAATAAGAAAAAGGAATATTCTTATTTGATTATGGGTTTACAGGATGTATGTTTACTATAGCACAAACTCTACATATCGTCTATTGGGTAAATGAATTTAATTTATTGTACCCAATAGTTGTTATTGGTTCATTTCCTCATTTCAACCAATATCGCATAAATGTTAAATGGTAGTTTTTTGTATTTATTTTGATTAAGAAGTTTTTATAGTTTATCATATCGGATACAAGACAGACAGAGAAAAAGAGCTGTTTTTTGCATAAGGGCTTTGTCTTGCATTTTGGGGATAGAGTACCTATAATAAAAATAAACTCGACAGAGTAAACTTTATTTAAGAGACATTAAAGACACAATAGGGATGGTTTATACAGCCTGACAATTGACAGGTATCATATGATTGTTTAATGATTGGGATCAATTAAAATCTATCAAAGAGAAGAAATGATAGAGAATTTTTATTTGCAATCATATTAACAGTAAGAGGAGTACTGTGAAAAATAAATTTTTCACAGGTAACTTTGTGCCTGCGATCCAAAGTTTGCAGGCTGAGAGAAAGGTATGGTTATGACTATGACTAATCAGAATCAGACACCACTGCTTGATGCAGTGACTACTTTTATTGAAACGCAGCCGACCTATTTTAGGATACCAGGCCATCGACTAGATAAGGGGATCAGTCCGCGTTGGACGCAGATGACAGGTGAGAGACTATTTGCCTATGATGTGACAGAAACCCCACTAACAGATGATCTACATAATCCGCAAGGGGCTATTTATAAGGCACAGCAACTTTTGCAAGAACTGTATGGTGCAGATCAAAGTTTTTTCTTAGTAAATGGTAGTACTTGTGGAAATGAGGCGATGATTCTAAGTGCTGCATTTGAGGGAGAGCAGATTATGATGGCAAGAAACGCACATAAGTCTGCAATGATGGGCTTGATATTGTCAGGGGCGGAACCTGTGTATGTCATGCCTCAGATGATAGATGCATGGGGAATACAAGGCGGTATCACACCAAAGACAGTCCGCGACAGTTTTGAGACCCATCCAAACTGCAAAGCACTTTTTCTGGTTAATCCAAGTTATTATGGAATCTGCTCGGATTTGAGGCAAATAGCTGACATTTGTCATGAATATGGAGCACTTTTACTGGTAGATGAGGCGCACGGAGGGCATTTTTACTTTCATGAACAACTTCCTCTAGGAGCGTTGCAAGCAGGAGCAGATCTATGTGTTCAGAGTATGCATAAAGTCACAGGCGCACTTACACAAAGTTCAGTGTTGCATGTAAAGAATCATAGAATAAGGTCAGAAGTGTTTTTGCGCATTGCACAAAACCTTCACTTGGTACAAAGCACAAGCCCAAGTTATCTGTTGATGACATCGCTTGACTGCGCACGATATGAACTTGCCATGCATGGCACAAAGATGATGGACAAGGCTTTACTGCTTGCATGTAATACACGCGATAAAATAAACAAAATACCAGGTTTTGCGTGCATGACAAACGAAAATGTTTATCAATATAAGGACAACTTATCAGAACAAATGAAGTTAAATCAGGCTGGAATATATGGGATGGACCAGACTAGACTTGTGATCTCAGCTCAGTCATTAGGACTTTCTGGCTATGAATTAGACCAACTTTTGTTTGAAAAGTATGCAGTGAATGTGGAGTTGTCGGACTATAAGACAGTACTTGCGATTGTGACTTATGCCAATGAGAAAAAAGATATGGATAAGTTGGTGGATGCATGTGAGCAGATTAGTGAAATGTTGTTTAAACAGCAGAGAAAAAAAGAGGAAAAACCTATAGTAGAGCTTTCTTCTTGGGAAGTGCCTAGACAAGTGATGACACCGCGCAAGGCATATTTTTGCCAAACGCGAGAAGTATGCTGGAAAGATGCTATAGGAGAAATAGCAGCACAGATGATTTCGCCATATCCGCCAGGGATTCCAATAGTCTGTCCAGGAGAAGAAATTAGCCCAAAGGTATGGGCGTATCTTGAACAATTGATCAAAGATGGTAGACA
This sequence comes from uncultured Lachnospiraceae bacterium, assembly GCA_910586095.1. Lineage (GTDB taxonomy): Bacteria > Bacillota > Clostridia > Lachnospirales > Lachnospiraceae > COE1. The sequence continues at coordinate 19,512 of CAJUHQ010000044.1, read as the reverse complement.
GATACATGGAATGGAGTCAGGGAATATAAAAGTAGTTAGATAACTATATAAAAGTTTTTCTTGTATGATTTTTGTATCGTGTGCCATCTCATTAGTCGATAAAGATGGACAATGCCAATAAATATGATATACTAAAAGAAATTTGACAAATAGTGATAAAGGAGAGAAAAGAGTTGAAAAAAGGGCAAGATGAGTATGGTTACAAAGAAATTGTGCCTTGTGATAGTACTATAGTGCAAGGAAAAACCTATCGATTTACTATTTTGACACCGGCGATGATTAGAATGGAATACAGTTCATGTGGTATTTTTGTAGATAATCCGACACAGATGGTTGTAAACAGGAACTTTCCAGTGCCAGCATTTGAAGTTGAGGAGACAGCAGAGAGTCTAGAGATTACGACAGAGCGTATTCGACTACGCTATAACAAGAAAGAATTTTCACCGACAGGACTACAAATTAGGATCAATGGTCAGTTTGGGGCGTGGTCGTCTGTGTGGAATTATGGTGATGCACAACAGGATTTGAAAGGAACTGCGAGAACGCTGGATGGAGTAGATGGAAGTCTTCCCTTAGAGAGCGGAATTTTATCTGTCCAAGGATGGTCTTTGTTGGATGATAGTGCATCTTTGACCATACGTGAGGATGGCTGGATACAACAAAGAAGTGATCAGGATGCAAAGGATATCTATTTTTTTGGATATGGGCGAGCATATCTAGAGTGTCTAAAAGATTTTCACCAGTTGACAGGAAACGTTCCACTGTTACCGCGATTTGCGCTGGGGAATTGGTGGAGTCGGTATTATAAATATACAGAACAAACTTATTTGGATTTGATGAAACGTTTTGAGACAAAAAACATACCATTTACAGTTGCAGTGATTGATATGGATTGGCATATTACAGAAGTTGATCCAAAATATGGTGCGGGATGGACTGGCTATACATGGAACAGAAAGCTATTTCCAGACCCAACAACATTTATGCAAAAACTTCATGAAATGGGGTTAAAAATCACCTTAAATGTACATCCCGCAGATGGTGTACAAGCATTTGAGGAATGTTATCCTGCCTTTGCAGAATATATGGGAGTAGATATAAACAAAGAGGCGCCTGTTTGTTTTGAGGCGGGAAATCCAACGTTTATGAAAGGGTATTTTAAGTATATTCATCATCCGCTAGAGGAGCAAGGAGTAGATTTTTGGTGGATTGATTGGCAGCAAGGAACACACTGTAGTGAAGAGGGACTCGATCCCTTGTGGGTCTTAAATCATTATCATTATCTGGATAGCTGCAAAAATGGCAATAGAGGATTAATTTTCTCACGATATGCGGGTGTGGGAAGTCATCGGTATCCTGTTGGATTTTCGGGTGATACAATAATATCGTGGGAAAGTCTGCAATTTCAACCATATTTTACGGCAACTGCATCAAATGTTGGATATGGTTGGTGGAGTCATGACATTGGCGGTCATATGCAGGGGATCAAGGAAGATGAACTAGCGGTAAGGTGGTTACAGTTTGGCGTTTTTTCACCTATTATGAGACTTCACAGCACCAACAATGAGTTTAATGGTAAGGAACCCTGGCGATATAATCGGATTGCGCAGGAGATTATGCAAAACTTTTTGAGACTTCGCCATAAGATGATCCCTTATTTGTATACAATGAATATGCGTGCAAATGTAGAGAGTATTCCTTTGATTCAACCCATGTATTACCATCATCCATTTAGTGAAGAGGCATACCAAGTGCCTAATGAATATTATTTTGGTTCAGAATTAGTAGTTTGCCCTATCACGGTGCCTGTTGACAAACATTCTGGAATGGCAGTGTTCCATGCGTGGTTGCCAGAAGGAATATGGATAGATTTGTTTACAGGATTGATTTATGAAGGAAATCGCAGAATAGATCTTTACAGGGAAATTGACAAGATTCCTGTACTGGCAAAAGGTGGAGCAATTATCCCAATGGATGGAAGATCGGAAGGAAATGATGTCAAGAATCCTGAAGTGTTAGAGATTTATCTATGTGCGGGAGATGATGGTGCATTTTCTTTGTGGGAGGATGATGGACAGGATACGCAATTCCACACTCAAAACTGGGTAGAAACCAGAATGATCTATCACTCTGGTACAGTTTCTACGTTTACGATTGAGGCACCTATAGGGAATCTTGCTGTGATTCCAAAAACAAGAACATATCGTCTGAGAATTCTTGGGTGCCAAAAAGAGATAGACATAAAAGTCGACGCTGGCACAAAGCTTCTTTCTTTGACAAGTTGTTCTTATGATGATGAGAGAGGAATACTTTATGTAGAGATTCCAGAAGTTGCGGTATGTGACAAACTTACGGTCACAATGACACATGTACAGCCGCACCAAAATCAGAGAATAGATCGAATTTTTAATTTCCTAAATTGTGCACAGATTGCATTTGATACAAAAAGCAATATCTATCATATTGTTCAGCAGATAGATGAAGGAGTTTCTACAGTGTATATTATTAGCCAATTGATAGAAATGGGATTGGACAAGGAGGTGTTAGGGCCTATCCTAGAGATTCTTACAGCGTATGCAATGTAATATATTTTTTTGAAGATTCATGTATAAAAACTACATAGGAGTAAAAAATAACCATAACATTTCAAAGACAAATCTTCTATAGACCAAAAAGAGATCTCAAAGTGAATGACTTTTTGTCATTTAAATGGCAGGACAGGAGCTATTTAGCAGGATCAACAATATTTATGTTATTTACATTGTTGTTGGCAGTATGGAGGATTAGTAATGTAGAAAGGTATGGTTATTTTTTGTGACAAATACAATATTATATATCATGGCAGAGCAAAATGTATCCGTGTCAAAGCAAGACGTGGAACTTTGTGATGTAGCTAGTATTTATTGTGAGGATAAGACAATACAAGCAAAGGCGCAAGCACTTAAAGTACACCGATTTCGACATGACTCACAGCCGCGTATAGTAATCAGCATCCTAAAAATAATTGAACAAATTACCAAACTCTGCCCTGGAATAACAGTAGAGAGTATTGGCGAGACAGACATTATTATTGAAAAGGCTTCTTTTCAACATGATAAGCCAGAACAGAAAAAAGGTTTTGGCGCAATTATAAAAATTGTGTTTGTAGCGTTTATTTGCTTTTTTGGATCGGCCTTTACGATTATGGCGTTTCACAATGACATTGGTATCTCAGATGTGTTGGCACGGATTTATGAACTGGTGACAGGAGAAGGTTCAGACGGATATACAACGCTAGAAGTTGCATATTCTATAGGGTTAGCAGCAGGTATTATTGTCTTTTATAATCATATTGGTGGGAAGCGGCTCACCTCCGATCCGACTCCGTTGGAAGTGGAAATGCGCAATTATGAGCGTGATGTCAACCAAGCAATTGTGCAAATGGCCGACAGACAAAAGTTAGAAGAGGATGTGGAGTAGATGGTTTGGCATATGATACTGCTAGGGGTGATTGGCATCAGTTCAGGGATTATGGTATCGGCTGGTGTGTTCACAGTACTGTTTGTGGTAGGATTGATACCGCGTTTTGCTGGAAGAACAGACACCGCACAATATGAAATTTTTTATGAGGAATGTATTGTGTTTGGCTCTATTTTAGCGGATGTGTTGAGTGTATTTCCGATTCAAGGTTCCATAGGGCAGTTTATAGGACAGATACCATTTTCGGAAGTGCTGTTTACGATATTGTTAGCTCTGATAGGGATCTTTTCAGGGATCTTTGTAGGTTGTCTGTCTATTGCACTCGCGGAAGTACTCGATGGTATTCCCATTTTTGCAAGGCGCATCAAACTAAAAATGGGGGTGAGTATTGCAGTGCTTGCCGTGGCACTCGGCAAGGTAGCAGGTTCAATCTATTATTTTTCCAATGGATTTTTTAATTAAAGGAAAGTAGCAGCAAAAGAGTGGAGGATTAGGATATGGTATCAGAACAGAAGAAAGAAGAATATCAGGAGTATGTAAAACAAAATTCACCTAAAACCAATCTGCCTATTCAGATGGGAAAAGCATTTGTTATGGGAGGAATTATTTGTTGCATAGGTCAATTTATTGTAAATATTGCAATGAAGAATTTTGGGATTGACAAAGAGACAGCAGCAAGCTGGTGTTCTGTGTGTTTGATTTTGCTTAGTGCAATTTTTACAGGGTTTAATATATATGGAAAACTTGTAAAATGGGGTGGAGCTGGAGCACTGGTACCTATTACAGGATTTGCAAATTCGGTTGTAGCTTCTGCAATAGAGTACAAGACAGAGGGACAAGTATTTGGAATTGGAGCTAAGATTTTTACTATTGCAGGACCTGTCATTTTGTATGGAATTGTCACTAGCTGGGTGCTAGGCCTTATATATTGGATAGGAACACTCATGGGAATGGTTTAATCCATTCAAATAAATGCATATAGAGGGTATTCATAACATAAAAGTAAGACAGGAGAGTACAACTCAGCCTGTCTTATTTTTGATATACATGTGTCTTTAAAAAGAACTGTCAGCAAAGCTAAAGAGTATAGTAGTAGAAAGAAAATCTATGTTTTACTCGATTATACACAGATGTATATAAAGAAAATAAACGGTCATATATTAGCGAAAACTCTTGATCCAGTTAATCAGAGAATCGTGGTATACATTAGCGGCAACATCCCTTCTCATCTGGTCAGAGACATACCCATTTTTCTCCATAATGGCAAGAATAGCTTCCTGAAGTCCTGCGATTTTTCCTTCCTCAAACGCCTTTGTATAATCAGAATCGGAAGAGGTTTGTGCGGATGTGGTATCTACAGTAGGAGAGGTAGGAGGTGGCGTTTTTGTATCACTATTGTCGGTTACAGTAGGTGTGGGGGCAGCAGTTTCCTGGTTTACATCTATTGTAGAGACTTGGGGAGTAGATACAAGAGGAGCGACTGCATCTGGAGTGACTGCCTTTTGAGAGTCAGTGGTTTCAGGCAACCAGATATCACCAGAATTTGCCTTGATTTGGATGCAGATTGTGCCATTGACTACATCTACGTGTTGACCAGAAAGAGCACCGATATATCTGCCAGCAGTTCCAGCAGGTACTGTTATCGTAGAGTCACTATCATCATTGTTGACAGCAACTACTGCACATTCGCCCTCAAAACTTCTGGAAAATACATATTGACGATTCAGAAGTTTTAACTCGTGATAATCACCATATGATAATGCCTTTGATTGTTGTCTGGCACGTCCTAGCGCTGCAATCAGTTTAGTGAAAGGATTGGTGTCCACTGCATCAGGATAGTCCGAAAGATGAAGTGCAGGACGAAGTGATGCGTCGGAAAAACGCTCTTTTTTGCCCTCGATTCCAAATTCAGATCCATAATAAATAGAAGGGATGCCAGGTAATGTATACAGTAAAATGTGAACAGGCGCAAAATGAGCCTTATTGTTAAGTTTAGTGTAAATGCGTTCTACATCATGATTGTCTACAAAATTATAGAGCCGAAATCCGTTGGGATTGCTTGCGCCCATATCATAAAGCCGTTTGACTGTGTGAGCAATCTCAAAGTAATTATGGTCATTGTGGCCAGAGTATAGTGCCTTGTGAAGATGGTAGTTTGTGACAGAGTGAAGAGTACCTTCATTGACCCAACGAGAGTATTCTCCGTGAATGACTTCACCCATCAGCCAAAAATCGGGTTTTAATTCATTAGCCAAATGGCGCAACGCTTTCATAAAATCAAAGTCTAGCACATCGGCAGCATCCAGACGAATACCATCTACGTCAAATTCGCTAACCCAGAAGCGAATAACATCACAAATATAATCTTTTACAGCGGGATTTTTCTGATTGAGTTTTACAAGTAGATTGTAGCCGCCCCAATTTTCATAAGAAAATCCGTCATTGTATTCATTGTTGCCATAGAAGTTTACATTGCAATACCAATCTTTGTATGCAGAACTTTCACGATTTTTTTTGATATCTTGAAAGGCAAAAAAATCGCGACCTGTGTGATTAAACACACCATCAAATATGACCTTGACATCTTTCTTGTGACATTCTGCTACAAAGTGCTTTAGATCAGCATTATCGCCGAGACGGCTGTCTAATTTTTTGTAGTCGGTTGTCTCATAACCATGTCCTACAGATTCAAACAAAGGACCAATATATATGGCATTACAGCCTATATTTTTTATATGGTCAATCCAAGGTAACAGAGTGTTTAACCGATGCTCGGGCTCCCCATAAGAATTTTGCGTCGGTGCGCCTGTCAGTCCTAGCGGATAAATGTGATAAAATATAGCCTCATCATACCAAGCCATTTGATAGCCTCCTTTTATATTTTGATTGTTTCGTTCTAAGATATTTGAAAAATACCCTGTTCTAGTATAGCACAAAGTCCCCCCACCTGCATTAAGAAATCTAAAAAATTGTAAACGATTGTTATAGTTGAGTTTGATACATGAAGTCAATGCTCATATATGATAAAGAAGCAAGCAACCAAAAAACAAGAGATAAATGACCAATACCGCACTATTTCGAACTAAGAAAACAAAAGACAAGCATTGTGGAAATGTGTGTAACAGGCTATGAAATCCCCATCATATATCTATCCAATTTTGTCTTATCAAATGCAAGGAAATCATTTGACAGGCTCAAAATACAATTGAACATGGACAGTATTTTTGATATGATGATTGTAAAAGAAGTATTATGACGCAAAAGCAGAAGACTTTCAAATATGTAGAAACAAAGAAAAGCTTGAACATTTCAAGCGCGTCTACATCTAAAGAACAGTCGTAGCATGGAGGTTAGTGTGAAATCAAAGATTTCACACGGCAAATTTGTGCTGACGCCCAAATTCACAGACTTTGATCAGAATGGGGGATTAAAATGGACATAGTCAGTAGAATGTTTTTGATAGGCATTTTGATACTTTTGGCGGTAATACTTGCAGTGGAAGTATGCAGGTATCGAAAGAAACAGTCTGTGGCAGAGTATGATAGTTTGACAGGACTGTATAGCAGAGAAGGTTTTTTTGAAAAGGCAAAGGAGAAGATACGCAGAAATCCAAATAAAAAATGGTGTATGGTTTGTACAGATATAAGAAATTTTAAACTTGCTAATGATCTTTTTGGTGAGGAGATGGGAAATAAAGTGCTCACAGATCAGGCAAAACGCTTGATACAAGGAACTTGTGATGAGGGAATTTGTGGACGAATTGCAGGCGATCGGTTTGCAATGTTGATACCAAAAGCTTCATTTCAGACGCAGCAGATAACAGAAGAAATGGTTGGTTTGCAATATTTTATTAATGATACTAGCTATAAATTTCATATTTTTGTAGGGGTATACGAAATTACAGATCCAAAAGAAAGTATTCAGGTGATGTGTGATAAGGCAAACATGGCAATAGATTCTTTTAAGGGAGATTATAGCAAAGTAATAGCATATTATGACGAAAAAATGCTAGATCGGCTAATACATGAAAAAAATATATTGAGTGAATTTAATGATGCTCTTGTAAGTGGACAGTTTGTGATGTATTTGCAGCCACAGATCTCAAATGCGGGAATTTTAGTAGGGGCAGAAGCAATTGTGCGATGGCATCATCCTTCAAAGGGAATATTGATGCCAGCAGACTTTTTGGGGATTATAGAGAAGAGAGGATATATTTATAGGTTGGATCGATGGATGTGGGAACAAGCAGTGTCAAAACTTGCAGACTGGAAAAAACGTGGGCAAGAAGACATAAGTATCTCTGTCAATGTGTCAACAAAAGATTTTTATTATGCCGATTTATATAAGGTTTTTACATCCTTAGTAGAAGCGTATGAGGTGGAGCCTAATAAACTTCACATTGAGATTACCGAAACAGTATTTATGCAAGATATAGGAGCGCGTCTAACGGTGATAGAACAATTGAGGGATTATGGATTTCATTTAGAGATTGATGATTTTGGAAGCGGGTATTCTTCTTTGAGTATGCTTAAGGATATAGAGGCGGATACGCTAAAAATAGATATGACTTTTTTGGAGGAAACGAACAATCCAATCAGAGCACGCACAATTCTTTGTTCTATTATCACAATGGCAAAAGAACTTGGAATGACTGTGATTACAGAAGGCGTTCAAAATAGAGAGCATGAAGAATTTCTTGCTCAGATGGGATGCGATATTTTTCAGGGGTATTATTATGCGATGCCAATACCTGTGGAAGAGTTTGAACAAAAATATGGATTATAAAAAATAGTAGCGTACAGAAGGCGTTTATCAAAGAACTCTTGCTGTACGCTGTGATTGTGTTATAAGACGGTATAGCCTTGTCTGCTCAGACAGTTGGCAACTGCTTGAGGTTCGTCTGTATGGAACACCATAATAGGTTGGCCGGACTGTCGGTTAAAGGATAGGTATAGATAGTCTACATTGATATTTCCGTCACTGATAGATAAAAGTAGTTTGTTCAGATTACCAACTTCGTCGGCAAGCTCTACTCCAATGACAGATGTAGTACGACATAGATAACCGTTTTCTTTTAGTGCTGTGCAGGCTAAATCAGCATCAGATACTACCATACGAACAATTCCATATTCTGCGCTGTCATTGGTGACAGAGCCAAGAATATTGATATTATTCTCAAGTAAAACCTTGGTGATATTCTGAAAGGCGCCTTTTTTATTTTCAGCATAGACAGATATTTGTGTTAGCATAATACTCCCCCTTTTTGCGTGGTCAACCAATAAAACAGGTTTGATAAAAAGTTATCCTAATGCATATCCAGCTTCAAAAGCGGCTTTGTTGAGTGCTATTGTTTTAGGAGGAACAGTGGATTCGATGACTTCGATCCATTGGGACTTGTCAAAATCCATACGTCTTGCGGCTACGCCAACAATGATCGTGTTGAATACTTTAGGATTTCCAAGTTTTTTTGCCTCCTCCATAGCATCCACAGCAATGACAGTATATTCTTTTTGCAGCGTTTCGATGATATGTTCAGGATATGTAGCAGCGCCTGTTACAACTGTGATCGGATCTATTCGCTGATCGTTTACAATCAAAACCCCATCTTTTTTTAGAAAATGTGCATAGCGCAAAGCTTCGAGACGCTCAAAAGCAATCAACACATCTGCTTGACCTTCCTCCACAATAGGCTCTGCAACAGAATCGCCATAGCGAACAAAGGTGACGACGCTTCCACCGCGCTGTGCCATGCCGTGCACTTCAGAAAGTTTTACATCAAATCCAGCTTTGGTGGTGATCCCGCCAAGAATTCGGCTTGTCAGAAGTGTTCCTTGACCGCCAACACCAACAATCATTATATTTTTTGTAATCATAGTCAACCTCGCTTCTATAAGTTTTTGATGGCTCCAAATTTGCAGCGTTTCATACAAAGTCCACAGCCGTTGCACATGGTGTCATCAATGGTTACTGTTCCATCTGTATTTTTGGTAAGAGCAGGACATCCAGGTACCAGACACATGCCGCATTTTTTGCAGTTTTCAGGGATTACTACACACTTTGCACGAGTAGCTTGTGATTTGAGCAGGGCGCAGGGAGCGCAAACAATGATTACAGAAACTTCGTCGCGCGCAACTTCACGTTTAATGGTTTCTTCAAGTGTATCAATATCAAAAGCATCTACTTCATATACATGTTCTACACCGATTGCTTTGCATAAATGATATAAGTTGATAGCTTTAGTTTCTTTTCCGTTGAGCATTTTTCCAGTAGCAGCATGCTCCTGATGCCCTGTCATACCTGTAGTTGAGTTATCAAGGATCAACACAGTACCCGTTGATTGATTGTATACCATATTCATGAGGGAGTTCACCCCTGTGTGCAAAAAGGTTGAATCGCCAATTAGGGCAACCCAATTTTTGATATAATCCTTGCCTCTTGCTTTCTCCATTCCGTGTAGAGTGGAGATAGAAGCTCCCATACATACAGTAGTATCGATCACATTAAGAGGCGCAACTGCACCTAGAGTATAGCAACCAATATCTCCAGCACCATGAATCCCCAATTTTTTTAGAACAGAAAAAGTACTTCTATGTGGGCAGCCAGGACATAAAATAGGCGGCCGCGCAGGAACTTGTGCAGGTTTGGACATCTCGATATTCATTCCAAGGATACGTTCGCGTATCATATTGGCACTATATTCACCCTGTAAGGTAAAAAGGTCTTTGCCAATACAAGGAATCCCCCATGATTTGACTTGTTCTTCGATCAAAGGCTCTAACTCTTCAAAGATATAGAGTTTGTCCACCCGTGAAGCAAACTCTTCGATTAGTTTGCGCGGTAAGGGATGGACTAGACCAAGTTTGAGCACACTGGCATTTGGCATTGCTTCTGCCACATATGTATAAGGAATACCACTAGTGATAAAGCCGATAGAAGTATCTTTATAAATTGCTTTGTTGATAGCAAAAGTACAAGCATCTTGTGCCATTTGCTTGAGTCGGTTTTCGACATGTACATGGCGGCCTTTAGCATTGGCAGGCATCATGACATGTTTGGCAGCGTTGCGCTCGTAAGGCTTATCGGGAACTTCTTGACGTTGCTGTAATGTGACAGGACCTTGTGAGTGCGCTAGACGCGTTGTGGTGCGGACCATGACAGGCGTGTCATATTGTTCACTGTACTCAAATGCTAGTTTAGTAAAGTCTTTTGCCTCTTGCGAATCGGAGGGTTCGAGCACAGGAACTTGTGCCACGCGTGCCACACAGCGCGAATCCTGCTCATTTTGAGAGGAGTATAGGCCAGGATCATCTGCTGCTACAAGCACTAAACCACCGTTTGCGCCAATATAGGATACTGTGTAGAGGGGATCGCTTGCTACATTTACGCCAACCATTTTCATGGAAGCCATAGCGCGCACTCCGCTGATAGAAGCTCCAATAGCCACTTCCATAGCGACTTTTTCATTTGGAGCCCACTCTGCATAGATTTCAGGATATTTTACGATCTCTTCACTGATTTCGGTGCTGGGCGTGCCTGGATAAGCGCTAGAGACTTTCACACCAGCCTCATAGGCACCACGGGCAATCGCTTCATTGCCAAGCATTAATTTCTTTTCGTTCATTTGTTATTTCCTTCCTAATAAGTGTTCATGACAATTGGAGTCACACAGCTATTATACACGATACTGTTTCTTCGTGCAAGGAGCATGTGACATAAGTATTTGTAGTAATAGTCGGGTTATGCACAGCTATTGCCGTTTTATTTACTAGAGTCAAAAGAAATGACTATATTTATAGAAGGAGAACAAGGAAACGAATAGTACTTCAATTAGTCTTTTAGAAGATTTATTTAAAAACTATATTTTTATGTTGGCTCACAATGTAGAGCTAGCCATGTTAGTCCAATCATTTTTTCAGAAGACTAATTGCAGTAGAAAGTAATTGAAATCCGACAAAAAATACTTTATAATTTTGGTAGACTATAAACAAAGAGAAACGGAGAAGACTTATGGAGAAAAATGCAGAGAAAAAGGTTTCCATTATAGTGATCATCAGTGTTGTTATGTTTGTAGTTCTTGCAGTAGCATTTACCATCAGTAATTTTATTTCATGTCGAATTATGGAAAGTGAAGTAGCAAGGATAGCAAACATTACAATGGCAGAGGCAAAAGCACAGGTTATTGGAAAAGTAGGTACTATGACAGCTATCAGTCTAATTACTGGGGTGATTGCGCTTGTGATATTGGCGATCATTATTAGAGTACTGCTCGTAAAGCCTTTGATTCGAATTGTGTCAGAAATTTATAGGATTGCACACTATGATTTGACAGAAGGAAATATGCAGGCTGTGCGCAATATGGCAATGCGAAAGGATGAAGTCGGAAGTATTAGCGCGAATATGATGTTGATGTATAACAGCCTTAGAGAGATTGTAACGCAGATCGATCAGTCAGCCCAAATGCTTTCAGAAAATGCAGACGTTCTTGCAGATAGAATCATGCAAGTAAAAAAGTCTTCAGATGAAGTGAGCGTTACGATGAATGATTTGAGTCGTGGGGCGATGACACAGGCGGAAGAGATTGCAACAAGTTCTGGAGCAGTGGCAAAACTTGACGGTTTAATTGTGGGAAATCTTGAGGATACACAGAATCTTCGTGAAAATGCTCGAGAGATGGATACCGTCAAAAATAATGGACTTGCCGCGATTAAAGATTTGATTGAGAGAACTGAAAAAAGTAGGACGAGTATAGACATCGTTAAAGAGGCGATGGAACAAAATAATGAGCAGGCACAAAAGATAGATGCTACTAGCCAGAAAATTAATGATATTGCAGACCAGACCAATCTTCTTTCATTAAATGCAGCAATAGAGGCGGCAAGAGCAGGTGAGGCAGGCAGAGGATTTGCAGTTGTGGCAGAAGAGATTCGCAGCCTTGCGGGAGAGACGAATGCGCTGACAAACGAGATTGGAATCATTATTCAGGAACTACTCCAAAAAACGTCAAATGTCACCACTGATATGGAGAGCATGGGAAAGATTTTTGAAGAGCAGGAACAGAGTGTTGGGCAGACACGAGAAAAGTTTGTACAGATTGAAAAATGCCTTACTAGTGTACAGACAAGTGTGGATAAATTATATGGTTCAAGCAATAATATGATGGGTAGCAAGAAAGTCATTGTGGATATGATAGAAGGACTTTCGGCGGCCTCTGAGGAAAATGCAGCAGGTAGCCAGGAAATTTTGGCATCTGTGGAGACGCAAGACAGAGCGATTGCAGATATTGCGAGTATGACGCAAGAGCTATCAGCGGTTGCACATAATTTGACACAACAAGCACAAAAGTTCCGGCACTGATATATTTTTGTAATGTGATTGTGAACGATCAAATGAAGATAAAACAAGTTTGATCTAGGAAGTTATAGTGTCACATTGAATATAGGTATTGTTTTGTAAAAAGTATAACAGAAATTTGAAAGGAGTATAGTGATAACAATGGAAAAGACAGAAAAGAAAAAGGAAAATTTATGGCTTCGTTTTACGCCGGAGGACAAAAAGGAGGCAGATGCAGTATCAGCGCAGTACAAAGAGTGCCTCGATGCAGGAAAGACCGAGCGCGAGTGTGTTGCGCTCACGATCAAGATGGCCGAGGAAAAGGGATATAAAGAACTTTATACTGCTCTTAAAAATGGCGATACTATCACTGCGGGAGATAAATTCTATGTAGTTCAGATGAATAAGAGCATAGCATTATTCCAGATAGGAAAGCAACCAATATCAGAAGGAATGAACATTCTTGGAGCACATATCGATTCACCACGAATTGATGTAAAACAGAATCCTCTATATGAAAAAGAAGGTTTTGTTTATCTAGATACACATTATTATGGTGGTATTAAGAAATATCAGTGGACAGCTATTCCGTTAGCACTTCATGGCGTGGTTGCAAAGAAGGATGGTTCAGTAGTATCTGTTTGCATTGGTGAGAAGGATGATGATCCAGTGTTTGTGATTACAGATCTGTTGATTCATTTAGCAGGAGAGCAAATGACAAAGAAAGCAACAGAGGTAGTAACTGGAGAAAACCTAGATTTACTCATTGGCAACTGTCCCTTAGAAGAGAACAAAGAACTCGAGAAGGAAGAGAAAGACGCACTTAAGGCTAATGTGCTTCGAATACTGTCAGAGGCGTATGGTATGGAAGAGGACGATTTTCTCTCAGCGGAACTAGAGATTGTTCCATCAGGAAAGGCTAGGGATCTGGGATTTGACAGAAGTATGATCTTAGCATATGGACAGGATGATAGAATTTGTGCATTTACATCTTTGTTTGCTATGATGGGGATGGCGGATCAGGTTACAGATCGCACACTTTGCTGTCTTCTAGTTGACAAGGAAGAGATTGGAAGTGTGGGTGCTACGGGCATGAAGTCACGGTTTTTTGAAAATGCGGTAGCAGAACTCATTGCCGCTACAGAACGTGATTCGCAACTGTTGGTACGCCGTGCACTAGCACATTCTGACATGCTTTCTTCTGATGTCAGCGCAGGATATGATCCACTGTATGCGGCTTCTTATGAGAAAAATAATGCTGCATTTTTGGCACATGGGCTTGCGTTTAATAAATTTACAGGCTCTCGCGGAAAGAGCGGATCAAATGATGCAAATGCAGAGTATATCGCAAAGCTTAGACAGGTTATGGATGATGCGAACGTTACCTACCAGTTTGCAGAACTTGGAAAGGTTGATGTAGGTGGTGGCGGCACAATTGCGTATATTATGGCAGAGTATGGAATGAATGTAATTGACAGTGGAGTGGCTGTTCTAAATATGCACGCACCCTACGAAGCAAGTAGCAAGGCAGATGTGTATGAAGCTGTAAAAGGGTACACAGCTTTCTTAAAAATGAAGTAGAATAGTGACTATGTTATATAGTGAAATGTTGGTATTTAGAAGATTAGATACAACAGATGAGTGAATAGGTTAAGCAGGGCTTACTATAATGTAGATCATGTACAACAAGTAAAAGTAGAATGTTGATCGCACACAGTGTTGTGGAGGCATCACAGATAGGTTTGCCGTTCATGACACTGTGTTTTCAATATATAAAGGGGAAGAAAATGTCAGTTAAAATATTTGTAATGACACACAAGCGGTTTGAAGTACCTAACGATCCTATGTATATTCCTCTCCATGTAGGACATAAGCAGGCTAAGGAGGAATTTGGGTATATGGGGGATGATACAGGCGACCATATTTCAGATCAGAATTGTTATTACGCAGAGCTGTCGGGTGTTTATTGGGTCTGGAAGAATTATCATACTGCCGATTATGTGGGAATTTGTCACTATAGACGCTTTCTTACAAGTGAGGAAGGTTATGTTTTTTCCGAGTCAGAGTATGAGAAAATTTTACAGGAATATGATATTATCACTACAAAACAGTTAGAGCTTCCTGGGTCCTATCGGAACGGTTTTGGTGCACATCACAATGTCCATACTCTCGATGAGACGGGTCATATTATAGCAGAGTATTATCCAGAATATTACGATACATTTATTCGATTATCCAATCAAAATAAGACTTATTTTGGAAATATGATGGTGGCAAAAAAGGAGCTGTTTGACACATATTGTCAATGGCTTTTTTCAATTTTTATGATATTATATCAACGCATTGACCTTAATTTTACAGACGATTATCACAGAAGAGTGTTTGGCTTTATATCGGAGTTTTTATTGTATGTATGGGTTACAGTAAATAATTTAAAAGCATACGAATGTAGGGTGGCACTTATTGGAGAAAAGAAGGAAACACGTGAAGTAACTATCAAAATAGCGGAGTATTTTAGACAGAAAGATGTAAAAGGTGCAAAAGAATATTTTGAGACAGTCTTAAAGAAACGACCAGATATTCTCATGGAGGCATCAGATCTTAATGGAGAGTGCAAACTTTGTTTACAGGCGGTTTCTACAGCCAATTTAGAGATTGCAGAATATGGGAGCTGTTTTCTAGAGTCTGTCAATGAGTATGAAAAAGTGATTAGCTATTTTCGGTGTTTAAACCGTTATGCTAGAGATGCTGTAAAAGCAGTGTCCACAAAGGAAGAAACAAAAAATATCAATCAAAAAGCAGAGTATATAAAGACTATTGAAGATCAAAGTTGTATGTATAAAGAGCAACAAAGTATACAAAATGTATCTGAGATTGCACTGCGCGCAGCAATACGATTATATGCGACAAATGGCGACATGGCGGATCGTGCATATCAATATTGTCACCGCAAAGAGTGAAAACATTAAGAAACACTAAGGCGTCAAAAAATGCCGCCTAAGAGTTTCTAAATATTTGGGAAAATACCAAAAAACAGGCATTTTTCATCCCGATTGAAAAGCCCGCTAAAAGGGTGCAAAGGGGATGAAAAATACTTCTAAGGCAGCAAAAGACACTGCCTAAGAACGATTAAGTCTGCATAGCAGACTTTTTTCATTCCTAATTTGAGCCGCCAAAGGCGGCATGGGGGATTAGTATAGTAGTAAAAAAGAATAAATTATACAGATGTAAATGGTAAAAAATTTGTCAGTATTTGTCATATGAATAGATGGTTATAGTTTAGCTTGTCATATATGTATGGTAGTGTTCATCAAAGGTACAATACAAAGCCTAAATTATTAAGAATACAATACGGAAATGTAAAAAATAGCACTTGTATAAAATGTAGATTTGGCATAAAATAGAAACAGATATGCATAGAGGGGCCTTGAAAAGGAGTATGCTATATCGATGAAAAAAGTAAACAAAATAAAAAAATCAATCAAGTACCTATTTTGGGCACTTTTGTTTTGTTGTATGTTTCTTTATGGTTGTGATTCAGAGGCGGCAAAAGATGAAGTAGTTATGAAACTTTCTGGTGAGGAGGAAAGAGAACTAGCACAAATATCTACAGATAAGATGTCAATGACCACAATAGATCCTTTAAGGGAGACTACAATAGACAACAAAGAATCTCAATTTTTGTATATCTATGTCTGTGGAGCAGTGAATAATCCTGGAGTGTATCAGCTAGAGTCAGGAAGCCGTATTTATGAGGCGGTGGAGATGGCAGGTGGACTGACTAAAGAAGCAGATCAAACTTGTCTAAATTTAGCTAGAGAGATATTGGATGGAGAACAAGTGGTGATTCTAACCAAACAGGAGGTAGAGCAGCTTCAGGAAGCAGGGCATTATATTCCGGGACAGGGAGACAAAGATGGAACAAAAGCGCAAGGATCTTCTACAGGTTTGATAAATATTAATACTGCAACTGTGGCGGAATTGACAACTGTGTCAGGAATTGGGGAGAGCCGTGCACAGGCAATTATCACTTATAGGGAAACTTATGGAGCATTTCGTAGTGTGGAGGATATCAAGAAGGTTGATGGTATTAAGGATGGGCTTTTTGCAAAGATTAAGGATAAAATTACGGTATAAATCTTTCAAATTTTAGAGTCATAGTAAGTGTAATAATTGACATAGGAGTTTCTGTACAAAAAAATAGTCAAAATAAGAGATGATTGGGAGAACGAAGTAATGGGAAAAAAGGTTTTGGTGGTAGATGATGAAAAGCTCATAGTAAAGGGACTCCGTTTTAGTTTGGAGCAGGATGATATGGAAGTAGAGTGTGCCTATGATGGTGAGGAAGCACTAGAGAAAGCCAAAAGTCACAAATTTGATATCATACTGCTTGATATTATGCTTCCCAAATTGACTGGGTTAGAGGTATGTCAGCAAATTAGAGAGTTCTCGAATGTGCCTATTGTCATGCTCACTGCAAAAGGGGATGATATGGATAAAATCCTTGGATTGGAATATGGAGCAGATGACTACATTACCAAACCTTTTAATATTCTTGAAGTGAAGGCGCGTATCAAGGCCATTATGAGAAGAATTGGAGGAAAGACAAAAGAACAACCAGAAAAAAAGACACACATGATCGAGACAGGAGATTTGAAATTAGATTGTGATGGAAGACGTTTATATATTAATGGTAAGGAAGTCAACCTCACAGCGAAAGAATTTGATGTGTTAGAACTTTTAGTGCTTAATCCAAATAAGGTTTACAGTCGTGAGAATTTGCTTAAACTCGTTTGGGGAGCCGATTATCCTGGTGATGTGCGCACGGTAGATGTGCATATTAGACGATTAAGGGAGAAGATCGAGTTCAATCCGAGTGAGCCTAAATATGTAGTTACAAAGTGGGGAGTAGGATATTACTACCTAGGAGCACGTTCTTAAGAAAAAGAGTTAGCAATCAATTATGGAAGAAAAATGCTGAGTATTTCGTTAGTCTGCGAGGCGTAGCGAGGGATAAATGTGGCGAAGCTTTTAGGAAAAATAAAAAACGGTAGAGTTCTTAGAGGACTTAGAAGTCTTAAAGTACGAGTATTTATTATTATTATTATTATAGGACTTATTCCTTGCGTTGTGTTAAGCTATGGAATATTAGATCGGTATATGGATAATGCCGTGTCTGTGCGGACTGGTGAAGTTCAGACACAAGTAAAAATCATTGCGGATCATCTGATTACGTACAATTATCTGCTCGACAATAGCAGTGATGTGGTAAATGCAGAGCTTTCGCAGTTGTCTAATTTATATGATGGACGTGTGTTAGTTATAGATAGCAACATGAAGATCATAAAAGACACATATGGTATAAGCGAAGGAAAAACGATTATATCAGAGGATATTATTAAGTGCTTTAAAGGCGGCGGGGCTGTCAATCATCTAGAGGAGACAGGCTATATTGAAATTATAGTGCCTATAGAAGAAAAAAACGCAGAAGACACTCGCATTGTTGGGGTCATGTTGACAAGTGTGTCTACAGACAGCATTATGAGCAGTTATGAATATATTCAAAGCAGAGCATTTTTGTTACAAATTGTTGCTATGGTTGTTGTAATAGGGATATCCTATTTTATTAGCAAGAAGATGCTTAAGCCATTTGATAAGATCACGGATGCCATCAACGAAGTGAAAAATGGATTCACGGACAAAGAAATTCGTGTGATGGATTATATTGAGACAGAGCGTATAGGCGATGCATTTAATCAAATGATGGGAAGAATGAAAGTGCTTGATACCTCACGCCAGGAGTTCGTGTCAAATGTGTCTCACGAGTTAAAGACCCCGCTTGCATCAATGAAGGTGTTGGCAGAATCACTCCTTACACAAGAGAATGTACCAGCAGAATTGTATCGCGAATTTATGACAGATATTGCAGAGGAGATCGAGCGTGAGAATAAGATTATTACAGACTTGCTTTCTCTTGTTAAGATGACGCGAACTTCTGCGGATATGAATGTGGAGACAATGAACATCAATTCTATTCTCGAACTGTTGTTAAAACGCTTAGGACCGATTGCGGCACGTGCAAATGTAAAAATTACGTTTGAGAGCCGTAGACTGGTCAATGCGGAAGTGGACGAAGTTAAACTTACACTCGCATTGTCAAATTTAGTCGAAAATGCGATTAAATATAATATTAAAGATGGATGGGTCAAAGTAGTTTTAGATGCAGATCACCAGTACTTTTCGGTGGAAGTGTCTGATTCGGGTGTTGGTATTCCGCAAGAATCAATTGAACATATATATGAACGCTTTTATCGTGTGGACAAATCACATTCCAAAGAAATTGATGGTACAGGACTTGGGCTTGCTATTACTAAAAGTGCAGTGTTGATGCATCGTGGTTCCATCAACGTGATTAGTGAGGAAGGAGTTGGAACCATTTTTAAAGTAAAAATACCATTGACATATATAGCACAGTGAACGGGGGAGTAAGCGTGAATAAAACATTAAGAAACACTAAGGCGTCAAAAAACGCCGCCTAAGAGTTTCTAAATGTTTGGAAAAACGCCAAAAACAGGCGTTTTTCATCTTGATTGGAGTCGCGGAAAAGCCGCGACATGGAGGTTAGTGTGAAATATAAAATTTCACCATCCTGATTTGTACGCCTGCTGAAGCAGGCAGATGGGAGTTAGTGTGAAATTAAAATTTCACACATCCTGATTGGAG
>CAJUHQ010000043.1:14297-25692 GCA_910586095.1 uncultured Lachnospiraceae bacterium | reverse complement strand
ATCCTCAAATATGCCTTGCTCACAGCAAACTACTCTACTATAAATATAAAAATATTTGATTTTATATAGCAAAAAATGTCTTAGTAAATGTCAAAAGATACTCAACATCCTTAACTCCAGCCATTTCATAAGCAGAATGCATGGCAAGTTGTGGCAATCCTATATCGGCCGCGGCCATTGACACTTGCGCCATCACAAGATTTCCCAAAGTAGACCCTCCGGGAGTATCGGAATGATTCGTATAAGTTTGATAAGGAATATCATTTTTTTGACAAAGTTCTTTGACAAATGCAGCAGACATAGCATCTGTAGCATACCTTTGCCCACCATGATATTTGAGCACAATTCCCTTATTGAGATATGGACGATTGATTGGATCTGCCTTTCCTGCCTGATTAGGATGGCAAGCATGTGCATTATCTGCACTTACCATAAAGCTTCCCGCCTTCCACACTCTGTATAGCGCTCTTGAACAGCCCAATGTGTCTGCAATATTTTCTAATGTATCCTTCAACAAAGTAGAATCGGCGCCTTGCCTGGTACAGCTACCAACTTCTTCACTGTCAAAGATCGCTAGCACCGTAATATATTGGTTGGATATGGTATCCACCATCGCTCTCATTCCTGCATACACACATGCCAAATCATCATATCGGGCTGACATCACAAACTCTTTGTTTACACCTGCTAGTACTGCCTTTTCGCTATTTTCCACAAATAAATCCGAAGATAAAATATTTTCAGGTAAATAGGTGTCTCCTGTTTGTTTTGTTAAAATTTTTGCTAACATTTCATTGATTGTCTCTGCCTTTTTTGTATCAGATTCCATCATGAGTAATGGTATCATATCTGTTTGTACACTGAGTGCAGTTCCATTATTTATATCGCGGTTCATGTGTATGGCAAGATTGGGTATCACACAACTATTGTCCTCTAACTTGACTAGATGCGACACAATCTCTTCCTTTTGCGCAACACATACCCTTCCCGCTATTGTAAGCGGTCTATCCATCCATGATGATAGAATCATTTGTCCATATTTTTCTATATTAACACTTGTATAGACTTTCTCTTTTGTCATTTCAGGATTTTCTTTTAATTTAAATGCGGGAGAATCAGAATGTGCTGCATAGATATGAAACCCTTTAATCTGCTCAACAGGACAGTCTGGGATGCGAAATGCCATGATAGACGCATCATTTCTGATTACAAAATAGGCACCGTTTCTTTCTATGTTCCATAGCTGTGTTTCATGCAATTTTGTAAATTGAGCTGCTATCAACTCCTTTTCAATCTCTCTAACCGCGTGATAGCATGTCAAGCTCTGATCTAGAAACTCCATCATCTTCTCTATATTTTTATTCTTATTTTGTTCCATCTTTTACCTCTCTTTTATGTGCTCTACACACAAGCCAAACTCTTATATTAAGTCAATAGCTTCACCAATACCTCCTACGCCAATCACTTTGATCCCTTCTACTTTCTCCATACCTTCGAGATTGACGCGTGGTATAATCACTGTCTCATAACCAAGTTTTTTTGCCTCCTGAACGCGCTGTCCTGCCATGTTTACTGCTCTTACCTCTCCGCTGAGTCCTACCTCTCCAAATACAAGAGTTCTCTCGTCTATAGCGCGATTCTTAAAACTGGATACAATTGCCATAATCAGCCCCAAATCGATTGCTGGCTCACTGATCTTCATTCCTCCTGCTATATTGACATAGGCATCACAATCTCCGATCTGAAGTCCAAGACGTTTTTCTAAAACTGCCATAAGCAAATTCACGCGGTTAAAATCAGTTCCTGTCGTCTGTCGTCTAGGGATTCCAAAATTTGTCCTGCACACTAATGCCTGTATCTCGATCAAAATAGGCCTAGTTCCTTCCACAGAACACACTACAACTGAGCCACTTGCGCCCACAGGCTTACCGCTAAGCATATATTCTGAGGGATTTTGAACCTCGATAAGCCCTTCTTTTCGCATCTCAAACACCCCAATTTCGTTAGTTGAGCCAAATCGATTTTTTACGGCCCTCAATACTCTATACGATGCATATCGATCCCCCTCAAAGTAAAGCACAGTATCAACCATATGTTCTAGTACGCGTGGCCCTGCAACGGTTCCTTCTTTTGTGACATGACCCACTATAAAAATGGAAATATCTAATCCTTTTGCCAATTGCAAAAAAATAGTAGTTGCCTCTCTTACTTGAGAGACGCTTCCAGGCGCAGCAGAAATTTCTTCTTGATACATTGTTTGGATAGAATCAATAACCACCACCTCTGGCTGGGTGCGGCGAATCGCCTCCTCCACAAGATCTAGGTTGGTTTCACACAAAAGAAACATTCTCTCCTGAAATGTTCCGATTCGAGTTGCGCGCAACTTAATCTGTCTAAGCGATTCTTCACCTGAGATATATAATACTTTCCTGCCTGCATTGGCCAACATCCTACACATCTGAAGCAGCAATGTAGACTTTCCGATACCAGGATCTCCGCCTACCAATGTAAGAGAACCGTGCATAATACCGCCCCCAAGTACTCTGTCTAACTCTGCGATGCCTGTGCACATGCGCTCCTCTGCCTGCATAGAAATCATGGCTAATTCCACAGGAACGGACACATCTTTTGTGACGGATGACTTTGCACTGCCTCCCATGCCGCTCGTTGTAACATTTACCCGCTCCTCCACAAAAGTGTTCCACTTTTTGCAGGCTGGACATTGCCCCATCCATTTGGAAGATTCATGCCCACACTCCTGACAAAAAAATACTGTCTTTACCTTTTTTGCCATCTATTTTCTTTTTCCTTTCTTCTCACCACATCTATATTACAGTTTGTCCACATCACAAACATTCCATGAAAATACCTCCTCATTTGAGGAGGTATTTCTCATTTATTTCTTTATAATCTCTACAGTGACTTCGCCTGCACCTTCAAGCTCCACACTGATGGTAAGTTTTCCTGAAAGATTCGCTTTCATTGTACCTGCACTTTCATCTGCTACTACAATCTCGTACTCTACACCATCTTCTGCTCCCACTGTAATCTGAGCATCCTGTTTTCCTTCTACTACAAATGATATGCCGTTTTCGCTCTCACGAAAATCGTGAACGGAGGTCCCGGGGACTGATTCATACAAAAACAATCCATTCTTTTCCAACTTTGTAATCGCATTGTAGGTCTTTACTTTGTACAAATCCCCCTCATGCTCATAATCTTCAAGTTTTGCCTTCGCCGCAAGCTCATGATTACCAAAGCTGATATTTCCGTTACTTTCGGAACGTAGTAATTCCTCAACTACTGCCATTTCTTTTGTCCTCCTACTTGACACTGTTTTTAATTAATCTGCATTTTGTTTTGACACTTTGTACAATATTATTTTCTTATTTTTAAAAGAATTTGCCATTTAGGGCCTAACATGCATTATATTTTATCTAAAAGTACTTTTTCTTTTTATAGTATATACTATCCTTTTGTACTTTTCCACAAAATTTTTGTTAAATAAAACATCCCTGTACTATTTTGATATGCCTTTTGTTTACTTTGGCTATTTTACTGTAAATGTCACCTTATCATTGCGTATTCCGGCTGACACAATATCTCCTTTTTTGATCCTACCTTCAAGAATTGCCGTTGCAAGTTCATTTTCCACTACACTTTGAATAGCACGCTTGAGAGGGCGTGCCCCCATTTTCAAATCAGAGTGCTTCTTAACTAAATATTCTTTTAATGTGCTTGTCAATGTAAGATCAATATCCATCTGAGCCTTACATCGATCACAAAGATTTTTAGACAACAATGTGACAATTTGCTTCATATCTTGCTCTGTCAATGGATGGAACACCATAATTTCATCAATGCGATTGATGAACTCTGGTTTAAAAATACGCTTAACCTCCTCCATAACACCCGCCTTCATTTTTTTATAGTCGGCATTGGCATCTCTTTGTGTGGCAAATCCAAGATTTTTAGGCTCCACAATTCGCTGTGCTCCTGCATTGGAAGTCATAATCAATATCGTATTTTTAAAGCTTACCTTTCTGCCTTTTGAATCTGTAATGTGCCCATCGTCGAGTACTTGTAACAAAATATTGAACACATCAGGATGTGCCTTTTCGATCTCGTCAAAAAGAACTACAGAATATGGATTTCTGCGCACCTTTTCACTAAGCTGTCCACCATCCTCAAATCCAACATAACCTGGCGGTGAACCTACCATCTTTGATACAGAATGAGACTCCATATACTCAGACATATCCACTCGTATTAATGCATTTTCCGATCCAAACATAGCCTCCGCAAGCGCTTTTGACAGCTCTGTCTTACCTACACCTGTAGGACCTAAAAATAGGAATGAACCAATGGGCCTGTTGGGATCTTGAAGCCCCACTCTTCCACGCTTCATTGTCTCTGAGACAGCCTTTACCGCCTCATCCTGTCCGATCACGCGCTTGTGAAGGATTGACTCTAGTTTAAGCAGTCGTTCACTTTCCTTCTGCGTCAATTTCTTTACAGGTATTTTAGTCCAGTTTGCAACCACCTCCGCTATATCATTTTCTGTTACTACCAAACTTTTTTCAGCTTGATTTTTTTCATATCTACTGATTGCCCTGTCATATTTCTTAATAAGTTCTTCTTGGTTTTTTCGCAATTCTGCTGCTTGCGTATATGCTTCCATCCTAATAGAACGCTCTATTTGCAGATCAAACTTCTTAATCTGATCTACCATTTCCTTAAAACTCTCTGGCACATTCATATTCTTGATCCGAATCGCCGCTGATGCCTCATCTATCAGATCAATCGCCTTATCAGGAAGATTTCTGTCATTGATGTATCTATCAGACAATTTCACTGCTGCTTCAATAGCTTCTTGTGTGATAGTAACCTTATGGTGCTCTTCATATTTATGCGCAATACCATTGAGAATTTCTACAGCCTCACTCTCATTAGGCTCCTCCACCATTACAGGCTGAAAACGTCTCTCGAGTGCCGCGTCCTTTTCAATATATTTTCTGTACTCTGCTATGGTAGTCGCACCAATTAATTGAATTTCTCCTCTCGACAAAGATGGTTTCAATATGTTGGAGGCATCAATAGCGCCTTCTGCTCCGCCTGCACCAATCAAAGTATGAATCTCATCAAGGAACAAATAAATATTCCCATCCTCTATCACTTCTTTTATAACCTTTTTAATGCGCTCTTCAAATTCTCCGCGGTATTTTGATCCAGCTACCATTCCTGCTAGATCAAGCGTCACCACACGTTTATTTTTTACAATATCAGGCACTTCACCACTGACAATCCGCAGCGCTAATCCTTCTGCTATAGCAGTTTTTCCCACACCAGGTTCTCCAATCAGACATGGATTGTTCTTTGTACGTCTAGACAAAATCTGAACAACGCGCATAATTTCTGTCTCTCTGCCTATAACAGGATCTAACCTACCTTCTCTTGCTAGATATGTCAAATCTCTACTATACTGATTTAAGGTCTGTGTCACACCTTCCTTTTTCT
This sequence comes from uncultured Lachnospiraceae bacterium, assembly GCA_910586095.1. Classification (GTDB taxonomy): domain Bacteria; phylum Bacillota; class Clostridia; order Lachnospirales; family Lachnospiraceae; genus COE1. Next base: position 20,175 of record CAJUHQ010000043.1, on the reverse strand, counting down.
TTTTGTTTTTTGCTCTGTTCAAATCTTCCTTATGTTGATTAATATCCTCGCCTATAGCAATCAATGTATCCATATACAATTTCTGCACATTGATTCCGATTGTATTGAGCAATCGTAGACCTACATTTTCACCTTCTCGCAACATTGCCAAAAGAATGTGCTCTGTCCCTGTCATCTGGCTCTTATATCGCTGCGCGAGTTTGTGACTATCCTCTAGAATCTTATTTGCCCGTGGAGAATACCCATCGCGTTCAAGCATCGCTACATTGCCTTCTGGTGCGATTAATTCCTTAATCATACCAACAAGTTGTGTATCATCCACACCGCTATCTATAAGTACCTTAGCCGCCACTCCTGTTCGTTCTTTCACAAGTCCTACTAAGATATGCTCACTTCCTATATAACTTTGGTGTAGATCTCGCGCAACTTTGGCTGCTTTTTGCAATGCTGTCTTTGCCTTATCTGTAAATTGTTGCATTTCTTCTATGCCTCCATATCCTATTTCCACTCATAAAAAATTAAAACTCTGTTTCATAACTCTCATAAATTTCATCAATCAGCGCATGAACTTCCTCTCGCGACACGCGCTTACAGCTACTTTTCGCGAGAAGCACCTGCATCTGACGTTTCAAATCTTCTATAGCTTGCATCTTATCTATATCAACTGCTATGACTGCACCTTTTCTTCTGTCTAGCTTTACAAAACCCTCCTGTTTCAACACAGAATATGCTTTATTGACAGTATGCATATTGATACCAATTGTATCTGCAAGCTGCCTTACCGATGGAAGTGTATCCCCTTCCTGATACTGAGACGTAGCTATCCCGATAATAATCTGGTTGCGTAGCTGTAGATAAAGGGCTTCCTCACTATTAAAATCAATCTCTATATACATAAATTTCCACGCTCCTTAAAGGGTAACCAGTTGTTATATATATTGTAGCACAATGCCCTACTGTATACAAGAGCGTTATACTTTTTTAATTTATCAAAAGAAGCTACTACTTGAATCAATTGAAAACCTAAAAATTCCCTGCGTACTCCTCTTATTATAAATAATTAAACTTCTTAAGTTATTAGAAAAGGCTTACCTGGTATTTGTACCGCCAGATAAGCCCTTGTACTTCTACAGATCCATAAAATCCATATCTTCCTCTTGATTCTCCAACATATTTTTCGCTTTATATCCCTTTTGAGATTGTCCGCCTTCATTTTGATACTGTGGACGTCTCGGTGCCTGATATCCACCAGGACGTTCATTTGGAGTTCCTCTTCTGTTCTGAGCAGGCATATTTCCCTGCCCGCCAGATGGCCTTTGCCCTTGCTGTCTACCAACGCTTTCACCAGTAGGCGATTGTGGACGTCTTGCAGGCTGACCTGCTCCATTTGATTGTGGTTGGGGGCGCCTTGCGGGCTGGCCTGCTGCTCCATTTGACTGTGGTTGGGGACGTCTTGCAGGCTGGCCTTCTGCTGTAGCTGGACGCCTTGTAGGCTGACCTGCTCCATTTGATTGTGGTTGGGGACGTCTTGCAGATGTTTGCGGTGCCCCGCCATTGGGACGCGGTTGGGGACGTCTTACAGGCTTTGGATCATCCTCCTCTAAATCCTCTAGATCTTCCATATCCTCATCTTCGTCGTCTTCATCATCCTCATCCTCGTCATCTTCGTACTCATCATAACCTCTATATTCTCTCAATTTCAAGGCTAAAAGTCCCACTATCGCAATCAAAACAATGATGATAACCACTAAAACAATAAGTGGAACCATTCCAACTCCTCCACCGTTTCCAGTAGGTACTGTCGCATCAGGAACCGAATAGGCATATCGTTGATACACTCCTGTTTTTGCATCAAACAAATACCAGCCTTCCTCTCCAGTTTGCTTGCGTGCATAGAAAATATAAAAGTCACCATTCTTGTATGCATTAATCTTTTGTTCATTCCAAATTAAATATGCTTCCTTAAACTCTGGCATAATATAGGCCGGAGTCTCCTCCACATTCATCAACTCGATATTTTGTGTATCATTCGCAGGAGGTGCTGGCTGTTGCTCCTGTGGTGGTTCTTCTGCGGGCGGCGCCTCTGTTGAAGGCTCTGTAGAAGGTTCACCGCCTCCTTCTCCCTCCCCAGTACCTGTAATATTCGATTCTGCGGGTGGGTTCTGCACATTGTCAAAAGTCACAAGATCTGCACGAATAAAACCTGTGACATCCTTCTCATTGTGTTTAAAAGATACTTGATACCATTTCTTTCCGTCACTACCAGTTGTCTCACCTGTTATAGTCAAAACAATACCTGGATTGACAGACGCCACTATCCCATGATTAGTGGAAGCCCCCTCTCTGATTCGCGAATTTGTTTTGACAGTCCCTTGTTTTGCTTCTGTTGGCGTCGCCGTAGTTGTAGTCTGATCTGCCGGCGCTGCTGTAGATGTCGTTGGAATCGTTCCACTTGGCGTTTCAACTAAATCTGATCGAATATATCCTTTGGTATTGGCATCTACATAAACTTGGTACCAAACCTTTCCATCTGTTCCTGTTGTTTGACTAATAATATCAACTTTTTTCCCCCTATGTGTGCTTCCCACCTGTTCACTCGAAGGATCTGCAGTTGCTCTAATTTTGGCACTCTCTGCCTTTACGGCAACCTCGTCGGCAAAACAAGTGATGCCCACACACATAACCATACTAAACACTATTGCTGCTAATGTGTGTTTTATCTTGTTTCTTCTGTTTCCTTTCATTTTCATTCTCCTCATTGATTTCTCAAAAGTTGCAAGAAACCGGCTACTAAACTACCATTCCCATCTCTTCACAACATGTAGGTTAATTCTTTCTTTCCTCTATTGCTCCAAAATTGCACTGCCAATATCATGGCGCATATACTTGTTGTCAAACTCAATCCACTCAGTTGCCAAATAGGCATTTTCACGTGCTTGTTTTAAATCTGCTCCCTTTGCCGTCACTCCTAATACACGACCACCATTTGTCACAAATTTATTATTGGCATCAAGTTTTGTTCCCGCATGAAAACAGTAGTATCCCTCTTTATTCTCAAAATGCTCTAAGCCGTGGATTTCAAATCCTTTTTCATATTTCACTGGATACCCATCACTTGCAAGGACTACACAAACAGCAGCATTTTTTTCAAATTGCAAGTCAATCTCATCAAGCCTGCCATCGATGCACGCTTCCATCACCTCAATAATATCGTTCTTCATACGTGGAAGAACCACTTGCGCTTCTGGATCTCCAAACCGCGCATTGTATTCTAATACTTTGGGACCATTTTGTGTCAACATTAATCCAAAAAAGATAATGCCTTGAAATGGTCTTCCCTCCGCTGCCATTGCATCGACTGTGGGTTGGTAGATATGTTCCTGACAAAATGCATCAATTTCAGGTGTATAAAACGGACTGGGTGAAAACGTTCCCATCCCACCTGTATTGAGTCCCTGATCCCCATCTTTTGCCCGCTTATGATCCTGAGCACTTGTCATAGTTTTAATGGTTTTCCCATCTACATAAGAGAGTACAGACACCTCACGACCTGTCATAAATTCTTCTATCACCATGCAGTTTCCCGCAGCACCAAACTGCTTATCTAGCATAATGGACTGTACACCCTGTTTGGCCTCCTCAACTGTATTGCATATCAAAACTCCTTTTCCGAGTGCCAAACCATCAGCCTTCAACACAATTGGAAAAGATGCTGTCTCTAAATATGCCAATGCCTTATTGGCATCGTCAAAATTCTCATATGCTGCCGTCGGAATATGGTACTTTTTCATTAAATCCTTTGAAAAAGCTTTTGACCCTTCCAAGATTGCTGCATTTTTGCGTGGTCCAAATACTCGCAATCCTTCTGCCTCAAATACATCTACAATGCCACCCACTAATGGATCATCCATACCAACAATTGTAAGTCCAATTGCTTTTTCTTTTGCAAATGCTGCCAGCCTATCAAACTCCATTGCACCAATGTCAACACACTCTGCAATTTGACCTATTCCAGCATTTCCAGGAGCACAATATATCTTATTAACTTTTGAGCTCTTTGCCACACTAGCCGCAATGGCATGTTCTCTGCCACCACTTCCAACAATTAAAACGTCCATTGCCTATATTCCTTTCTTTGCTTGCACCACTTTTGACTCATATTATGTATTTGCTATCATGTTGATTGCCTGCGGCAAAATCTGCCATTCTGCCTGTTCCATCACTCGCTGTTGAAGCGCCTTGGGCGTATCATCTGGAAGCACCTCCACCGCCTTTTGCAAAAGAATAGGGCCTGTATCGGTTCCTTCATCTACATAGTGTACAGTAGCACCTGTCACTTTCACACCCCTTGCAAGAACAGCCTCATGTACTTTAAGTCCATAATACCCTTTTCCACAAAAAGAGGGAATGAGCGACGGGTGAATATTGATAATACGTCCTGTGTATTTCTGAATCATCATAGGAGGTAATACCACCAAAAAGCCAGCCAAAACTACTAAATCGGGGGCTACTTCATCCACACATGCCAAGAAAGCTTTGTTAAACGATTCACGATCTTCATAATCTTTCGGCGAAACTGCTACAGCGTTGATCCCTTTGTCTGTCGCTCGCTCAAGTGCATAGGCTCCCTTATTGTTGCTAATAACTCGCACAATTTGAGTGTTGGTAATCTTACCACTTTCTATTGCATCTATAATTGCCTGTAGATTCGTACCACCACCAGAAACACACACACATATCTTTAGCATAGTATGACTCCCTTTTCTCCATCCTCAATCGATCCAATGACATAGCAAGTTTCTCCTGCCTTCTGTATTGCCTCTTTTGTCTTGTCTACCTGTGTAGGGTCAACTGCCACGATCATGCCGATCCCCATATTGTATGTATTGTACATCACATGTTCATCAATTGATCCTTTTTTCTGCAATAACTTAAAAATAGCAGGAATCTCATAACTGTCTTTTTTGATTACAGCCTGCACACCATCATGCAACATTCTAGGAACATTCTCATAAAATCCGCCTCCTGTGATATGGCTGCATGCTTTTACGCGCACTCCTGCATCCTTGATCTGCTTTAAAGAATTCACATAAATAATCGTAGGTTCAAGCAATGCTTCTCCGAGTGTCTTTCCCAACTCATCATAATATGTATCTAAACTTTCACGTGTCATCTCAAACACATTTCTAATCAAAGAAAATCCATTGCTGTGTACACCACTTGACGCAATGCCAATCAATACATCTCCAGCTTTTAATTCTTTTCCTGTGATTAAATCCTTCTCATCAATCACTCCTACTGCAAAACCTGCCAAATCATACTCATCTTGTGGCATTAGTCCTGGATGCTCTGCTGTCTCACCACCAATCAGCGCAGCGCCACACCGCTTGCAGCCTTCAGCTACTCCCTTTACGATGGTCGCAATCTTTTCTGGCTCGTTCTTTCCACAGGCAATATAATCTAAAAAGAAAAGTGGTTCTGCACCTGCACATGCAATATCATTGACACACATAGCCACACAATCAATCCCCACTGTGTCATGCTTGTCCAGCAAAAACGCCAGTTTAATCTTTGTTCCAACTCCATCTGTTCCAGATACAAGGGTAGGATGTTCCATATTTTTGCATTTTTCTATGGAAAATGCCCCTGAGAATCCTCCGATGCCTCCAAGCACCTCTGGTCTCATCGTTTCTTGCACATATTTTTTCATAAGTTCTACTGACTGATACCCTGCCTCAATATCGACGCCTGCCTTCTTATAATCCATAGTCACTCCTATCTGTGCACAATGCACACACATCATCAAAATCACTACAATAAAGCAAAACTTATTACCTCTAAGGCCCTGCCTTTTTGGGCCTTTGAAGATCTCTTCTCT
>CAJUHQ010000043.1:0-14197 GCA_910586095.1 uncultured Lachnospiraceae bacterium | reverse complement strand
TTTTTTACTTTCATAAAAAACTTAGTAATTCTTAGGCCCTGCCTTTTTGGGCCTTTGAAGATCTCTTCTCTTTTTTTACTTTCATAAAAAACTTAGTAATTCTTAGGCCCTGCCTTTTTGGGCCTTAGAAGTACTTAGTTTTTTAATTTCGCATCCTTCTCCATAACTTGTTGTTTTAATTTTGCAGAGTATGCTTTGAGCTTATCTAGAATCGCACTGTCTGAAGTAGCAAGAATCTTTGCTGCTAAAAGCCCTGCGTTTGTTCCACCATTAATGGCCACTGTCGCCACTGGAATCCCAGAAGGCATCTGTACGATAGAATACAAAGAATCACGACCTCCAAGAGAAGATGTGTGCATCGGCACCCCAATAACTGGCATCGGGAAAATAGCAGCACACATTCCTGGAAGATGAGCTGCCATACCTGCTCCTGCTATGATTACTTTATACCCTTTTTCCTCCGCTGTTTGGGCATACTCAAAAAATATATCTGGCTCTCTATGAGCAGAAATAATTCTCATCTCATAAGAAATATCCAACTCCTTCAAGATCTCTGCTGCTTTCTCCATAACGGGCATATCCGAATCGGAGCCCATAACAATACCAACCTGTGCCATAACAAACCTCCTCATATCATCAATGTTTTTGGATTCCTTTTCATCTTATAGTTTACAAATAATCTGTAGATCCGTCAACATATTATTCTAGTCAAACAATAAAAATATAACGCTTTCTAAACACCCATGCAACCATACCTGCATCACCATCAATAAAAGTGGGCGTTTAGAAACGAGATGCACACATGCAGCAAGCTGCATAGCGCGCGTGAAAATCGAGACTTTTTCAATAATCAGATCGTGTTGATTGATACTACTTTAACACCATCATGTGCATTAACAAATAAACCTGTAAGAAATAACAAATGATCGATCAATTTTCATCAAAAGGCCGATTCAATTCCTCTGTTCCCTCTAATACAAATCTTCCTTTTTCAATAATGGGGTATGCATTGTTGTGGCTATCATATGCAATGATTGAGCCCAATTCGTCATATGGGATTGTAATGTCTGTATGACAAGAATAATATGCCTTAGAACTTTCTGTTTTTCTCAAAAGCGACACTTCATTATCCTTTGCCACAATTTCCTTTCCATCCTCATTGTACACTTTTATGTCCTCACTTCGTGCATAACAGGTATCACCTACAGCAAAATGTGGTCCTGTTTTTTCTGCAATCAAAATGGGAAGCAAACTTTCTATATCATACTTTCGCGCCATCATATACGCTGTCGTATTGGTGCCAATTGCAAACTCTCCCATTGGAAGTGTATTATGATTACACAGTACATTTTCTTTAATATAGGTCTTATTACTTTCCTCATCATCAAAATTTGTACAAGTGTACTGTTGTATCATACCATCTTTAAAATCAATCTCTAGATTTTGATATTCTAGTTGATTGAGAAATACACGAGTTACATGAAGTTTTCCATTTGTTCCTGCAAGAACAGGCGATGTGAATACCTCTCCCACTGGAATGTTGACATCAGCAACACAATTTTCAAAAATAGTTTCGCGTTCTAGATCCTTCAAAGGATATAATGCTACACGAAGATCTGTTTTATTTCCGTTTTGTCCTTTAATCTCCACATAGCTAGCCTTGTTTAGCGTGCGAATCAAAACTGCTTGTATCTGCTCATACAAAACATAATCCAAGGTATTTAGTTTGATAGTTTCATCAAAAATCTCGTCAAAACGTGCTCCAATATCAGGTACCGGAAATGCTATAATCGTGTAACCATATTCCTCACATTTCAAATATTTATTTAGAATCTCTGCCATTGCTCCTTTCAGTTCTGTGACTAATTGTTGCTGTTCTGCACTAAAACTGCATGCCTCTTTTTTAGAAACAGGCACAAAAGGCACCTCTCCAAACACTTCCACCGCTGCCGGTCCCGCAAATAATGCTGCACGCTCTTTTACTTCCTCATAGGCAAGTTTTAACACTTCAAGCCTTCTATTCACAAATCGCTTGTCTAAGAACAACGCCTGGTCGTTTCTATGATCGTACAGAAATTGTTTGTTGATCTCCGCTCCAAAACATCCAACAGACTCCATTCCTTTTTTTCTAAAAATACTGTTTGTTTCTCTGCTAATGGTAGGTTGTAAGCCCAACTTCTCAAAGTTTTTGATAGCCGCCCGAATAATACGCTCAAATCCAATCATATAATGAATAGCTACTACCTTTTTCTTGCTCAAATCTTTATTTGCCTTGACAAAACCTATGCGAAATCCCTCTGTATAGGTATCCGCAATCATTTGAATACGTTCCTGTGAAAGACTGTTAAGATATCGTGCCATCTCTTCGACTTGCGACGACACAAATGCTCCATATCGATACAAATAACGAAGATCCTCCAAATCGCTCTCCATAATCACTTTCACAGCGAAATTATCCTCGCTAATCACCTGCTCACGTACTTTCTGGCGTGCTCCCATCTCAAAATAATCATTTACAAACCAGTAGAGTGTCTCTTTGACAGACTCCGCAGATGGTATCATCTCTTCTACAGATTGTCCTGGCTGTGCTTCGGCATATGCATAGGCAAACAGATTGTAAATCTCTACAAAAAGTTCCATACGTATCGTTAAGTCCTCTTGGCGTGTCTCAAAAGCATACGAAATCATAGAACGAATCTCAACAGCCAAAAAAGACAATAGTTGCCCATACTCCACTCCAAATTTATCACATGCATATGTAGGATTGGCATAACTTTGCTCATAATGATCTATGCTAATATCCTCATAAAGCGCCCTATTTTGCGCCCTGAGTTCATCCATCTGTGTAAGCACTCCTACATTTTTATAGGCATCCAACACCAGTTGTATAAACTCTGCTGTTTTCTTAAAATATTCTTTATACTCATTTGCGATTTCCTGCACTTTTACAATCTCACAGATTCTACCCTCCGCAAGTTGATAGCGTTCCTCTATAATATCCATAATAATCGTTATGCTCCTTTCTCAGCCTACGAACAATATGTGTATGCATCACATGACACATACACATTGTCTCGAGCTCAAATCTACATTGCAAACACCATTCGCATAAACTCCTACTCTATTTAGGATAGCTCCTATTTAGAATAGTTTACGTTCAACCTAATCCCAAATATAAAATAAAGCCTCCTGCTATTGCTGCCAATAAATTCAACACTATTCCCACTATAGGAAAGAAGCGAAAAATATCTTTCTCTGTCAATGAATGTATCCCCAATGAAATTCCAGTAATAGCATATACTATAGCAAGTAAAATCACTGCTCCATACTGCATGGGAGCCATCCCACCATTTCGATAGGTAAAATAGACTGCCATCCATATAGAAACTACTGTAATCACACCTAGTATGGAAGACATAATTCCCCATTTTGGATTCTTTTTATCAGTAAAAATATATCCTTCCTTGTTTAAAAACCAATGCATTTATCCATGTCCTTTTCTATCTGGAAATCTATAAAGCTTACATGCCTGTGTACGCGAAATGGGCATTCCGTCTGAAATGCCCATCTGCCTATCAATTAAAATAATATTTTTGCTTTGCCTGCCAAAAGTCTGCCACCACTGATTAAAAGCAGAACACCGCTTGTCACCCCCACTACAATAGAAATGACTCCTATTGCTATAGAAAGCGCTCCAGAACGGCTCATAGTCTTATACACTCTCTCATCCATATACTGTCCCCCTCTTACTAATCTCAATCTACATGAAGTCTTACCTTTTCTAAAACAACCTCTTTGCGATTCTGTGCAAAACCTTCTCTCAAATCTGTACAAGTGCCTCTTTGATTTTCATTTGTATCTCTATTTTGCACCATACTGGGCATAATAAGTGTCAATTGCCTCTTTCATCTGGTTGTCAATATAAACTTTGCCATGATAATTTTTGTTGTAAAGATACTCTACAACCTCCTCCATCGTGACAATAGCGCCTGTCTCTATTCCATATACTTCCCGTATCTCAGCGAGTGCATTTTTCTGCGTTTTTCCCCGTTCTTGGCGATTTAAACTTACCATCAAGCCCACAACATCCACATTTGCCTGCGCCCGAAGAATAGGGAATGTCTCTTCTATAGATTTGCCAGATGTTGTGACATCCTCAATAATTACGACTCTGTCTCCATCCTTTAGACCACTGCCGAGCAAAATACCTACATCTCCGTGATCCTTAACCTCTTTTCTGTTTGAACAGTACCGAATCTCCTTGTCATACAATTCACTAAAAGCTATCGTTGTGGCAACTGCAAGTGGAATTCCTTTGTACGCTGGTCCAAAAAGCACGTCAAAATCACTTCCATAATTGTCATATATCGCATTTGCATAGTATTGTCCCAGTTTTCGTAGCTGTGAGCCTGTCACATAAGCTCCCGCATTCATAAAAAATGGTGATTTTCGCCCACTTTTGAGTGTAAATTCGCCAAATTTTAGCACATCGCTGTCAATCATAAATTCGATAAATTCTTTTTTATAACTTTCCATATGTACCTCTTTTCTTCTCATTCCTGTCTGTATACCCCACAAAAACAGCCTTTCAAACCAGATCCAAACATTCTGCGACACAACATTCATGAAAATAGTACCTGTTCCATTATAGTAATGTCCCTGGCATCTTTAAATTGCTTTATTATCTCACATAATAAGACTTTTTCAGAATACCACATACTCATTGCTTTTTCAACTAACAAAATCTCCTATTTTTTCCAATTTATTAAATTTTTATAATCTTATTTACCTACGCTAGTCAGAGCCTGATCGATATCCGCCACCATATCAATCACCGCTTGCCTTGCTGCATCAGCAAAATTAGCACTTCCAAACTGTTTGTATTTGTCATTCTGATAAGCAGCAATAATTCCTCTTGACGAATTGACAATAGCCCCCAACCGATTCTCATCAAAGAAATGAACAAGATCCTTGCCAGAAGCTCCCTGTGCACCGTACCCTGGAACCAATATAAATGCTTTAGGCATAATTTGACGAAGTATACGCCCTTGTTCTGGATAAGTCGCCCCCACAACAGCTCCTACATAACTGTATCCATTACTGCCTATAAACTGATCGCCCCATTGAGCAACCTTCTCACCCACAAGCTCATACAATGGCCTCTCTGAAATTGTGTTGTTTTCTGCATCCACCTCACTCTTGACCAATCGATCCTGAAATTCTCCGCTGCTTGCATTGGAAGTTTTAACCAATATAAATATTCCTTTTTTCTCTTCTTTACATACATCAATAAATGGTTGTACTCCATCTGTACCTAGATATGGATTCACGGTTGCAAAGTCTTCTCCAAATCCTGTACACAGACTATTGCCAACCTGAACTTTGCCCAGATGGGCTGTAGCATAGGCAACAGATGTAGAACCAATATCTCCACGCTTAACATCTCCAATAACAACCAATCCTTTTTGTTTACAGTAGTCAACTGTTCTCTGAAATGAGATCAGTCCTGGTATACCAAACTGTTCATACATGGCAATTTGCGGTTTTACTGCAGGGATAAGATCGTATATTTTATCTACGATTTCTTTATTGAAAAGCCAGATTGCCTCTGCTGCTCCTTCGAGCGTCTCTCCTTTTAAATCAAAAGCTACCTTTTTGATTCGTTCTGGCACAAACTTCATCATAGGATCAAGTCCTACTACAATTGGTGCTTTAGTTGCCTTAATTTTGTCAATTAACTTATCAATCATATAAGTCCTCCATTTTCATTTCTGCATTATTAATTGAATCACTGTTTTTTATTTTTCTACACAGACATCTGTTGTACAAATTCTGCATATTTCTTTATGTTAGACACATTTACATATTTTTTTCTAGACTGTCCCGCGACCACCACAAGCGTAGGCGCCTGCATAATCCCATACTCCTGTGCCAACTCCATATTCTCCTCTGCATCTACAATTGTATAGTCAATCTCATTCAAATACTCTTTTGCAAGTCTGCAATTTGGACAAGTTTTTGTAGTAAACAGATACATTTTGCCCTTTTCTTCCTCCCTTCTAGTCCTATGCTCTACTGCCTTGTCCACAAGCTCCTTGTCAAACTGTGAACGATCAGCCCCTTTGCTATGTGTTATATGTATCGTATTACTCATCTTATACTCTGTTCGGTTTTCGTATTCTTGGAGTTTCCCATCATTCCAATTTTGCACAGGTCTGTAATACCCTGTAATCCGACTATAAATTTCTGTCACGCCACCACATTTGGGGCAGATTTTCTGTTCTCCTGTCAGATATCCATGCTCTTTGCATATAGAATATGTTGGTGACATGGTATAGTAAGGCAGTTGATAATTCTCAGCAATTGTGCGCACAAGGCTGGCCGCCGCTTTCCAGTCGGGCAACTTCTCACCTAAAAATGCATGAAATACAGTTCCTGATGTGTAAAGAGTCTGCAATTCATCTTGTATATCTAATGCGTCAAAAATATCTGTTGTATAGTCTACTGGAAGATGTGAAGAGTTCGTATAATAAGGTCTATCGCCTACATGCCCTGCTGTGATAATATCACTCCATCTCTCCTTGTCATGTTTTGCTAACCTATAGGTAGTACTCTCTGCTGGAGTAGCTTCTAAATTGTAGAGATCCCCGTATTGTTCCTGATAATCAGAGAGACGCTTTCTCATGTGATTGAGCACATTCTTTGTAAATTGTTGTGTCTGTGCATGAGAAAGATCTTTGCGCAGCCACTTTGCATTTAATCCTGCCTCATTCATCCCAATAAGACCAATCGTCGAAAAATGGCTGTCAAAACTTCCAAGATATCTCTTTGTATATGGATAAAGCCCTTCTTCTAAAAGCTTAGAAATCACATCACGCTTAATTTTGAGTGAACGTGCACTGATATCCATCATGTGGTCGAGTCGCCTGTAAAATTCCTCTTCATTGGCTGACAAATACGCAATGCGTGGCATGTTGATTGTCACAACCCCCACGCTTCCTGTACTCTCTCCTGATCCAAAGAAACCACCTGTTTTTCTGCGAAGTTCTCGCAAGTCAAGCCGTAATCTACAACACATACTGCGCACATCAGAAGGCTCCATATCAGAGTTGATATAGTTAGAAAAATAGGGTGTCCCATATTTTGCCGTCATTTCAAATAGCAAGCGATTATTTTGTGTATCTGACCAGTCAAAATCACGCGTGATCGAATAAGTTGGAATCGGATACTGGAAGCCCCTGCCATTGGCATCTCCCTCTATCATAATTTCAATAAAGGCCCTATTGACCATATCCATTTGTTCCTTGCAATCCTTATAGCAAAAATCCATCTCTTTGCCTCCCACAATGGCAGGAAGCTGTGCGAGATCATTTGGAACAGTCCAATCTAATGTAATATTGCTAAATGGCGCCTGTGTTCCCCACCGACTCGGAGTATTGACCCCATATATAAATGCTTCAATACATTTTTTAACTTCGCCATAAGAAAGATTGTCCACTTTTACAAAAGGAGCCAAATAGGTGTCAAATGAAGAAAATGCCTGTGCTCCTGCCCACTCATTTTGCATAATCCCTAGAAAGTTTACCATTTGATTGCAAAGCACAGACAAATGTTTTGCAGGAGCTGATGTAATCTTACCTGTAATCCCTCCAAGTCCTTCCTGAATCAACTGCTTTAGGGACCAGCCTGCGCAGTATCCTGTGAGCATAGACAAGTCATGAATATGAATGTCCGCATTTCTGTGTGCCTGCGCGATCTCTGTGTCATAGATCTCAGACAACCAATAATTTGCTGTAACCGCACCAGAGTTTGACAAAATCAATCCTCCTACAGAATAGGTTACAGTAGAATTCTCCTTTACTCTCCAGTCCTCTATTTTTACATAGCTGTTGACCACTTCCTTATAATCCAAAATAGTAGACTTCATATTGCGCATTTTTTCACGTTGTTTTCTGTAGAGAATAAATGCTTTTGCTGTCTCGGTATAACCTGCCTGCTCTAATACCTTCTCCACACTGTCTTGTATATCCTCCACATGCACTTTGCCCTCTTTTAACTTTCCCTGAATATCGGCAGTTACTCTTAGTGCAAGCAGCTCTACAATATCTTGATTAAATTGTATTTGTGTCGCATTAAATGCTTTAATAATGGCACCGCTAATTTTGTCAAGAACAAACACAGCATTATTGCCATCTCTTTTAATTACTTGTAACATATTCTATGCTCCCTTCCACCCTATCCTCCACACTGCCAACTTCATTCGCAATCACCAAATTTCTGCGAATTCATCCTTGTACAATCTGTGACGAACCTTGATTGATACCTCATTATTTGCAAAAATACTATAAAATAAATGATATCAGATCAAGAGAAGGAAGTCAATCGAACACTACTAAATATTCTGTATACACATTTTCTAAATACAATATCTTGTGTTTTTATGTCGTATCTGTTCTATTTTAAGGTCCTAAAACTACACTGTTTTTGCGCTCTCAGCGGCTCTGCAAAAATTCATTTTCCCTTTTTGCAACCGCATCATCAGGATAGATCTGAAGATATTCCTTCATCAAATTTTTGGCCTGCTCAAAATCTCGATTGTACTCTTTTGCCACAATCAAATTAAAACGAAGCTCCTGTAAGTAATCAGAATTTCCCATCGCAATCCCTGCTTCAAAAGCCCCTATTGCTTCTGTATACTTAGCCTGATTCATCAAGCAGATCCCAAGACTATTGTACAATCCAGCATTAGGATCATGCGAACTAAGATATGTTTGATATACTGTAGCTGCGTAATCCATATTGCCAAGTTTTTCATAGGTCTGTCCCAAAATTGTAGATATATTGGGATCATCACCATTGATAAAAGCATCGAGATAAATGCGTGCATTTTCATAATCTTCGAGATAGAAATACATGACACCCTTTTGTTGTTCCTTTAGATTCTTGTCATTGTCCTTCATAAATTTTTTTACATACTCTTTGCCTTCATTCTCATAGCCAGCCGCCTGCATTTCTACATAGGCATCTGTCACCAAATCCAAGTTCTTTGTATCTAGAGAAAATGCCTTCTCAAAGTCTTGTATTGCCTCATCGTAGCGATTTTGCCGCAAGATAGCGCAAGCCCGCAGGTAATAGGCATCTATATCCTTCTTGCGAAGCGCTATAATTGCAGAATATATCTTTTCAGCATCCGCATATTTTCCTTGTTTCATGTATACAGAAGCCAAATAATAATTTATGTCATATTCTAGACTAGCAACACTAAAAGTATGTTTGGCATTCTCTATTGATTTGAGAAAAGCTGTCTCAGCATCTGCATAATTTCCAAGTCCCATGTATGCGATTCCCTGTCCTCTGTAACAAAGCTGCATATCCTCGTCATTTAATAGTGCTTCGTCAAACTTTTCTAGCGCACCTTGAAAATCATACTGTTCTACAAGCTCCATTCCCGCAAGCAGATTAGCATCCTCCACTTTTTTGCTACAGCCAGTCAACAAAAATAGAGAGGCTACCAATCCTATACCTACTTTTGCCATCTGTTTTATTACATTCATTGTAATCCTCCACTTTTGCTTGGCCTGCGAATTGCTTTGTTTGTCAGGAAAGCAGTCAACTCTTCCACAGTATCTACTATAACATCTGCGCCTGCTTCTTCTAATTCTTTGTGAAGCGCATACCCAAAAGATACTCCTACTGCAGTAAGTCCATATGCCTTTGCTCCTTCTATGTCAAATTTTCGATCGCCCACCATAGCAATCTGTTGCTTTTTCTCTATGTCTGCCATCTGATCTAGATGCAAAGAGCGCAGTGCTTCCTTGACCACCTCTTCTTTACTCCCACGTGTTCCGTCTAGATTGCTTCCTACAATACAATCAAAAAACGATCGAATTTGAAAATAATCCAATATACGCTCCACAAAAGGCGTTGGTTTACTCGAGGCAATTGCTAACTGCTTTCCATGATGATGCAATGTTTCTAGCATCTCTTTTACACCACAAATCAATTCATTTTCATAGATACCCTTTACCTGAAATCGCTCACGGTACTTTGCAATTGCTTGATTGGTTTGATCTACATTCAAATTATAAAATTCCTGAAAACTATCTTGTAATGGCGGACCAATAAAAACCTCTAGCTTATCCAAATCTGGCTCATCTATTCCAAGTGTACTCAAAGCATACTGTACGCAGCGCGTAATACCCATTTTTGGATCTGTCAACGTTCCATCTAAATCAAATAAAATATACTGAAACATACTCCTCCTAACACATGGCTAATTTTTTATCTCCTGTTGTAGATAAAAGGAATATAACCAGCGTTCCTTTACCTTTTTCCCTGTGATTTGTTCGAGTGCCATCTGATAATAATCCATCTGTGTCTTGTAACGCTCTATCAATTCCTCTGCACATTTTACCACATCTGTTTTATAGTCCGCAAGTACAAGCTCACCGCCCTCATCGAAAAACACATCAATGACACCTTGTACCAATACAGTTTCTGTAGAGGGATAGTTCTCTTTAAGCTGATTCGCCGAAATGCCAAGCACAAAAGGCTGCTCTCTAAAAAGCTCTCCTCTTTTATTAGCATCTATCATCCTCTGTGACAACTTTGACTGAAAAAAGCCCATAATTTTTTCTGTGCTGACACATGCAAGTTCTTCACTAGTCACTCTCCCTGAACTCTCCCACTGTTTGCGCTCATCAGTAATCGCCTCATAAAGCTGTTTTCTTTCCTGTTTGCTATGTTGTGTACATAACTTTTCCGAAAAAGATAAAAGTTCCATAATTTTATGCACTGCTGTACCATATTGTACACCTTGTCTAGCATGTGCAATAAAGGAACTAACATCCGTTTCTTTCTTTGATGTTTGATCTGATGGCGATTTCCTATCTGTGTCATATTCTTTTGCAAAGTTTGGTATATAACTTTCTCTAGGCAAAAACACCAGTTCAGGCGATTCTGCAAATGCCTCTGCATAAGATGCTTTTTTTAGTTCTGACACCGTAGTTTTCACTGTAAGTCCCTCTAAATCAGCATGTGGATACACACTATGTAGTCTCTGTTTTAGTCTCTGCTCTAGATCTGGATCTGCTAGTTTGTCTGTCTGTGATAACACATCCTCCAACACCCATGTCTTACTTTGTTTTCTCAACTGGTCAGTAAACTTCTCTGATTGATTGTCTGGTTCTTGGTATATCCTCAGTGCAAGAGAAACCTCTCCATAAGGAAGGTCATGTTTTATAAACCCAAAACCTCTCTCCTCTAGTATCTCCTCCATACATCTATGACGCATCAATGTGGCAATCAATAAATCCATATAAGAGCCAGCCTTCATAATCACAGAATAGGGAAGCTTTTTTGCAGGTTCCATTGTCAAATATAAGTGATTTGCAAGCTTTCGATCAAGATCGTCCACAAAACCTGTCAAAATCAATTTTTCTTTAGCTCTTGTCAATGCCACATACAATACGCGCAAATCCTCTCCACGCGTATCTTCTTTCATGCGCTGTGCAACCACATTTTTTCGCATCGTCTTTCGTTTTACACGGATTTTTGGATCAATATAGTCAACACCTACTCCAAGTTCCACATCCATTAGAATACTTTGACGCATATCCATCTGGTTAAACTGTTTTGACAATCCACAGACAAAACAGATTGGAAATTCAAGACCTTTACTTTTATGAATTGTCATAATCCGCACTACATCCGCATTTTCATCCAAAATGTTTGCTTCTCCAAAATCTACCTCCTGTTCCTGTATAGTCTCTAGATATCGTATAAAATGAAACAGGCCATAAAAACTTGTATTCTGAAAAGCTCCTGCCTTCTCTAGCAACAGCTCTAAATTAGCTCTTCTCTGATCTCCTCCTGGCATAGAACCTACATATGTGTCATACCCTGTTTCCATGATAAGCTGCTGTAGTAATTCCTTGATCGGCACATACGCAACCTTCTGCCGATATGTAGCGATTGTGTGAAGAAATCTATCAATCTTTTGGCGACTCACTAAATCATCTGACGATTCTTGAAGATACAACTTTATCTGTTCATACAAATACAATTTTGGTGTAGTCTGTTCCTCAGTTGCCTTTTTTGCAATATACTCTTTAGCAAAGCACCGTATCTGGGCAATCTCCACTTCCGAAAATTTAAAACAAGGAAGCTTCAGTACTCCAAAAAGCGGTATATCCTGCAATGGATTGTCTAGCACTCTTAGCAGATTCACGATTCCTTGTATCTCTATCGTCTCAAAATAGCCTGCTTTTCCTGTGACATAGACAGGAATACCACGCTCTGCCAATATCCTTCTAAACTCTTCGTCCCAACCTGCTGTCGCCCTAAATAAAATCACAATATCAGAATATTTTGCACTTCTCACCTCCCCCGTCGCCACGTCGGTTATTGGAAAATGTCCAACTATATGTTCGATTCGATCTGCCACCATCATGGCCTCAATCTCTTTTTCTGAATAGGGTTTATTGTTTGTTTGTTCCTTGCGCGTTTCATGAGAAGACAGCGATTCTGGGGTTGCTATCAAAATCTCTGTGTTGTATAAATCTGTTTCCATACCATACAATTGTATTTTAGTATGCGATTCTGGATAGGATGCTCCTGCATAGAGCGCCGCGCTATGATCGTATTCTACATTTCCTACCTGACTTGTCAAAATTTGGCTGCATATATAATTAGTGGCTTTTGTCACCTGACTGCGACTTCTAAAATTCATACTCAGATCAATTCGCACTTTACCCTCTGCGCTGTCAGGATCTGTAACATAGGTATCATACTTTTCCATAAAGATCTCAGGACGTGCAAGCCGAAACTTATAGATACTCTGTTTTACATCTCCCACCATAAACCGATTGAAATGACCTTGCTGCTCACCAGAGATACATTTTAACAAAAGCTCCTGCACTTCATTGGAATCTTGATACTCATCAATCATAATTTCCTCAAAAAAATCTCGAAATTCTAGTGCTGTATTGCGCGCAATCAAGTCCCCTTCCTCATTCTTCTCTAGCAAAATTTGCAATGCAAAGTGTTCCATATCCGAAAAATCAATAATATTTTTGTCCCGTTTTGCCTGGTCTAATCGCTGCTTAAAAGACAATGTGAGTGTTACTAACTCCTCCACTAAACTTTGACAAATTGCCATGTCATGAATAGTATCTTCCATGGAGATTTGGAAAAGGAACTTTTTTAAATCTGCAATATTTTTCTTTACTTCCTCGCGAATAGCCTTAACCATATCGCGCAGCATTGGATCTACACCCTCTGCTTTCTTGGCAGAAAGCCTAGTAAACTCGACATATGTGAACAAATCATACAATTCACTGTAGCTAGTCGCTGTTTTTAAACGTTCTATCAACTCTAAATCGGATGTCAAATTAGGAATGTACTGTCCAGGGCCTCCTGCACGATTTGCAATTGTAAGTGCCTGTTTAAGACGATCTGTACACTCTTGTAAAATTGTATTCAAATAAGCCAGTGCCCCTACAAACCATGTCTTCTCAGAAAGTGATGATACATTGATAAGCCGATAATCCTCAACTCTTTGTGTAAGCCACTCTTCTGGAAAGGGATAACTCATAGAAAAATGATACAGTCTTAAAATGGCTTCCTCTATCTTTTTTTCACTTGCCCCTGTACTATAACATTCAATAAACTGCAAGAAGCGCTGTGTTGGTTCTGTGTGTGCCTCCTCGAGAAGCTTCCCCATCACATCTGCTTCAAGCATTTTGATTTCACTCTCATCTGCTACACGAAAACCAGGGTCCAATCCAATCTCATTAAAATTATTTCTGATAACAAAAAGACAAAAGGAATCAATCGTAGTAATCTGCGCATTGTGTATCAAAGAAGACTGCTTTTGTAAATGCTCATTCTCTGGATGCTCCTCTAATCTTTTTGACACTGCGGCGCTAATCCGCTCACGCATCTGCGCAGCAGCAGCCGATGTAAATGTCACAATTAACAGTCTATCAATATCCACTGGATGCTTGTCATCTGTAATCATTTGGATAATGCGCTCCACGAGCACTGCGGTCTTTCCGCTTCCCGCCGCCGCTGACACAAGGATGTTGCTATTTCTAGTGTCAATGACCCGCTGCTGATCTAGCGTAAACTTCATCTTCCCTCTTCCTCGTATAATAAGTGTATAGCCAGTAGAAATGATGGTTATGCACTTATTCTT
>CAJUHQ010000042.1 GCA_910586095.1 uncultured Lachnospiraceae bacterium | reverse complement strand
AAGCATAAGGGCAAACTCACTTGCTATAAATTTAGCGTTTTCAAGGGTTTGCGGATTTTTTGAAGATAAGATATAACAGTTAATAAATGCCATAAATTACATCTTATCAGAATTCCCATTTGAAAAATTGTTATATGACTGCAAATTCATAACTAATATATAAGAATTGCATTTCATTAAATTTCAAGCAATAGGAATACTTTCCCCAAAAGAGATTTATTTTATTAAATAAACTTCTTGAAATTTATGAACGCTTGTGATATGATAAGGTCCAATTACAGCTAGAATGGTTGTAAATGTTTGGGTTTGAGGCAAAAATAAGTTGCTGTAAATGCTATGAAGGAGACTCTTGTTCAGGAAAACGACAGGAAGACAGCGTCACCGACTGAGAGCGCTGTGCGCAGGAGAGAACAAAGGGAACACTCTGGAGCAGATTATCTGAAAAAATATCTTTTAAGAGATATCTTTAAAAAGGTATATGTAGGATAATACGTAGACATGCGTTAAATGGTCGAGTGGGTGTGACAAGAGAGTACAACAGGAAAACTCTAAATAGTCCGCCAAAGCGGGTGGTACCGCGGATAGTATATAACGTGCATATCCGTCCCGGAATACAGATTGTATTCCGGTTTTTTTTATGCACAGCCCCGTGCAAAGGAAGTATGCTGCTACGCAGCGCACGGTGCGCCCGGCGAGTAGGGAAAGTCTTTCCTACTCGGATTGCACACGGACGCGGAAAGGAACTATGCAGCAAAAGCTGCCCGCGTCCGGCGCGGCGAGTAGGAAAAGTCTTTCCTACTCGGATTGCACACGGACGCGGAAAGGAACTATGCAGCAAAAGCTGCCCGCGTCCGGCGCGGCGAGTAGGAAAAGTCTTTCCTACTCGATTTGCACTTAAGCATGCAAATCCATACAGAGAAATATGTCACTAAGAGGGCGCACAAGAAATTAATTGCTATCACAACATGCATCCCTGTGTTGCAAGTAGGAAGAGAAATTCGGAATCACACGAACGCACAAGAGAACATCCAAATACGCGTAATGAAAAGCAGTTGCGAACTTTGTTCGCAAGGCAGAAATGAGGAGAATTATGTACAGAGATATTACAATCAAAGAAATTGGTGAGCAGCATATTGGACAGATCGTACATGTGGCGGGATGGGTAGAAAATATTCGCGATCATGGTATGGTATCATTTATTGATCTGCGTGACATGTATGGAGTATTGCAGGTCGTGATGCGAGATACAACCTTGTTAAATGGAATTATAAAAGAGATGTGCATCTCTATTGAAGGGATCATTGAAAAAAGAGATGAGGAGACGTACAATCCCAGGATACCAACGGGAACAATTGAATTAGTGGCAAGTAAAATAACAGTTCTTGGAAAAGTATATCGCAGATTACCTTTTGAGATTATGACTTCTAAGGAGACTAGAGAAGAGGTGCGTTTACAATATCGTTTTCTTGATCTAAGAAATGCAAAGGTTAAGGAGAACATTATTTTTCGGTCACACGTGATTAGCTTTTTGCGCGAAAAGATGACACAAATGGGCTTTTTAGAGATACAAACTCCAATCTTGTGCGCGTCGTCTCCAGAGGGAGCACGAGATTACATTGTACCATCGAGAAAATATAAAGGCAAATTTTATGCGCTTCCACAGGCTCCGCAACAGTATAAGCAATTGTTGATGGTATCTGGGTTTGACAAGTACTTTCAGATTGCCCCTTGTTTTCGCGATGAGGATGCCCGTGCAGACCGATCTCCTGGAGAGTTTTATCAACTTGATTTTGAGATGAGTTTTGCCACACAAGAAGATGTATTTCGCATAGGGGAGGAAGTGTTATCTGCTACTTTTGAAAAGTTTGCGCCAAAAGGTTTTGTGGTGACACAGGCGCCTTATCCAATCATTAGTTATAAGCAGGCTATGTTAGAGTTTGGCACTGATAAGCCAGACTTACGCAATCCATTGCGCATTGTGGATGTGACAACATTTTTTCAAAAGTGTACTTTCAAACCTTTTCTGAAAAAAACAGTTCGTGCAATTAAAGTACATGCGGATATGTCCAAAAAATTTCATGAAAAGTTACTTGGATTTGCGATGGATATGGGAATGGCTGGTCTAGGCTATCTAGAGGTTGATGAGAACATGATGTATAAAGGCCCCATTGATAAATTTATACCAGAAGAGATCAAACCAGAGTTGGCGAAGTTGGCTGGATTGGTGTCGGGAGATACTATTTTCTTTATTGCAGATAAAGAAGACAAGGCAAATTATTATGCGGGTCAGCTTCGAAGCCGGTTGGGAGATCAATTAGATCTCATTGAAAAAAATGCATATCGTTTTTGTTATGTAAATGATTTTCCTATGTTTGAGCTAGACCCAGACACAAAGCAGATTGGATTTACACACAATCCATTTTCTATGCCACAGGGGGGACTTGAAGCATTGCAAAATAAAGATCCTTTGGAGATTTTGGCTTACCAGTATGATATTGTATGTAATGGGGTGGAGCTTTCGAGTGGTGCAGTTCGAAATCATGATATAGAGATTATGGTGAAGGCTTTTGAGATTGCAGGGTATGACCGCGAGACACTCAAGACAAAGTTTGGAGCGTTGTATCAGGCATTTCAGTTTGGTGCACCTCCACATGCGGGGATGGCTCCAGGCGTTGATAGAATGATTATGCTGTTGAAAAATGAGGAGAATATCAGAGAGGTGATTGCTTTTCCTATGAGCGGTTCAGCCCAGGATCTAATGTGTGGGGCGCCTAGTAATGTGACAGAGCAACAACTTCGAGACGTACATATTAAGATCCGATAAAAGATTGAAGAAAAACCTGCAAAGGAAGATGGGAATAAGTGTGAGAAGTACTTCTAACAGCCTGTGGCAGTTTCTGTTTGCAGCAAAGGCTGCTTCACAAAGAAGTACTACGTTTTACGCTGGAGATTTGAGATTCCGCGAAGAAATGAGGATATTTATGGTAGATAGAATTACAGATGAGACTATAGAGTATGTGGGAGTTCTTGCAAAATTAGAGCTTTCAGATGATGAGAAACGACAAGCAAAACAAGATATGAGTAAAATGCTCAATTATATTGATAAACTCAATGAGTTAGACACTAGTGACATCGAACCTATGTCGCACGTGTTTGCACTTCAGAATGTATTTCGCGCAGACGTAGTGACAAATGGCGATGGGCACAGACAGACTTTAGAAAATGCCCCTGGTGAAAAGAACAATATGTTTATGGTTCCCAAGACGTTTGCGTAGAGTAGATGAAACTATAATAGTATGCCTAAAAGGCAGTGAAAATACAGAAAAGGGATGTTGCAGATGGATATACTATCATACAGTGCGGTGGAACTTGCCGCAGCGATTCAGAGTGGAACAGTCACAGCAGTCGAAGCAATGGAAGCAGTTCTTAGTCAGATTGATAGAGTAGAGAAGGATGTTCATGCCTATGTGACAATTGACAAAACAGCAGCAATGAAAGCGGCGACTGTAACACATGAGAAAATAAAGACAGGAGAGCTTACAGGGCCGCTTGCAGGGGTTCCAATGGCCTTGAAAGACAATCTATGTACAAGTGGGCTGCGCACCACTTGCGCCTCTAAAATGTTAGAAAATTTTATTCCAACTTTTTCGGCGCAGGCAGTTCTTGCACTTGAGAAGGCAGGGGCTGTACTTATTGGAAAGACCAATATGGATGAGTTTGCTATGGGATCGACCACAGAGACATCGGTCTACGGAGAAACGCGAAATCCGCACAATACAGCACATGTACCTGGAGGCTCATCGGGGGGCTCTGCCGCCGCTGTAGCTGCACAAGAGTGCTTTTTTGCATTGGGATCAGATACAGGAGGATCTATCAGGCAGCCAGCTTCTTTCTGTGGAGTGGTAGGGCTCAAGCCCACCTATGGAACAGTGTCACGCTATGGGCTTATTGCATATGGTTCTTCTCTAGATCAGATTGGGCCTCTTACGAAAAATGTGACAGATTGTGCCACTGTTTTGGAACTGATAGCATCATACGATGCGAAGGATTCCACCTCGATACAACGCAAAGATACAACATTTACTTCGGCGCTGATAGAGGATGTAAAAGGTCTAAAAATAGGTATGCCACGCGACTATTTTGGGGAAGGGCTGGACAAAGAGGTCAAAGAGTCGGTACTTGCAGCAGCAAAAGTATTAGAAAAAAAGGGAGCCATTTTGGAGGAGTTTGATCTAAGCTTAGTGGATTATGCGATCCCTGCATATTATACAATAGCTGCTGCGGAAGCAAGTTCAAATCTAGAACGTTTTGATGGGATCAAGTACGGGTATCGCACCGCTGAGTTTGAAGGACTCCACAATATGTACAAGAAAACACGCTCTGAAGGATTTGGACCAGAGGTGAAACGCAGAATTATGCTAGGCTCTTTTGTGCTAAGTTCAGGATATTATGATGCATACTATCTCAAGGCCCTTAAAGTAAAGGCAATGATAAAAAAAGCGTTTGATGCGGCATTTGCTAGATATGATGTCATACTAAGCCCAGTGGCACCTTCTACTGCGCCCAGATTGGGAGAAAGTCTATCCGATCCGCTAAAAATGTATCTGGGAGATATCTATACAATTTCTGTAAATTTAGCAGGGATTTGTGGTATATCTGTACCATGTGGAAGGGACACAAAGGGGCTTCCAATTGGTATGCAGTTGATAGCAGATAGTTTTCAGGAGAAGAAATTACTTCGCGCAGCATACACATATGAGCACGCACAGAAAGGGGCAGAGTGATAAAAATGGAAAGACAATACGAGACTGTGATCGGACTGGAAGTGCATGTAGAGCTTGCCACTAAAACAAAAATATTTTGTGGCTGTTCCACTGCGTTTGGAGGAGCGCCAAACACACACACCTGCCCAGTTTGCACAGGGATGCCAGGAACGCTCCCTGTGTTGAACAAACAGGTGGTAGAGCATGCAATAGCTGTGGGTCTTGCGCTAAACTGTGAGATTGCGCAGTGTTGTAAGTTTGACAGAAAAAATTATTTTTATCCAGATAATCCGCAAAATTATCAGATTAGCCAACTATATTTGCCACTGTGCAGAAACGGACATGTGGAGATTGAGACACAGGAAGGGAAAAAAATAGTTGGTATTCATGAAATTCATATGGAAGAAGACGCAGGAAAATTGATTCATGATGAGTGGGAAGACTGTTCGCTTGTAGATTATAATCGATCAGGAGTTCCCTTGATTGAAATTGTCTCCGAACCTGATATGAGAAATGCCAATGAAGTGATTGCGTATCTAGAAAAACTTCGCATGACGATTCAGTATCTTGGCGCATCAGACTGCAAACTCAATGAAGGGTCAATGCGTGCAGATGTGAATCTGTCTGTACGCGAAGTAGGAACAACAACACTAGGAACGCGCACAGAAATGAAAAATCTTAATTCCTTCAAGGCAATTGCACATGCTATTGAAGGAGAGCGCGAGCGCCAAATTGCTCTGATTGAATCAGGGCAGAAGGTCATACAAGAGACTAGGCGCTGGGATGATGTCAAAGAATACTCCTACGCAATGCGATCTAAGGAAGATGCGCAAGATTATAGATACTTTCCAGATCCAGATTTAATGCCAGTCTATGTTAGTGACACATGGTTAGAGCAAATCAGGAATCGGCAGCCAGAGTTTCGCGAGGAGAAAATGAAGCGCTACAAGAAGGAATATGATATACCAGACTATGATATTGGCATTATTACAGATTCTAAACATTTATCAGATTTGTTTGAGGAGACAGTGGCAATTTGCGGGCAGCCTAAAAAGGTGTCTAACTGGCTGATGGGCGAAACACTGCGTCTATTAAAAGAAAAAAATATGGACCCAGAGGAGATCTGCTTTGAGCCTGCTTACCTTGCCAAATTGATAGAATTAGTGGATAGTAAAGCGATCAACTCTTCTGTTGCAAAGGATGTATTTGAAGTTCTATTTGATAAAAATGTGGACCCAGAAGAATATATCAATCAGAAAGGGCTGCGTGCTGTGCGTGATGAAGAGGCGCTTAAAAAGGCTGTTGAGGAAGTTTTGGCCGCCAATCCCAAATCAGTGGAGGATTATCGAAATGGCAAGGAAAAAGCGATTGGCTTTTTGGTTGGGCAGACGATGAAAGCTATGAAAGGAAAGGCAGATCCTGGAATGGTCAACCAATTACTTAGAGAGCTTTTATAAAAAGATAGCATACATGTATATTAGTTTTGATTTGAGATTCCGCGAAGCGGAATCTCAAATCATGGGCGTGAAACATAATACTTCTAACTGCCACAGGCAGTTAGAAGTATTATTCATGCTAGTTACCATTGAAATGGCGCAGCAAATCCACCATAAAAGGAAACGGGTTCATTCGCATATCGCAGATGGGATGTGTCTCCTATTGTCTGGATACGGAAATAGGCGTGTCCTAGAGTGCGTTCTTCTGCGGATAGTACAGTGACAGAAGCAGGAGGAGTAAAAAATCCATGTAACATGGCATAGGGAGAGGTATTAATTAAGTGGGAGATCATAAGCATCATCACGCCAAGGTGACAGAAAAATACAAGAGTAGGTTCCTGTTTGGGAGCTTGTTGTAAATGGGTAGTGGTATGACCATCATACATCATAAAATCATTGCTGGTGCGATCAGATGAAGTAGTTTTATAATAAAATTCGTCGCGTATATAGCCATGTTGGGCGAGAAGCTGGTCTAAGCGGTTGCATATCCACTCAAATTGATTTTTGACATCACAGTGTTCAAAAATGGGAGTGTCAGACCATTGTTTAAAGTCAAACAAACTAGGATTTGTTTGAAGAAATTCTGGGGTAAAATCCCACGGAATAGTTTTTCCTGCTGGATGAAGGTGCGGGCTAAGTGGAGCGTGAAGTTCTCGTAGCCACGGATAGACAAGCGCCTTTGTGGGATCTAGAGGATAAAGTACATCCTGTGCCAAATCGGGGAAAGTGGTGGTTAAGGTTACATTATGAGCCTTGAGAGTGGGGGCTGCGGTTGCTTGTGCACGCCCAAGCGGAGAACAATAAAATTGTGAAACAAACCAGTCTTTCGTGCGATTTGCCAGAAGGTTGGCTTCGTGAAATCCCTTTTGGGTGAGAGAATCAGTAGCATAGTCAGGTTCAGCATGGCGGATAAAAATTAGTTTCATGGACAATCTCCTTTGTAGTTATAGTATAAGATAGTAGTATTAAGTGGGATTGTAGCATAAAGAGAAAAGAGAATCAATGCCCCTTTATTCTAACCATAATGATTGCACAAAGCAGAATCTCAAATCTCCGGCGTGAAACGTAGTACTTCTTTGTGAAACAGCCGTTGCTGCAACCGAAAACTGTCACAGGCAGTTAGAAGTGCTTTCACAGTGTGAGACTTAGAGATTCTCCGCGAAACTGTCACAGGCAGTTAGAATCTCTTCTCACAGCGTGAAGAGTCGTTGTTGTAAGCAGCTAGAAGGAGCTTCACGCTTAATTCCCATCTGCCCGCATTAGCGGGCATTTCAATTAAGATGTGTGAAATTTTATAGTTCACATTATTATTTTCATACACGTCCATTTCCATAATGAATCTTGACCGCAAACCAACTATCTTTAGACAGTGGGTTAAGGTAGCCAAAAGTAGAGGTTTGTGCTATACTTACAGCATGGAAACATAGAGATCCAAAAATAAATCTAAATATCTGCTGTAACCTTCATAATAAAAGTCCCTTATCTAGATAAGTGTTACTAAGAGAATCTCCAACATTTTTACTAAGCCTTTCTCATTAAGAATAGTCGTATAATATAATAATGCTATTGAAGGAAGTGTGTTTTGAGTATGCAGCAAAAAGAACTGGAAACGCCCATTGGTAAAATCTATATGTATAAAAATGGCCAAAGGATCGATTTTGAAGCCAAGTATTTTGATTATGGGATGTATCTAAATGATGATACCCTAAAAAGGCCACAAGGATTATATAAATTATATCCTGATATAGAGAAACTTGTAAAAGGTGATAGTATCATTTGTGAATTTAGTCAAGGCCATTTGCAAGGAGATAGTGGAGATGAATTCATGCTGAATATTGTTGGAACATTCCAAGGGTATACTATTGGAATGGGAGCACCTGACTCACAGGATATTGAAGATCATTATGCACAAAGGGAACGAGTTTTGCCTTATGAAACATGGGGTAATACAAAAAGAGGATTTGAGATTCATATCATAGACACGCCCCAAAAGTATTTATGTGAAAAAAACTTTGAAGAATTGTGTTTTGTTGTTGCATGGGAGCTGGGAACTACTGATGAAATCTGGGAACTGATTTCGTTTGTGACATGCTAGTATAAAAATGCGTGCAGGTTTTAATTTTGTTTTGTTTATTTTGGCGAAGAAATTTGAAGACAGACAACAACACTTATCTGGATAAGGGGTTAATAAGTAGTATGTAAATACAAAAAGAAACTGTTTGTATCAAAGCAGCTATCAGATGATATAAGACAGCAAATGAAAGAAAATAAAAAAGTGACAAGGAGTGGAGTATGAATTTAGGATCGGCTGGAAATACGGAAGGACCTGCGTTATATATATTAGAGGAAGTTAAACAATACACAGTGCTATGTTATTGTTCTGATGATTCGGACTATGTAGAATGGATTGCAGTAAAGGATGGTAATCGATTTGTTGCAAATTCTGCCGATGAATTGTTGGGACTGGTATGCATATACGAGATCGTGGGAGAAGATTGGAATAAGTATTCATCATATGACAGAGAACACATTTATGAACGCGATTTATCAGATTATTTTTGGGATTAAGTGTGAGAAAGTTTTTGCTCACAGCAAGGGCTGTTTCGCAGAGAAGTACTACGCTCATGATTCGAATCGCAGCAAAGCTGCGACATGGGGATTAGTGTGAAATTAAAATTTCACACATCCTGATTTGTACGCCTGCAAAAGCAGGCAGATGGGAGTTAGTGTGAAATTAAAATTTCACACATCCTGATTGGAGTGCCCGCGAAAGCGGGCAGATGGGAGTTAGTGTGAAAAATAGTTCTAAGGCAGCAAAAGGACTGCGTTTTTCATTTCTATTTGAGCCGCCAAAGGCGACATGGAGGTTGGTATGGAAAAGAGGCATAAAGATAGTCAGACAAGAGAGAAGAGACAGACTAAAATTATCTTAAAGCGCACAACACATATGCAAAAACTGGTATATATTCTTCAGCCTTTTGTGGTGTATATGGTGGTCAAAACGGTTGCGATGCTGGTTCTTGCACTGTTGGTACCAGCACTTCCCATCACTGGGCTTGCCACGTGGATAGAACAACATTCCAGACAACTAAGTGCAGCAGTAAATGGTGTGGCAAGTATGATTGCAGTATATTTTGTACTGAATGACTTTTTAATAGAAGTCAATATTTCTGGAGAGATTGATATTGATAAAGGAATCATCAGGCAATTTTTTCGTTTTTTAAAAAAGGGCTTTTTTGGCAACGATCAAATTTGTGTTGGAACAGAAGACGAAAAGAGAAAAAGATGGAGTATTTTACATGCAGTAGGTTGCATCGTGTTAGGGGCCATTGCCGCATGTATCTTGAATTTTTTGATAGGATGGATTGCTACGATTATACACAACAGAGGGATTTTAGGGTCTCAGAAATATGAAACAGTAGAGACAATACAGTATTCTGTGCCATTATGGATGGGGATTATTTTATACGGATTGATCTCTCCGATGGTGGAGGAAATGGTATTTCGCGGGGTTTTATATGGGCGAATCAAACGGTTTTATGGAGTGGCAAAGGCAGTGATTTTCTCGTCTCTTTTGTTTGGACTGTTTCACGCCAATCTTCCACAATTTGTCTATGGCAGTATAATGGGGGGACTGATTGCCGTTTGTTATGAGTATATGGGATGTTTTGCAGCACCTGTGCTTGTGCATATGTCGGCAAATATTTTTGTGTATTTGCTGACAAGTGTCAAGTTTCCTGTATAATCCTAAGTAGGTTGATGTTATCTGCTAACAGTTGATACCTACAAAAGAATAAGACAAGAAAGAATGATTTTTCGTAAATAGAATACTCTAAAGGAATGTAATGATAGAAAAGTGGAAAAATAATAAGGTAAAATAAAGGCTCTTTTACTAAGATTGGAGCCACTACAAGTATTAGAGTTGAAAAGAATGGAGGATTTGTATGAAATATGTATGTGATGTGTGTGGATGGATCTATGATGAACAGATCGGATATCCAGAAGGCGGTATTGAGCCAGGAACGAAATGGGAGGATGTTGCGCAAGATTTTGAATGTCCACTTTGTTTTGTCGGAAAAGAGCAATTTTCGGAAGTTGGATAGAAAATAGTGAGAGTGCAAGTGTTAGGCAAAGGAGAAAGAATGTGCAAAAACAGATTACGACAGAAAAAACGTTGCAGGTAGATATCAGCACACAAGTGCAACTCAAATTAAAAGAGATCGAGAAAACGCAGAATGTAGAGGTGCTCTATGCCGTTGAATCGGGTAGTAGAGCGTGGGGATTTGCCTCTCCAGACAGCGATTATGATGTACGATTTATCTATGTCAGACCAGCAAAGCAGTATTTAGAGCTTCAGCCAAAGAAAGATTTCATAGATTGGGAGCTCAATGAGGTGTTTGATATCAATGGATGGGATTTGTCCAGGACATTGCAATATCTGCATAAGTCCAACGCTACTTTTTTTGAGTGGGCCAATTCGCCGATTGTATATTATGAATCGCCAAAGTGGTCAGAGATTAGCAAGCTTCAGGAATTGTATTTTTCCTGCAAGTCGGTAATGTATCATTATTATGGAACAGCACAGAAAAATTATCTAGAGCATTTAGGAGAAGAATGGGTATCCTACAAGAAATATTTCTATGTACTTCGTCCACTTCTTGCATGCAAATGGATTGAACAGAAGGCATCTGCGCCTCCTGTTCGATTTGATCTTTTGATGGAAGAGGTATTAGAAGAGAATCTCAAACCAATTGTGGTGGATCTCATTCACACAAAGATGCAAATGGCAGAACATGAAAAGGGTAGACGAATAGAAGTGTTACATGCATATATCGAACAGAAATTAGCGTATTACAGAGAGAAGGCGGCCAAATTAACAGATGACAGAAATGCAGATTGGAAGGTACTCAATCAGGCTTTTTTAGGTTGTTTGGGCAATTTGTGATGCATTGTATACACACCTTGTTTCGTTTTGCGACTGCTACAAAGTGATAGTATAAAAAGAAGTGAGAGTGTGATACAATAAGGCGTAAATTTTTATTCGAAGATTGCAGAAGATTTCACGAAAATGAATGTTGCTGGATAAAGGGGATATATGATGATACAGCTTGGATTGAAATTTATAGCGGTAATTGCTATAGCCTTGCCAATCTGGCTTGTGGTTCGCAGGCCGTGGAAGCGTTTTGAAGACAAATCCTGCAACAACTTTTGTGTAACTAAAGTGCGCGAGATTTGTCTTGCGCTGTTTGTCTTGTTTATGTCGGGACTTTTAGTCTTGACATTGGATGGAAGTTATTTGGCGCCGTCGGACATGCTGCAACGTGCACAGAGTCGTATTGTGTCTGGAAAAAATATCAATGTTGTTCCTTTTTGTACGATTAAGAGGTTTTTTACGCGTTTTACAATGGAAACATTTCTGATTAATATTGTTGGAAATGTTGTGATGTTTCTTCCGTGGGGATTTGGAGTGGTTTTGCTGTGGAAAAGAAATCAAACGATATGGAGAGTAGTAGGATGGTCTTTTTTGTTGACAGCAAGCATAGAGACTTGCCAATTATTCATTGGAAGAAGTGTGGACATAGATGATTTGATTTTAAATTTTTTTGGAAGTTGTATAGGAGCAGTACTTTATTTTATTGTACAAAAGAAATTTCCACAGATTAAAAAATTGGCACAGTAAAATTTGAGCCGCCAAAGGCGGCATGGGGGATTAGTATGAGAATGAATATCTCTCATTAAAATAGGAGGTAGATTGTACTACCTCCTATTTGATGGTTATCTTGCTAAGACATCAATGATCTCGCCAACATACATTGTGTGCATATCTTTGTCTGTGTACCATTTGGCAATGTCAGGAGAGATAAAAGTATCTTCAGTGATTCGCATTGCCGATAATTTTTGACACAAAAACACTAGAGATCCCTCGTCAATAAAAGGGATGGAATGTTTGTAATTCCAAGTAAGTCCAGCTTCAGTGGCCTTATCTGTTTCGCAATTGCGCCCCGAGTGGGAACCACAAAACTGTAAAGCGTCTTTGTACTCTGAAGTCATAAATGTGACAGAAAAAAAGTCATTGCCATCGATAAATTCTTTTGTGTATCTTGAGTCGCGAACAAATAAAAAAACGACATCCTTTCCCCACAGCACGCCGACACCGCCCCAACTGACTGTCATCGTGTTAGCCTTTTGTTTAGAACCTGCTGATACAAGAGCCCAGTCCTTTCCAATGGCCTCAAAAGGATTAAATTCTAGTTCGCTAACTGGAAAAGGTTGAAAAGTATGCATAATAAAACTCCTTATGTTATTATAGATGCTCATGTTTCATATAGAGTACGATATGAGCAAGATATATAATATAAGTATACTATGATTGGAAAAAAATGTCACGTGGTTTTGAGGTTATCTATATAGCAAATATACATTTTTTGTCTTTAATTTTCTTGATAGCAGTGATGTATCACACAAATATAAGCTGACAGTATATGGAAAAAATAGAGTGGCTGTCATTTGTGAAAGAGTCAAAATGTATATTTTTATTCATAATACAGAATATAATTTAGTGATATAGTGGGTTTATATGATTTTTTTATAAAATAAATTATGAATAGTGCTAAAAAATGAAAAGAATTCTATATAAAATATATAATTACTTATATATGGTTTGATAGTTATAAAAAGTTGTATGTTTCATACAGAATATCTTGAAACAATAGGGGATATTTGATAGAATAAGCATGGGAAAGAGGCGTAGGGGATTGTTAAGGGATATGACAACGGGGCATAAAAGATGAAACATTCCATAAAACAGGAGATTGCGTTTGTATTTATTGCGATAATGATAGGAACGATAGTTCTGTGTTGGACGATCAATAGTCGTTTTTTGGAAAATTTTTATATACAACATAAAAAGGATGTCATAAGCGATGCCTATCTTCGGATCAATGAAGTGGCGGCAAACGGTGATATTTCATCGGAGGCGTTCGATTTGGAGCTGCGAAAGATCTGTGATATGTACAATATCAGTATTTTGATTATTGATGCGCAGTCTAACACTATAAAATCTAGTATGTGGGATGTTGAGAAACAGATACACCGACTCTACGACAATTTTTTTCGACCTGATATAAATATAGAGTATCTAGAGGAAGCAGAGACTTATTATTTAGCGACTGCAATGGATAAGGTTACTGCTACAGAATATCTAGAAATGTGGGGGGCTCTAGACAATGGGGATTTATTTTTGTTGCGATCTCCACTTGAGAGTATTCGAGATAGCGTAAAAATTGCGAATCGGTTTCTAGCATATGTAGGAGTGGCAGCTACTGTCATCAGTGCAGGTTTGATCTGGTTTATAACAACGCGGCTGACAAAGCCAATTATGGAATTAAAGCAGATCTCAGAAAAAATGATAGAACTTAATTTTGAGACGCAGTATAAAAGTCGTGGCAAAAATGAGATTGATTTGCTAGGTGAGCATATCAATGAGCTTTCTAGCACTTTAGAGAGGACCATCTCTAAATTAAAAACAGCAAACAATGAACTGCGCAGAGATATCGAGAAAAAAGAACAGATTGACAAGATGCGCACAGAATTTTTGTCAAATGTTTCTCATGAGCTAAAAACGCCAATAGCGCTGATACAAGGTTATGCAGAAGGTCTGAAAGAATGTATTGATGATGATGCGGAGAGCAGAGAATTTTATTGTGATGTAATCATAGATGAGTCAGGCAAAATGAATACAATGGTCAAAAAATTGTTGGATCTCAATCAGCTTGAATTTGGCAATGGCAAGATTATGATGGAACGTTTTGATATTGTGGCATTAGTCAGAAATTTTTTGGTGTCCGCAGAGATTTTGACCAACCAGAATGGTGTTCACATCAAACATGAAAGAGTCGATCCGATTTATGTGTGGGCAGATGAGTTTCAGACCGAGGAAGTTATTCGGAACTTTTTTAGCAATGCTATGAATCACGTGGCGGGTGAAAAAAGAATAGAAATCAATTATATGCTGTTTCAAGGGGAGAATACCAGCAAAGTGCGCGTGCGTGTGTTTAACACAGGAGACCCAATCCCTGTGGAATCTCTGCCACACATTTGGGAGAAGTTCTACAAGGTAGACAAGGCCAGGACGCGGGAATATGGAGGCAGTGGAGTGGGATTATCCATTGTCAAAGCGATTGTAGAATCCATGAATCAGCAATATGGTGTAATCAATTATACAAATGGAGTAGAGTTCTGGTTTGAGCTTGAAACCAAATAAATGGAGGTGTTCTTTTGAAAACGGGGAAGGTTTTGGGGGTTTTGGCAATGTCGGCAATGCTGCTGACTGGCTGTGTGGATTCCATGCCAGATCTCACAGCAGAACAGTCAGAAATGGTTGCAGAATATGCGGCAGGGTTACTTCTTAAATATTCGCGCAATTATGACTATAAGATTGCAAGTGCAGAGGAGGTAGCAGAAGCCAGGGCGGCAATGGAGCCGTCGTCAGAGAATGAAGAAGAATCCTCAACACAAAATAGCGAGGAGGTGCCAGAGGAGGAAGAAACAATAACAGAGACTTCTTCTGAGGAGCAGCTACCGGAAGTAGAGATTCTAGTGGGATCGGCTGATACAGATTTTGCAGCGGAGATGGGCATTGATGATGTTATACTGCGATACCAGTCTTTTGAGTTGTGTGATACATATCCACAGGAAAGCACAGGGTTTAATGTGAGTGCAGCTCAAAACAAACAACTGTTAGTGGTGCACTTTGATCTTTCGGCTTCACCAGAAGAGGACATTGCGTGCAGTCTGTTTGAGTATGGGTTGAAGGCAGAATTTGTTATAAATGATTCAATTTCTGTAAGGGCGCTGAGCACGATGCTTCCCAATGAGCTAATATTTTATATGGATACTATTGCAGCCGGAGACATTGTAGATGTGGTGATTGTGGCAGAAGTAGAAGGGATCACACAAGCGGATATCGAGACATTGACTATGCAACTTTCTTCCAATACTGGTAAGTGCATAGCGAAACTAAAGTAGAGTAGAAATATAGTAAAATTGTCCTTCGCTCAATAGTGCTAGGGCTGTTAGTGAAAATCTGAAAAATCTTCTGAAAATATTTGTAATTATATTTCTTTCTATGTTATAATGAACTCTAGAGAAGTGCTCAGAACAGTTGGTCAAGAGTGACATAAATTGTAGGGCGGCAAATAGAGTATTCCTACAAAAATAGTGATGAGAAAGCAGTTGGAAATACAGGTAGTAGTTTTCAATTGTCTGGCAGAATGGAGGTTTAATATGGAGACTAAGATTCTCTTAGAAAACGGAACAAACGAATTGGAAGTACTGGAATTTGTGGTGGATGGAAATTCCTATGGTATCAATGTGGCAAAGATCAGGGAGATTACCCCCTATTCACCTGTAACACCTGTACCAAATGCACACCCAAGTGTAGAAGGAATCTTTATGCCGCGTGATGATATGATAACAGCGATTGATCTGCGCAATTGTCTGCAAAGAGGACAGTCGCAGCCAGGAGGTCTGTTTATTATTACTAGTTTTAACAAGCTGGACATTGCGTTCCATGTTGATTCGGTAATTGGTATACATAGAGTATCATGGGTAGATATTATCAAACCAGGTGCTACAGTCACATCAGCAGAGGATGGAATTTCAACAGGAATTATTAAGATTAATGGCAAGTTGATTATTATTCTTGACTTTGAGAAGATTATCACTGACATTAATCCAGAAACAGGGCTAAAAATAACAGATATTGATGCGTTGGGCGTTCGTGAGAATATAGATTGTCCTGTTCTCATTGCAGAGGATTCTTCCCTTTTAAGAAAGTTGATTGTGGATTCACTTAAAAGAGCAGGTTATGACAATATTATTAAGGCAGAAAATGGTGAGGAAGCATGGGAGTACATTGTAAAATGTAGAGATGCGGGTACGCTTGAAAATGAAGTGAGGCTTTTGATTACAGATATTGAGATGCCACTTATGGATGGACATCGATTGACAAAGTTAGTAAAATCAGATGAAGCTACCAAAAATATTCCTGTCATTATTTTCTCCTCTCTTGTAAATGAAGAAATGCGAAGAAAAGGTGAGGAGCTGGGAGCAGATGCACAGTTATCAAAACCTGAAATTGGAAATCTTGTAAAGGTAATTGATGAGTTACTTTCAAAATAGAAAGAAGGAGCCGGGGAAGATGCCCGGCTCTGATAAGTTAAAGGGGTAGTATGGATAAGACAGAATTAATAGAAAAACAAACTATTTTGTTAGAAAAGATAGCAGATGCACAGATGGTTCTTGTAGGAGTGGGAGAGGAATTTAACGAGAACTTTCGTGATATTGCAAAATTTCCGATGCTAATGTCAGCGCTTGAGGAGGTGGATATAGATCCCTCTCTTGGGTGGACTGTACAATTTTTGGAACGATTGTATCTTACAAAGCACAATGAGGGAAAAATACTAGAGGCCTATCGAAATTTGTATGAAATGCTCCATGATAAGGATTATTTTATTATTACCACTTGTATTGATGAGAACATTAAGAAAGTGGGGTTTGATGAAAATAGACTTGTGGAGCCTTGTGGAAATTATGAGAGATTTCAGTGTAGCGCCAAATGCAACAATAAGTTGTATCCAACAGAAGAATTTACCAATTTAGTGAATCAAGCTCTTTTAGATGGAGTAGGATTGGATTCGTTGGATATTCCCAAATGTCCCGATTGTGGAAAACCCTTGGCATTTAATAATATATTGTGTGAAAGTAATTATCTAGAGGAAGGTTATCAGCTTCAATGGAAGAATTATACAAAGTGGTTGCAGATGACATTGAACAAAAAGCTTTGTATTATTGAGCTTGGAGTTGGTATGAATCTGCCCAATATCATAAGATGGCCCTTTGAGAAAGTTGCATTTTACAATCAGAAGGCAAGTTTTTTTAGAGTAAATGAAACGTTGTATCAAATGACAGAGGAATTGAGTAGTAAGGGGATTAGTATAGGTGTCAATGCAATTGATTTTTTGCATGGGTGCACATTATGATAAAAGGACGGAGGGATTATCATGAGTGAAGAAGAAAATTACTTGGATAATTTGCTAAAAGCTTTGACAGAGCCAAAAGAAGTTGAGTCCACCAAAAAAGTACATAGTGATGATACAGATGAAGAAGCTATGTTAGAGGAGAAAGAGACAAAAGAATTATCTGACAATGAACATATAGAAGAGGTTATTATACCGATAGAGAGTGATGCGTTGACTCATACAGTAGAGGCTGACAAAATGGAGCTAGTGTCAGAGGAGACACTAATACCTGATGAGGTTCTTGAGTTGGATGAAATTTCCAATATTGCAGATCTCGAGCTCCCTGATATGAATTTTGATTCATTTGATTTGGAAGATACGCAACTGCCTGAGGAATTGTTACAAGCAGAACATTTCACAGAGATCTCAAACGAATCTACATTAGATGATTTGGAAATAGATTTGAATCAAGAAATCGATCAGAGTCTAGCAGACCAACTAGACACCGTATCTGACCAGGATATAGATAGAACAGCACAAGAGGAAGATAACTTTGAGAGCGATCCCCTATCCGCAGAGTATGAGGACTTACAAGTTGAAAGTACACAAATGTTAGATGAAGAAATATCAAAAGACGTTGGCGTCCAAAATGAAGACACCTTCACACAACAGGAACAGGAAGAGTTGGATATTCTGAAAGAGTCTATGACAGATTCAATGTCAAAAGAAGATAGGGGAGATATGGAAATGGCTGATATACCAGATGAAATGAATATAGAGGAGTTGGGAGAAGCAATCCAGTCAGAAACTGAGCTTCAGATGGCGAATGAATTGAAAGAGGATGAGTTAGGATTAGAGGCTCAGACGCAAGAGGAAAGCGAGAACAATACGATTCAAGGCGCTACTATAGAGGATGATTTAGGGATGCTCGATGGTATGAGCGCAGAGAATATTTTGCCGGATGAAGATGATGACAGCCTCGAGGATGTCTTAAGTATGCTTGACAACGATGCAGAACTTGCAGAGATCAATGATATGCTAAAAAAATCAGATAACAATGAGCCCATCGAGGATGATATGATGAGTTTATTGCATCAGATGGCAGATGACGAGGCAGCATCAGTCAATGCAGGGCACTCACATTTGTTAGATGAAGAAGAGGATGATGGAGTCCCATTGCCAGTGCCTCCAGCATCTGCCTTAAATCCAGAGCCGCAACCGACAGAACATGTAAAAAGCAACGAGAAGAAAAAGAAGGAGAAGCCGAAAAAAAGCAAGAAGACACAGGAAACAGAAGAAGAGCAGGATGAACTCGTTGCCAAAAAGCCAGGGAAATTGGCAAAATTCTTTAATATGCTCACAGAGGATTTAGTGCCAGAACCCACAGAGGAAGAACTTGCTGCGGAGCGAGAGGCAAAGAAGGCGAAAAAGCAAGAGAATCTGACCAAAAAGGAACAGGAGAAACTTGCAAAAGCAGAAGAGAAGAAGGCAAAAGCAGAAGCTAAAGAAGTAGAGAAGAAAGCAAAAGCAGAGGAAGCTCAGAAAAAGAGCAAGGAAAAGAAAGAAGAAAGAGCGAAAAAGGCGGCGGCCAAAAAAGCAAAGCGCGAGGCAGAAGCACCAAAAAACGTGATACGAGTTTCACCCAAAAAGACAGCGGCGGTGACAGTGTTTGGAATTTCTGTAGGTGGTGCGATTATTCTTTCGGCCAACATTCTATCGGCTCAGGGATATTTGCAGTCTGCTAGAAATGCATATTCTAGTCAGGATTATAAGACCGTGTATCAAGCGACGTATGGCATGAATTTAGATACAAGTGAATCAGATGGATTGATTCAGGCAAAGAGTGAAGTTATCTTAAAGATGCAACGCAGATATGATTCATATCAGGCATATCTAAAGATGGGGCGTGAAATAGAAGCGCTAGATGCATTGCTTCAGGGAATTACGACATATGATTACATCAATGCTGATGCACAAATGTATGGAGTGGAAGCAGAGGTAGATGCCATTAAGACAGAAATACTCAATGTACTATCTGTTAAATATGGTTTGGATGAAGCAGCAGCAAGAGAGTTGATTGCAAATGAAGATCCTCTATCTTATACCATAGCCTTGAGTGATATTATAGACAATCAGTAAATTTGTTTAGAAAGGCAGGATACATATGATAGCTGTTATTGATTATGATGCTGGAAATGTAAAAAGTGTAGAAAAGGCACTGTTGTTTCTAAATGAACCGTCTGTTGTCACACGGGACAAAGAGGTATTGTTGCATGCCGATAAGGTGATTTTTCCAGGTGTTGGGGCATTTGGTGATGCGATGGCAAGGCTTAGGGAATATGGCCTTGTGGAGACAATTAAGGAAATTGTGGCAAAAAACACACCGTTTCTTGGGATTTGTTTAGGACTTCAACTTCTCTTTGAATCGAGTGAGGAGTCGCCTGGTGTGGAGGGGCTTGGAATCTTAAAAGGAAAAATTGTTGAGATACCGAAAGATCGTGGGGTAAAGGTTCCTCAGATTGGTTGGAACACATTACAATTTCCGCATCAGGGCCGACTATTTGCGGGTATCCACGAGGATGCATATGTATATTTTGTTCATTCTTATTACTTGCAGGCAAAGGAAGAAACTATTGTTACTGCCACGACAGAGTATGCGACATATATTCATGCTTCTGTGGAGTGTGGAAATGTATTTGCATGCCAGTTTCATCCAGAAAAAAGTTCAGAAGTTGGGCTTCAGATATTGAGGAATTTTATAGCAGTTTAGCCTCTTGAGGATAAAAAATTAATGTGAGAAGAGTTTCTAACTGCCTGTGGCAGTTTCTGTTCACAGCAAAGGCTGTTTGTAGAGAAACTCTAAGTCTCACATTGTGAAAAAAGTCTGCATAGCAGACTTTTTTCACACCGAGGATTGGAGTCGCAGCAAAGCTGCGACATGGGGGGAGTATGATTACAAAAAGGATTATTCCATGTTTGGATGTAAATAACGGGCGTGTGGTAAAGGGTATAAATTTTGTAAATCTTATTGATGCGGGTGATCCTGTTTCGGTGGCAGAGGCCTACGACAAAGCAGGAGCAGATGAGCTAGTCTTTTTAGATATTACTGCTTCGTCAGATAATCGAGCAACAAAGGTTGAGATGGTGCGTAGAGTTGCTAAAAAGGTGTTTATTCCATTTACTGTAGGCGGAGGGATTCGCACAGTGGAGGACTTCAAGGCAATTTTGCGAGAAGGTGCTGACAAGGTGGCAGTCAATAGTGCAGCAATTATGAATCCAGATCTGATTCGTGAGGCAGCAGACAAATTTGGGAGCCAGTGTGTTGTTGTGGCAATTGATGCAAAGCGCAGAGCAGATGAAAGTGGTTGGAATATCTATAAAAACGGTGGTCGTATAGATATGGGTATTGATGCTGTAGAGTGGGCGATAAAGGCCAATGAGCTCGGAGCAGGAGAGATTCTTCTCACAAGCATGGATTGTGATGGAACAAAAAATGGATATGATTTAGAGCTTACAAGGACCGTTGCCGAAAATGTATCAATACCTGTTATTGCATCAGGAGGTGCAGGAAAAGTAGAACATTTTTATGATGCCTTTACTGAGGGAAAAGCCGATGCGGCACTAGCAGCATCTTTGTTTCACTTTAAGGAGTTAGAGATTGCGGAGGTTAAAAAGTATCTTAATCACAAAGGAATCTCTGTGCGCTTGTAAGTGGAAGATTTGTGCAGTATCTGGTTTATATATAGTACAGGATGAGTATGAGAGTAAGTATGCGTATCATTTATTTGATTGAAAATGAGTGGCATAGTACTTTAGATGCACATCGAGGAAAAGAAAGGGGTAAAAAAAGTATGGCAATGATAACAAATGATTGGTTGGATTCAATTAATGATGAGTTCAAGAAAACGTACTACAAGGAACTATTTGCGTTTGTAAAAGAGGAGTATAGTAGTACAACTGTATTTCCGCCCGCAGATGATATTTTCAATGCATTTCATTTTACACCGCTTAGCAAGGTAAAGGTACTTTTATTAGGGCAAGACCCATATCACAATGTTAATCAGGCACATGGACTTAGTTTTTCAGTGTTACCCAACCAGCCCAAACTACCTCCATCACTGCAAAATATTTACAAAGAACTACATAATGATATAGGGTGTTACATACCGAATAATGGGTATTTAAAAAAATGGGCAGATCAGGGAGTTCTCCTGCTCAATACTGTTTTGACAGTGCGTGCACATCAACCCAATTCGCATCAGGGTCATGGATGGGAACAGTTTACAGATGCTGTGATTCAGGCAGTCAATGCGCAGGATAGACCGATTGTATATTTACTGTGGGGAAAACCAGCACAGAAAAAGGCATCTATGCTCACAAATCCTAAACATTTGATTCTAAAAGCAGCACATCCAAGTCCACTTTCCGCTAACAATGGCTTCTTTGGATGCAAGCACTTTAGCCAGGCCAATGCGTTTTTAGAGAGTAATGGAATAGAGCCAGTAGATTGGCAAATTGAGAATATATAAAGCAATTTTTATATTGTTGCTTTGTGACATCTCAAATCTACTGTGTAAAAAAAGTCTGCTGTGCAGACTTTTTTATATTAATCCTTCATGTCATTTTTAAATCGTCTATGTTGCCAACAGCCCCGAAGTTGGATATCTGACCCAATTTGCATAGAAAACAGAAGTTGCATTACTAAATTTTTAATCAAACTTTCATTTTAATAAAGATGAAGTATAGTAAGGAAGAATCAAGATAGATGAACTGTTATGAATCCATAAAAAATTTATTTGCATTTTAAAGTATCCTATTGTATGATGAATTTGTGAATATAGAGCTTTATTTATAGCGTGTCAAAGTAGTAGTACGTTTTTTGATTGAGTTGCGTAGGTTGCCGACTTTTTGTATTGAGGGCAAGAAGGAGTATAGAGATGAAAACAAAAAGAGTTCTCAAAGAGATCTATAGTTGGTCTAAAGTGATATTGTTTGGATTATTATTAGCATTTTTTATAAAGAATACAGTCGTTGCAAGTGCAAAGGTTCCAACAGGATCGATGGAGGGAACTGTAATGACAGGGAGTAGAATTATTATCAACCGTCTAGCTTATTTGTATGGAAATCCGCAAAGAGGTGATATTGTTGCATTTTATTATCCAGATGATGGACAGACCTTGTATTTGAAACGAATAGTGGGATTACCTGGAGAAACGATAGAAGGGATAGACAGCAAAATTTATATTGATGGAACACAGATCAAAGATTTTACAGAAAATGAATTTGATGAAAATTTTGGACCATTTGTCATCCCCGAAAACTGTTATTTTATGATGGGGGATAATCGCAATAACTCATGGGATTCGAGATACTGGAAGAATAAGTTTGTAGACATGCAAGAGATTATAGGAAAAGCGGAACTAGAATATTATCCGCAATTGAAAATCTTAAAATAGTGGTAGTTATACATAAATGGCAATGATATTGTAACCAAAATAAAAGAACGACAAAATTGTCGTTCTTTTATTTTGGTATCTGCACAATATATCACTTTCTTATAAAATGATTTGAGCAATTGCAAGTTATACTGTCTTTAAATCAAATCCAAAATAATTGACAGCATTGTTGTAAGAAATACCCTTTACAATCTCTTCTAGTATGTCCATATCTGCTGGGAATTCGCCGTTTTCTACCCAATTTCCAATCAAATTACATAAAATTCGACGGAAATACTCATGTCTGGTATAGGAAAGAAAACTTCTAGAATCGGTGAGCATTCCCACAAATCCAGAAAGATTGCCTAGATTAGCTAATGAGATCATTTGATCTTGCATGCCAGTTTTATGGTCATTGAACCACCATGCGCTTCCCTGCTGGATTTTAGCACAGGCAGTAGAATCCTGGAAACAGCCAAGAATAGTACCAATTGCTTGATTGTCATTGGGATTTAGGCTATAAATAATCGTTTTTGGAAGTTCATCTGTACAGATTAATGCGTTTAAGAAGTCAGCAAGTTCAGCAGATGGCGCATAATTATTAATGCAGTCATAACCTGTATCGGGGCCTAATTGTTTATAGCGAAGTGTATTGTTGTCACGTTTACATCCGTAATGAAGCTGCATAACCCAATTTAATCGATGGTA
Organism: uncultured Lachnospiraceae bacterium; assembly: GCA_910586095.1. Classification (GTDB taxonomy): domain Bacteria; phylum Bacillota; class Clostridia; order Lachnospirales; family Lachnospiraceae; genus COE1. The sequence continues at coordinate 2,276 of CAJUHQ010000042.1, read as the reverse complement.
TTGTTTGCCAACAAATATCATAAATGCAGTTTTAAACTGAAGTTCTTCCTGTCTTGTAATAGCAGAGCCATTTTTTCTCTTTGCAAAGATTGCCTCGATTTCTTCGTCTGTGGCAGGCTGATACATAACATATTCTAGTGCGTGATCGGATACAGAACAGCCCCTTGACGCAAAGAATTCAAGTCTGTTTAGCAGGGCATCTTTTAAACTAGCAAAGCTATCAACTGTGATACCACTTACCGCAGAAAGCTTAGCTAGGTACTCAAAATAATCTGGTTTTTCGATATTCATGGCTTTATCTGGACGCCATGCAGGAAGCACTTGTACATCAAAAGTGGGATCGTTGGCAATTTGTTGATGGTATTCAAGAGAATCGATAGGATCATCTGTAGTGCAGATTAAGGATACATTAGAACTCTTGATTAGTCCACGCACACTCATGTTGGCATCTTTTAACTTCTCGTTGCACAGATTCCATACTTCCTCTGCTGTGTTCTTATTTAGGACGCCTGTATAACCAAAGTAGCGCTGTAATTCGAGGTGAGTCCAGTGATAGAGAGGATTTCCAATAGCCTTTCCCACACATGTTGCCCACTGAAAGAATTTTTCTTTGTCTGAAGCATCTCCAGTAATAAATTTTTCATCGACGCCACAAGAACGCATAAAGCGCCATTTGTAATGGTCGCCGCCAAGCCATACTTGAGTAATATTGTCAAATTTGCGGTCGGTTGCAATTTCTGCTGGATTGATGTGGCAGTGATAGTCGAGAACGGGCGTTTTTTCGGCGTAATTGTGGAAAAGAGTGCTCGCTGTCTCTGTCTGAAGTAGAAAATCCTGATCCATAAAAGTTTTCATGATGTTACCTCCTAAATAGTTTAATAAGCTCTTAAAGTCTTTTGGAGCGTGAGTAATGTTGTAAAAATTTTTATTTGGATGCACAGTTTAAGGTGCACAATAGATCTTGATATTAAAATGTTGGTTGATTATACTTGTGTACAATTAATTGAAATTGCAAGAAAAAAGTTTATTTATAGTGTGGTTCCTCTTTTGATGAGTTCACCTGAAAAGATTACCTTTTGTGGCATTTCCTTGTTGTTTAAAATGCCAATCAATGTTTTGACAATGTGATGACACAATGTTTCGAGGCGGTTGTCTACACTGGTAAGCTCTGGCTCACAGCAAGTACTTAGAATCGAATTGTTGTAGCCGATGACAGATAAATCCTCAGGAACACAAAGTCCTTTTTTATGAGCGAATTTGATTGCACCAATAGCGAGATTATCATCAGCCGCAACAACAGCCCTATATTTGATACTGCTGTCTAAATCTGACAAAAAATCGGCAATAGCGGACAGATTGGCGTGGTTACCTGGGAAATATTGCATGTAGTTCATCCGTAAAGGCAGCCCCCTCTGCGTGAGGGCACTTTGATAGCCAGCCAACTTTCTCAAGGCAGAATATGATTTTGCGTTATAAAAATAAAGGATGTCTTCTATGCCTGTGTCGAGAATATAAGTAGTAGCTTGCATGGTTGACTTGAAATCATCACACATACTACAGTATACATTTTCGCAGTCAAAATCAGCATTTAGCAAAAGAATAGGAACTTCCCTTGCTGCTTCGCGTATATAATCATTATCGGAATCCTTGTCAACCACAAAGTTTGATCCGACAAGAATCACACTGTCTACCTTTTTTGTAACTAGTAGATTCAAGTATTTGCGTTTGTCTTCCAATTTATAGCCAGTACAACATAAGATACAGTTGTAGGTGTTTTCCCTCAATTCCTGCTCGATATGGTATACTGCATTGGCAAGATATAAGTCAGAAGAGTCTGCACAGAGAATACCAATTGTATTCATCGAGTTTAAGCCGAGACCTCTTGCAAATGCGTTGGGAGTGTAATCCCATTCCTTTATGACTGCCAATACTTTTTGACGTGTCTGAGCGCTGACATTATCAGAGCCATTGAGCACACGGGATACAGTTGCTATAGATACGCCGGCTTTCTCGGAAACATCATAAATTGTCATAAGAATGTTCCTTCCGTTAAGGTAGATAACAAATAAAATTTGTGCTTCCTTACAAACATAGACAAATAAATTTAATTTGCCATGTGAACAACCTTGTTCACGGTGATGTTAATAGCATGACAGAGTATTGTGAAGAACTCATGTAAGCACTATCATGAATCAAGTAAATTGTACTATGAAAATCTTCAAATCCTTGCTGTAGGTCTGCGCACGTGCTGCGCTGACTGTATGGCGCCAAAATGC
>CAJUHQ010000041.1:25766-25882 GCA_910586095.1 uncultured Lachnospiraceae bacterium | reverse complement strand
AGAACACCAGCCTTCCAAGCTGGATACGTGGGTTCGATTCCCATCACCTGCTTTTTGTGTGCCCCGATATCTAATTTTATCTTGAAACTAATCTTTGATTTCACACGAACTCCCAT
>CAJUHQ010000041.1:0-25666 GCA_910586095.1 uncultured Lachnospiraceae bacterium | reverse complement strand
CTACATGCTTTAGCATGTACTCCAATCATGATGGGTGAAATTTTATATTTCACACGAACTCCCATCTACATGCTTTAGCATGTACTCCAATCATGATGGGTGAAATTTTATATTTCACACTAATCTCATTATTGCAAATACAATTTGCCATGTGAATAGATTGATCGTATCCTCTCCCTTTATAGTATACCATAAAACAGAAAAGATTGCGCAGACAAATTTTCCTTGCAGATAAAGTATAAATAGGCTATATTTAAAGAAGGATATTCTGGGCAAGAGCAAGTAGAGAATGGGGTATAATATGCTCAGATAGGCTGATAAGGGGAGGAACATGAATGGACTTTAAAGTAAATGATATACAGGCGACGCAGCCCATACAAGAGAGGCAAATGACACAGCAGACAGACGATTCGTTTAAGTTTATGCTGGCCAGCAATATTGAGGAAGCGGGACTTGCAGAGCGGTTGAATCTGATGATGGAAGAGATTGTGATGCAAGGTGACAAGTTAGTAAAGCGTATGGATGTACGTGATATGAGAAAATACCGTACCTTAATTAAGGAATTTATGAACGAGGTAGTAAATCGTTCTCACAAATTTTCGCGTGAAAATTTTTTGGATAGACGCGGACGTCACAGAGTATACGGTATCATTCGCCTAGTAGATGAAAAATTAGACGAGTTAGCCCAGGAATTGGTCAAAGATGAATGTGACAAGATCACCATTCTTGCAAAAGTAGATGAGATACGCGGTCTTCTTTTGGATATTTTTACGTGATTTGTATTGTCAGTTTAATTGAAAAGCCCGCAAAGGCGGCGTTTTTCATTTCTATATTGAGCCGCTAAAAGTGGTATAGGAGAGTAGAATGGATGGCACAACATGGAATGATGTAGTAGGACAAGAATTGCTCACAGACAATCTTCAAAATGTCCTTCAATACAATAAAATATCGCATGCTTATCTGATACAAGGAGAAAAATTGTCAGGAAAGCGTATGATTGCAGAGCTTTTTGCGCGGGCTCTACAGTGTGAGTGTGGCCTCCAGCATATACAGCAACAGACATCACTGTTTGACTTAGGGTTAGAGTTGAATGTAGATAATCAGGAAGATGAAACAAGTGTTCAAATAAAACCCTGTAATCAGTGTCGTTCTTGTAAACAGGCGATACATGGCAATCATCCTGATATTATTTATATAGAGCATGAAAAGCCCAATATCATTTCTGTGAATGAGATTCGCTATCAGGTAAATGAAGATATTGCGATAAAGCCGTATAGTGGGATCTATAAAGTGTATATTATTGACGAGGCAGAAAAGATGAATGTACAGGCCCAAAATGCGTTGTTAAAGACGTTGGAGGAACCACCAGAATATGCGGTGATTTTGCTGCTTGTCACAAATATAGAGGCTATGTTGCCTACAATTGTGAGTCGGTGTGTGACTCTACATACACGGCCTGTATCAGAAAATAAGATTAAGGAGTATCTGATGAAAAAGGTACAGATACCCGATTATAGAGCATCTGTCTGTGCTTCTTTTTCACGTGGAAATGTAGGGCGTGCGATGGAGTTGGCGGCGAACGAAAAATTTGATCGCATGAAATCCACAGTGTTAGGGGTATTAAAGGGAATTTCCGACATGGAAATCAATCAGATGGCAGCGCAGGCAAAGCAGATCGCAGAGGAAAAACTTGACACAGATGATTACCTGGATTTGTGTTTTCTATGGTATCGAGATGTGCTATTATATAAGGCAAGTAGCCAGTATGATGGCAAAAAGAACTTGCTTTTTCAGGAGGAGGAGCCAGAGATTGCCAGTGCAGCAAAGTATTACAGCTATGAAGGGCTTGAGAGAATCATTCATTCTATTGAGCAGGCGCGAAACAGGATACGTTCAAACGTCAATTTAGGGCTGACAATGGAATTGCTATTGATGGATATGAAAGCACAATAAATTGTACAAACGAAGCAAATGACAAACAAATATTTGGATTTGTAACAACAAAAAAGTAAATCAAAAGAATCGTTTGAAAATGTTTTTTTAAAACGATTGATATATGTGCTAAGGCATGTAAGGAGTATAAATATGAATCTATATCAGTATATAAAGCGTCACTTGATTGTCATAATCTGCCTCGTTGTGATTGGTTATAGTATCGTTGCTCTTATTCATCTGGTGTTTCCTCATAGGATTGAGCAGTCTTTTGTAAGAGGTGAATCCATTGCTTTTGTACCCGAATATAATAAAGATGGCAGTATGTTTCATGCAAAATTAAAGATAGGGTATAGGCAAGGGCTGTTGATTGCAGAATGTGTTATTATGTTGCCTGTGATGTATTTATTTTATCGATTAGTGGAGTATTATAATATATTTTTTGGTTTAAAAAGATTTTGGAGCTATTTTATTGATTTTGGTTGTGCAGTGGTAGTGGGAAGGCTTCCAACGCATTTATTAGGAATTTATACATTGGATTATTTGTATATTCGCGCAACACATTCAATTTATGATTTTTTTGATCTGTGTATTGGGGTTTTTAGTATCGGAATGTTAGGATGGCTTATTCCATATAATATTCGCTACCACCATTATAAGAAGAGTCACACAAGGGGGATGCGATTGTGGCAGAAAATAAAGTGGGAATTTCAGTTTGGAATCAAATCAATAAGAATGTCGCTTTCACCTATAAAGACTTGGTGGAAAGATGTTGTGTAAAAAGACAGTTAAGGGACTTTTATTTTGATAGTAAACCCCCATGTCTGTCATCAGACACCACTATGAATGAAAGGGGTTTACTATGAATCACACAAAATGCCAAAAGCAGGCATTTTGGCGTCATACGGTCAGCGCAGCACGTGCGCAGACCTACAGCAAGGATTTGAAGACTTTGATAGTAAATAACGTAGAAATGAGGAAGATATGGTAAAGGTAATTGGAGTGAGATTTCGCACCGCGGGAAAAATTTATTTTTTTGATCCGTTAGCATTTCAGATTAAGCGCGGCGATCATGTGATTGTGGAAACTGCACGTGGTATCGAGTATGGAACCGTGGTAGGAGAACCCAGAGAAGTTAGTGAGGAAAAAATTGTACAGCCGCTAAAGCCTGTACTTCGAGTTGCGACAAGTCGGGATCATGAGCAGGAGGCGGCCAACAGACTAAAAGAAAAGGAAGCATTTAAGATTTGTCTTGAGAAGATAAAAAAGCATAAGCTTGAGATGAAATTAATTGATGCAGAATACACGTTCGACAATAACAAAGTACTCTTTTATTTTACTGCGGACGGACGCATTGACTTTAGAGAGTTAGTAAAGGATTTAGCTTCTGTATTTAAGACAAGGATTGAACTGCGCCAGATTGGAGTGCGTGATGAGACTAAGATTCTCGGCGGGATTGGTATCTGTGGAAGGACATTGTGCTGTCACTCTCATTTGTCGGAGTTTGTACCAGTCTCTATTAAGATGGCAAAGGAACAAAATCTATCTTTAAATCCCACTAAGATTTCTGGGGTGTGTGGTCGTCTTATGTGTTGTCTAAAGCATGAGGAGGAAACATATGAGTATCTAAATCGAAAACTTCCCAATGTGGGTGATTTTGTCACAGCAGATGATGGCTTAAAAGGTGAGGTTCATAGTGTGAATGTACTTCGCCAGCTAGTGAAAGTGATTGTGGAAGTGGAAGATGAGAAGGAGATCCGCGAATATAAGGTAGAGCAGCTTCGATTTAAGAGACGCCATAAAAAGGATCGCCGTGAGGGAATGAGCGACGAAGAGCTCAAGGAACTCAAGGAATTAGAAAAGTTGGAGAAACAGGAAGCGCAGGATGGCAAATCAAAACTGGAGGACAATTAGACAGTAATATCGGCATGAAAAATATAGAGCCACAAGTAGAGTTAAAGGAAAATGAGCGCATAGATGAATTGCAGCGCAACGGTTATCGGATTATTCAAAATCCAGGGCGTTTTTGCTTTGGGATGGACGCGGTTTTGTTAAGTGGTTTTGTACATGTCAAGCCAGGAGATACTGTGTTAGACATGGGTACAGGTACAGGGATTATTCCAATTTTGCTGGAGGCTAAGACAAAGGCTTCACATTTGAGTGCACTAGAGATTCAAGCAGAGAGTGTAGATATGGCAAGGCGCAGTGTACAGCTCAATGGATTGGAACACAAGATAGATATTATACTGGGGGATCTCAAGGAGGCAAGTACGTTGTTTCCAGCAGCTTCCTTTGATGTGATTACATGTAATCCGCCCTATATGATTGGAAAACATGGATTGACAAATCCAAACATGCCAAAGGCAATTGCGCGACACGAGATCTTGTGTACACTTGAAGATGTCGTCTGCAATGCGGCGAAGTTGTTAAAACCAGGCGGAAACTTCTTTATGGTACACAGACCCTTTCGATTAGCAGAGATCATTACAGTGATGACTTCTTACAAGATCGAGCCAAAACGCATGCAACTAGTGTATCCCTATGTGGACAAAGAGCCTAATATGGTTTTGATTGAGGGCTGTAGAGGAGGCAAACCGCGCATGACTGTAGAGAAGCCATTGATTGTATACAAAGAACCAAACAAATATACGGACGAAATATATGAAGTGTATGGATATTAGAGAAAAAAATATAAAACAGTTTATTTTGATTATGGCAGTTTTGTGTAGTATTGTCTGTATAGGTGGATGTGGACAAAAGATAGAGGCACTAAAACAAGAACAAGATGTCCTGCAATCAGAAGAAGTACAGACAGAGATACAAACATCACAGGAGACACAGAGTACAGAAGTTTCTGACAGTGTTCAAAAACCTGAGCCAGTCAAAGTAAAGGGGATATATGTGAGCGGGCCAGTCGCTGGCATAGAGCGGATGGACGAGCTAATTGAGTTAGTTGAGAACACAGAACTAAATACCATTGTGATCGACATTAAAAATGACGAAGGGTATGTTACATACAAGATGCAGTCTGATACAGTAGTGCGTATCGGGGCAGGAATCAATTATATTCGCGATATTGAAGGACTAGTTGCAACTTGTAAGGAGAAAGGAATTTATCTGATTGCAAGAATAGTCGCTTTTAAAGATCCGTATCTTGCAGAGCAGTGTCCTCATCTGGCCGTCAAAACAAAAGAAGGGGATATTTTTTATGACAAGAAAGGGCTTGCATGGGTGAATCCTTATAGCCATGAAGTATGGGAGTATTTGATAGAAGTGGCGACGCAAGCAGCGGCAGTGGGGTTTGATGAGATCCAGTTTGATTATATCCGTTTTTCTACAGATTTAGCGTCAGATGATCTGGATTTTGGTGTAGATGCAGAGAGTAAGAGTAGAACACAGATTATTACAGAGTTTACAGAGTACGCCTATAGTCAGTTGTCGCCTCTTGGAGTATATGTATCCGCAGATGTATATGGCACAATTATTGACAGTCAAATAGATCGCGAGATTGTAGGGCAGGACTATGTGCAGATGGCATCTCATCTCGATTACATTTGCCCAATGGTTTATCCTTCTCATTATGGAAATGGTGTGTATGGGATTTCCATACCAGATACACAGCCCTATGAAATTGTAAGAGCAGCGATGGAGGCGGCTTCTGAACAGTTGTCTGTCTTGCCACAAGAAAGTTATGCAAAAAATCGCGTGTGGATTCAGGCATTTACAGCAACATGGGTCAATGGCCATATTGAATATGGATCAGAACAGATTAGGGCGCAAATGCATGGAGCTTTTGATGCAGGATATGAAGAATGGATTCTGTGGAATGCGTCGATGAAATATCAGGCAGAATGGCTTTTGACAGACGAGGAGGCAAAAGCAGAGCGCACGGTGTGGGAAGAAGAGAAAGAAGCTGAGGCACAGCGCATTGCAGAGGAAGAAGCGGCGCAGAAGGAAGCAGAGAGAAGACCAAAGCAGGCATGTACAGTCTGGTGGAGGGATTAAAAGTATAAAAAGAGCGCCAGACGGAGGAAGGATGGCAGGAAAATTATTTTTGTGTGCGACACCAATAGGGAATTTACAAGATATGACACCGCGTGTTGTTGAGACGCTTAATAGCGTGGATTTGATTGCAGCAGAGGACACGCGCAACAGCATCAAACTGTTAAACTATTTTGATATCCACACACCTATGACAAGTTATCATGAATACAATAAAGTAGAGAAGGCAGCATACTTAGTATCCCAGCTAAACGAGGGAAAAAATATAGCGTTAATCACAGATGCGGGTACACCAGCAATCTCTGATCCAGGAGAAGTTTTGGTCAAGATGTGCTATGAGTCTGGGATTGTGGTGACATCCTTGCCAGGGGCAGCCGCCTGCATTACAGCATTGACCTTATCGGGACTGAGCACTAGAAGATTTTGTTTTGAGGGATTTTTGCCAGCAGATAAAAAAGAGCGTTTGGAAATTCTTGAGGATTTAAAAAAAGAATCGCGAACAATTATTTTGTATGAGGCGCCACATCATCTGACAAGAACATTAGAACAATTGTTTGAAACGCTGGGAAATCGAAAATTGACATTGTGTAGAGAACTGACCAAGAGATTTGAGGAAGTACAACCGACAACGTTGTTGGATGCATGTACATTGTTTGAGCAAGAAAAACCACGTGGGGAATATGTTCTTGTGGTGGAAGGAAAGAGCCTGGCAGCATTTCGCAAAGAACAGGAAGAAGATTGGAGACAACTTTCTATAAAAGAGCATGTAGAGCTTTATGAGATACAGGGAATAGATCGAAAAGAAGCCATGAAAAAGGTGGCAAAGGATAGGGGCGTATCAAAACGGGAAATATATCAATATCTCTTGGATACACAAAAGTGACCACTATGTAAGACTTGTTATAGTTTACATAGCAGGAATATCCAGAAAAGAAGTTGACAAATATATGTCAGGATACTATACTTTCTCTAGTTGATATCCTATTTAGGATTATTTCGGTGTTGCGGCATGGGATTGCTGTAAAATATTTTATGAATCAAAGGAGAGATTTTGAATGGAAAGAGTGTTGGAAATCATTGAAGAACAGTTGAATGTATCAGGAATGGAACTAACAGAAGACTTATCATTGAAGGATGATCTCGGTGCAGACTCTGTTGATTTGGCAGAATTGGTTATGGCATTTGAGGATGAATATGGTATTGAGGTTCCTTATGAGGATCTGGAAAGTCGCGTGAAGACAATTGGTGATATCATTGACTTTTTGAAAGAGCAAGGTGCAGATATCTAAGAATATATAGTTGGATTAGTTTATGTGGCATCTGTGAAGGAGAGCTTCCTTTGCAGATGTTTTTTATGTGCAGCCCTATGCAGAGGAAATATGCTGTTATGCGGCACACAAGGCTGATGGTACATATAACTATACAAAAAAGATCAGAAAGAAGAATGGGTGCTAAAAGTACATCCTATAATATAAATGGATGATGGTATGTGCTTGACAAAACAAACATGTGTTTGCACATTGTAAATCTTGTGTACAAGCTAAAACTTGATGAATGAATAGATATGCTGTCACAAAAGATAAAAATAAGCAATATAAGGAACGTTTTGTATGAATTTGTCGAACGATTCTGCCTCCAAACGTCTTGTAGCAGGTAAAATAAATGATTATACTTATAAAAAACGGACATGTCTGCAACGCGGGCGCCATTATGATGAAAAGAGGAGATGGAAGTATGGCAAAGGATATGATGAATTATTTTGACCACTCATTTATTATGATACTGACACTGGTATTTATGGCAATAGGAATCCTGTACCAGGTAGCTATCGGAGTCATTTATCAGAGATTGATACAGGCCGCAGATACGTTGTCTGGAGTGGAGAGTAAGTTATTGGGTCAATGTAAGGAACGTTTTGTAAACTGCTATAAACTCAATGGAGGCGTATCAAATATTCCTGTGTTTGTAGACAAATTTATCAATCGTATACGAATCATGGGGATGAGTATCAGTTTTATGAAGCATTTGTCTGGACAACTGATGCTTGCGGGTGTATTTGTGGCAGGTTTTGGCGTGTGTAAAGGTATTGTGGAAGGAAGAAAGTTTGTGGATCTCTTACCCTTTTACATCATTAGTCTTTTTGGAATCTATCTGTATTTGAGCGTGATGTCTATTGTAGATATGCCAAATCGCAGAAAGATGTTAAAGACTAATCTGACAGATTATCTAGAAAACACAGTGGCACAACGACTTGAACATGGAATGATTGAGAAGGAAAAATTGTTGTGGGAGCTTGCGCAGGAGCGCAGCAGCAAAGCACAAAAGCGTGGAAGGCCAGAAGACAAAATTCCTGAAGAGACGGTTTCCACAGAAGATTCACAAGAGAATACTAAAAAGAAAGTTCCCGTTTTTTCACAGGAGGAGGCGCATGAGTTAGAGGAGTTATTGCGCTCAATTATTGGAAATAAGGCGTATTGATTAATCAATCTTTTTATTGACAAGCAATTGATTTATATGGAAAATTTTGTTAAGATATAAATAACTGTACAGGTCAGTTTTTGCACAATGACTTGTATTTAGAGGGAAACAAATTGATATTTTTGGTAAAGGAGAGAACAAATGAGCAAGGTAACATTTGAGTATTCAAAAGCAGCACAATTTGTCAGCGAGCATGAGGTTGAGTACATGAAGAAGCTGACGCTTGACGCAAAGGATGTACTTGTGAGTAAAACGGGAGCAGGCAACGATTTTTTAGGTTGGATTGACTTGCCAGTTGACTATGACAAGGAAGAATTTGCAAGGATTAAAGAGGCGGCTAAGAAAATCCAAAGCGACAGTGACGTATTGTTAGTGATTGGAATTGGAGGTTCCTATCTCGGAGCGCGCGCAGCAATTGAGTTTTTGCGTCATAGTTTCTACAATATGGTGGACAAGAATATTCGCAAGACTCCAGAGATTTATTTTGTGGGAAATTCTATTAGTTCTACGTATATTAAACATTTGATCGATGTAATTGGAGATAGAGATTTTTCTGTCAATATGATTAGCAAATCTGGAACAACAACAGAGCCTGCTATTGCTTTTCGTGTATTTAAGGAAATGATGGAAAACAAATACGGCAAAGAGGGCGCTGCGAAGAGAATTTATGCTACGACAGACAAGGCGAAGGGATCACTTAAAAATCTTGCTACAGAAGAAGGGTACGAAACATTTGTAGTGCCTGATGATGTGGGCGGACGCTTCTCTGTACTTACAGCAGTAGGTTTGCTTCCTATTGCGGTAAGTGGTGCTGATATTGACAAGTTAATGGAAGGCGCTGCGAGCGGGCGAAAGAGTGCATTAGAGCTGCCTTTTGAGGAAAATGACGCTATGAAGTACGCTGCTGTTCGCAATATTTTGTTGCGCAAGGGCAAACAAGTAGAGATTTTGTGCAACTATGAGCCGAGTGCACATTATGTATCAGAGTGGTGGAAACAGCTCTATGGAGAGTCTGAGGGCAAAGATCAAAAGGGATTGTTCCCTGCAAGTGTTGACTTGACGACGGATTTACATTCTATGGGACAGTTTATCCAGGATGGTGCGCGAATCATGTTTGAGACAGTCCTTGACATTGAGAAATCTAGAGAGGAAATTACGATCGGCACAGAGCCTGTTGACCTTGACGGATTAAATTATCTTGCAGGAAAGTCTGTTGATTTTGTAAATAAGAGCGCAATGAATGGTACAATACTTGCACACACAGATGGCCAGGTTCCAAATCTGATGGTTAAAGTACCTGAGGTAAATGAGTTTTACTTGGGAGAATTGTTCTATTTCTTTGAGTTTGCATGCGGACTGAGCGGATATTTGCTCGGCGTTAATCCATTTAATCAGCCAGGGGTAGAAAGCTACAAGAAAAATATGTTTGCCCTGCTTGGAAAACCAGGATATGAGGATGCAAGAGAAGAACTGATGAAGAGATTAAACTGAAAAATCAAAGATTTTTCAGTTGGCAAATTTGGGCAGGGGCCTAAATTCACGGTTTCAAAAGAAAGTATAATAAAGATTTTTCAGTTGGCAAATTTGAGCGAAGCTCAAATTCGCGGTCTGAGAAGAAAATATAGGGATTAAACTGAAAAATCGAAGATTTTTCAGTTGGCAAATTTGAGCGAAGCTCAAATTCGCGGTCTGAGAAGAAAATATAGGGATTAAACTGAAAAATCAAAGATTTTTCAGTTGGCAAATTTGGGCAAAGGCCCAAATTCGCGGTCTAAGAAGAAAGTATAATAAAGATTTTTCAGTTGGCAAATTTGGGCAAAGGCTTAAGTATGAATAAGTGGGCACTATAATGAGACTCCGGTCGCGCTTGTAAGGCGCCGCCGGAGTTTTTTGAACATGGTTTTAAAGAGAAGAATGTACAACTTTGTATAAAGAAAATGAGCCGCCAAAGGCGGCATGAGGGATTAGTATGGAAATTTTTTTACATAATTTGCAATGGCTTATGATATGGATGCGATTTGATATTAGAAATGAAAGAAATCATGAAATCCTGATACTTTTATTAACAGGATTTTCATGTAAGAATATATTGTGGGAACAGATAGCAGAACTTATGCCAAAATGGTGGGGCGATCAATTGTACTGTGACACAGATCAAGCTATAAAAAAGCCATGCAAAGAAGTATTGCCGCAGACAGATTCATTTATTTGTGCAGGATTACATGCGATGAAAAATAGTTTAGAAGTAGGAGAATATGATCTTGCGTATGACCTTGCTGACCTTATGCATGTATTTCCAGATATTGCAATGCGGGGCAACAACAAAGACTTCAAACGCTACCAGAAGACATATGTATATAAATTTGAAAAGAAATGGAAGCGCGGTATTTTTAAGAAGTAGAGGGGAAATTTGTATGATGGAGAATCAATTTATCGAAGAACAAAACAGGATGTTGTCAAAAATTCAGTTGGAGAATCGAGTGGATATAGGACAGTTACAATATATTGCAGGTGTAGATTTGGCATATTGGAAAGAGACAAAGGAAGAATCGCACCAAAATGGACTGAGTTCGGAAGAGGTGGAGTATGCAGTATGTTGTATTGTGGTGTTAGATTATCATACAAAAGAAATGGTTGAAAAGAAATATTGTAAGGGACAGATTGTAGTCCCCTATATTCCAGGTTGCCTCGCATTTCGTGAAATTGAATTGGTACTAGAAACAGTAAAACTATTAGAACACACGATCGATTTGTATGTGTTTGATGGAAATGGATATCTTCATCCGCGACATATGGGACTTGCGACACATGCTGGAATTATGTTAGACAGACCCAGTATTGGAGTGGCAAAATCGTATTTTAAAATAGAAAATATAGTGTATACAGAACCAGACAACGAAGCGTTTTCATATAGTGATCTTATGATTGGAGACAAAGTGTATGGAAGGGTGTTGCGCACGCACAAGAATGTCAAGCCTATTTTTTTATCTATAGGGCACCAAATTGATTTGAATACCGCGACAGAGATTGTAAAAAATCTAGTGGAAAAAGATAGCCATATTCCGATTCCAACACGATATGCGGACTTGATGACCCATGAAATGAGAAGACAATATCAAAAGTGCGAAGCTCCATAATAGTGGTTTTTACAGTTTTGTCACAGAGAAGTATGATGATACATATATTTCTAAAAGTATATTCAATCTGCTGTTTGACAGGCCGTATGGCCGTTTTGTGTGATATTGATTGGAGTAGTAGTTGATGAATGTAATTTTATGTCGATTTGTGTCATAAACTCTTTTTTTTATAAATGAATATGTTATACTATAATTGATATTTTATCTCTTTAAGAATCGAATTCACAGAGAAGTTATTTTGTATAATTGTACTATTAGTGAGAAGTTTATCCGTTTGAATTTTAATTGGATAGAGTATCAGTGATACATTGTTGAGAGATTGTACCACAATTTCAAATTGAAAGGAGTTTTCATTATGGGGCTGATTAAGGCCGGAATGAGCGCATTGGGAGGAACATTTGCAGATCAGTGGAAGGAGTTTTTTTACTGTGAAGCGATGAGCAGCGATATTATGGTCACAAAGGGTAGGAAACGCACAAGTTCTCGGTCCTCCAACACAAAGGGAAATGATAATATTATTTCTAATGGCAGTGTGATTGCTGTGGCAGATGGACAGTGCATGATTATTGTAGAGCAAGGGAAAATTGTGGAAGTGTGTGCAGAGCCTGGCGAATTCAAGTATGACACCTCTACAGAGCCAAGTATTTTTGCAGGAAGTCTTGGTGAAAGCATTAAAGAAACCTTCAAAACAATTGGTAGGCGCTTTACATATGGTGGTGATACGGGCAAGGATCAAAGAGTCTACTACTTTAACACAAAAGAATTGGTGGACAATAAGTTTGGAACGCCAAACCCGATTCCGTTTCGTGTGGTGGATTCTAAGATCGGTCTAGATGTGGATGTTTCTGTTCGCTGCTCGGGTGTATATTCTTATAAAATTACTGATCCATTGCTGTTTTATACGAATGTTTGTGGCAATGTGGAGCGGGATTATGAACGTAGCGAATTGGACAGACAATTGAAAACGGAGTTTATCAGTGCACTTCAACCAGCGTTTGGAAGACTCTCAGAGCTGGAGTTGCGCCCAAATCAGATTGTTGCCCATAATACAGAGTTGGAGGACGCAATGAATAGTGCGCTTTCGGCAAAGTGGGGCCAGTTGCGTGGATTGAAGGTAGTTAGTATTGCACTTGGTTCTGTTACTTTGCCACAGGAAGATGCAGATATGATTAAGCAGCTTCAGCGCACCGCAGTTTTGCAGAATCCCAATATGGCAGGAGCTACCTTGGTAGGTGCTCAAGCGGATGCTATGAGGACAGCAGCAAACAACTCCTCAGGAGCGATGACAGGCTTTATGGGTATGGGAATGGCTATGAATACCACAGGTATGAATCCACAGAATCTATTTGCGATGGGACAGCAGCAGGCCGCACAACAACAGCAAATGCAACCGCAATCTCAAGCGCCACAACCAACGCAGACAGGTGTCTGGAAATGTTCTTGTGGAACGGAGGCAACAGGTAAGTTTTGTCCAGAATGTGGATCGGCAAAACCTACAAATGAGTGGATCTGTTCTTGTGGGGCTTCTAACAAGGGAAAATTCTGTTCAGAATGTGGTTCAAAAAAGCCGGCAGGAGTACCACTTTATCGGTGTGATAAATGCGGATGGGAGCCAGAAGATCCTGCGCATCCGCCCAAATTCTGCCCAGAGTGCGGGGATATTTTTGATGAGAATGACAGGAAGTAGTACTATTTCTTGAAGAACGAAACATACATGATTTATAGTAAGAAAGAGTAGGCAGGCATTATCTAGTTTTTGTCTAGTTGATTAGTCTGTTTAGGATCGTTACTGATAAAAATAGTGTGGTATGAGGGAGTAACGAATTCATATGATTCAAATGCCGCTTTATAGTATAATAAAGCGGCATTTAACTGTAAAAAGCTTTTGAGAGAGTAGAGGAGGAGTTTGATGGCGGCAATACAAGAATACAAATGTCCGTGCTGTGGTGGCTCCATTGTCTTTGACAGCACGATACAAAAAATGAAATGTCCTTACTGTGACACAGAATTTGAGATGGAGACTCTTGCAAATTATGACAATGAGCTGAGAAATGAACAGGCAGATGATATGAGATGGGACATGAGCGCGAGGGAGGAATGGCAAGACAATGAGGAGGGGCAGTTAAATGCTTACATTTGTCATTCTTGTGGGGGTGAGATTGCGTGTGATGAGAATACAGCAGCTACATCCTGCCCGTTTTGTGGAAATCCAGTAGTGATGATGGGGCGATTGTCAGGTACATTGAAGCCTAGTTATGTGATTCCGTTTAAAGTGAGCAAAAAAGATGCCAAGGCAGCTCTTAAGAGACATTACGAAGGAAAGCGTCTGCTTCCAAAAGTGTTTAAGGATCAGAATCATATTGATGAAGTGAAAGGGGTGTATGTTCCGTTCTGGTTGTTTGATACGGGGGCGGATGTCAATGTGCGCTATAAAGCGACTAAAGTTCGTTCGTGGAGTGATAGCAAATATAATTATATGGAGACAACATTTTATGCAGTAAGTCGGAGTGGAATGATTGACTTCGAGAAAGTTCCTGTTGATGGTTCTATCAAGATACCAAACGAATTAATGGAATCCATTGAGCCATTTAATTTTTCGGAAGCAGTGGATTTTCAGACTGCATATTTAGCGGGATATCTAGCAAATAAATATGATGTGGATGCAGGACAGAGTGTAGAGCGTGCCAATGAGCGGATCAGGAAAAGTGCAGAGGATATATTTTACAATACAGTCCAAGGATATACGACAGTCAGAAAGGAGACGAGCAACATTCAGTTGCACAATGGCAGAGTTGTATATGCGCTTTTGCCAGTATGGCTTTTGAGTACTACATGGAAAAATAAGAATTATCTCTTTGTCATGAATGGGCAAACTGGTAAGATGGTGGGAGATTTGCCGTTGGATAAGGCAGCATACAACAAATGGCTGTTTGGATTGACAGGAGTCATAGGGATGGTATTGTTTGCCATTTCCTACATGTTGGGGATGTAAGGAGGTGAGAATTATGAAGAGATTGAAGAAAGGAATGGTATTGTTTGCACTGTGTTTGACTATATTGTTCGTGTCTGCAAATGGGGCTGTGTATGTATTGGCAGCGCAGGACATATCTAGGCTTGTAGATAGGGCTGATTTACTTTCAGACAGTGAAGAGTTAGAATTGTTAGATCGATTGGATGAGATCAGTGAAAGACAGCAAGTCGATATTGTAGTAGTTACGGTCGATTCCCTAGAAGGGGAGAGTGCTATGGTATACGCTGATGATTTTTATGATGATAATGGCTATGGTTTTGGAAACAAGCGGGACGGGATACTTTTTCTCATCAGTATTGAGGAAAGAAATTGGTACATATCGACAACAGGTTATGGTATAACAGCAGTCACAGATGCAGGGCGCGAATATATGGCTGAACTACTGGTGGCGGATTTAAAATCAGGTGATTATCACTTGGCATTTATGAACTTTGCAGATTTGTGTGATAATTTCATAACACAGGCAAGGACGGGCAAACCATATGATATTGATAATCTTCCACGAGAAGATTTTGCGTTTGGCATAAATCTCATCATGGCATTTGGAATAGCATTTATCATAGCACTGATTGCGACAAAAATTATGAAAGAACAACTTAAAACAGTGCATAGCCAGCCAGCAGCAGACAACTATATTAGGCAGGGCAGTGTGCAACTAACAAAAAAGACAGACCTATTTCTTTATAGACATGTAGATCGCAGAAAAAAGGCAGAAAATAACACTTCAAACAAGAGTGGTGGTTCGCGTACACATGTATCCTCTTCTGGTACAAGACATGGTGGCGGGGGAGGAACATTTTAAAGCATATCAGTCATTGTGAAAACACCATTTTCTCCTTTGATGTTTGTGTGTCGTTTTAGAGACATCCTTTTTTGAAATATATAAAACAGTCATCAAGGAATATCAGAATGTCCTTGATGACTGATAAATGAATAGTAGTGAACTGTTAAAAGTTCTATATAGATGAAATATTAGTTTAGTTCATAAGCCATCTCTAGCAATTCTTCGATTGATATGGTGTTATCCATACAAAAGAGAGAATGTTGCTGTCCGTTTGTTTCCCACCACACTTGTTTACTCTCAGAGTACTCAATTGTGTCTGTTCCATATCCAATGTTTAGAGTGCCTGCATCCACCTGAGCTTGTTCTTCTGCAGTAGGTTTATAATCAGCAGGAACAAATTTGTTTTGTAGAGTTGTATAGTAGTATACAATACCATCTTTGTCGCATGATGTTGTAGATGTGAGAGAGTCTATAATAGGTCTTGGTTGTACTTTATAGAAAATACTATCAGAAGCCTTCGTATAATCGATAGAAAGGGATGTAAAGGTATCAGTAGTAGTTTCATCTTCTGCCATATAGCTTTGATCGACGACAGTGATACTAGAAAAGGTATAGCCGTTAGAAAAAGCTTTTGGAGCGTTTGTGATAACATTTGCTTGTTTTTCTGCAGTGGATAGATCTGCATAGTTAGTATAGTTAGGATGCGCGCTTGAAGAAGACTTAATTGCCTTGATTCCACCTGCTGCAATGGTAGTGATGGAGCCTAGCACCATCACGGCTGCGGCTGCTACAATGATTGCTTTTTTTATAGGAAAATGTTTCATAGATTGTTCCTCCATTTCTTTTTGACACAGTTTGTCAAATGTGCTCTGAAAACGGGCGTCCATCTGTGGGGATACCCTATAATGTTCTACCTGTTCTTGCAGGCATTTTTTGATTGTGTTGTCGAATTCGTCCTTTTTCATAGTTATCCTCCATGCTACGACTGTTCTTTAGAAGTTGATAGATTGAAGCATTGTATGTTCAATCTTAGTCTCCTTGTGCACCAATCAATATTTCATAGAAAACTCGCATTATACTCAGCCTGCGTTTGGCGGGCCGCATGGCCATCCATACTATGAAAGTTGTCCTTTACTTTCCCTTTACTTTCATAGAAAACTCGCATTATACTCAGCCTTTCAGAACAGGTTCAAACTTTTGAAAGTAGTTGCTTTAGCCTTTTTCTGGCTGTAAACAGTCTGGATTTGATAGTGCCTTCATGACATCCCACAATGCTGGCAATTTGCTTTGTTGAAATTTCATTATAATAATAGAGTACCACAACAATTCTAAGCTTGTAGTCAAGTTGCATTACTGCTTGATACAATTCATTGTGTTGTTCTTTTTGGAGCAAAGTGTCTTCTGTGAGAAATTCTGAACCAATATCGGCTTTGTCTGATACCGATTCATCAGGAAATTCTGTCTTTTTGTCATGTAAAAGCTGCCATGCAGTCCTGTTTAAAATTTTAAAAAGCCAATAGTGAAACAGATGATTAGAGCGAAGCTCCTTACAATGGACAAATACTTTGATAAAAGTTTCCTGCATAATATCCTCACCATCAGTAGGATTCCCACTGATTAGACAAGCAGTACGATATACAGAAGCCTTGTACTTGTCATAAATCTGTGCAAACGCGTGCTGATTGCCACATTTCATTTGCGCAATTAGAGTTTCTTCGTCCATGTCTATCATTGTATCGACCTTTCATTTTGATTTTTGTTTTGGTAAATCCTCCGAAGGACTATAGAAAATGATAATTTTGTTTGTCATTTCTTATAGCAATTTGTGATGCATCTATTTATAAGAGCAGATCCATTTTGTGTTGGTTCATTTTTTTGGAAAAATTTTATTTTCTTTTTTGATTTCTGTACGCATAAGTTTTTACAATGCAATGTGAGATTTATGCATTTTTTGTAGTTATCAGAATGATGGGATACAATACAATGAAAATCCAGTACAGTTTATGAATAATAGTTCTAAAATCAACCCAAAGTGCGAATGGTTCAACAAAATAAATGCGCAAACTCTTGCTTGATAACCCTGTTGTAATCACATATAATAATACCAAGAAACAAATTAATGCACCATACTCTATAAATAGAAAGGAATTATTATACATGGAAAAGATAGCAAGTTTTACAATCGATCATATTAAACTTCAGCCAGGAGTCTATGTTTCGCGAAAAGATCAGGTTGGCGATCAGACCATCACTACTTTTGATTTAAGGATGACATCACCCAATGAAGAACCTGTTATGAACACGGCAGAAATGCACACAATAGAACATCTTGCGGCAACTTTTTTGCGCAATCACAAAGAATACGGCGAAAAGACCATCTATTTTGGACCAATGGGATGCCGCACAGGATTTTATCTGCTTCTTGCAGGAGATTATACCTCTGAGAAGATTGTGCCTTTGATGGTAGAAATGTATGAGTTTATACGTGATTACAAAGATGCCGTTCCAGGTGCAAGTCCTAAGGATTGCGGCAATTATCTAGATATGAATCTTGGCATGGCTAATTATTTGGCAAAGCGGTATCTTGACAACGTGTTATATAACATTCAAGAGGATAGATTGGTGTATCCAGAGTAGAAAAAGTAAACACGGTATAGCCCGCAAAAGCGGGCAGATGGGGTTAGCGTGAAAAGTACTTCTAACTGCCTGTGGCAGTTTCCGTTTGCAGCAAAGGCTGCTTCACGGAGAAGTACTAAGTCTGCATAGCAGACTTTTTTCACACCGAAAAAACGCCAAAGACAGGCGTTTTTCATTCGAATTTGAGTCGCATCAAAGCTGCGACATGGGGGTATTGTGATGTTGGCGGAACTTAAGATGAAACTGGACGTGGACCAACGTGATTTTGGGTATTATCAGTCGTCCAATATGCAAGGTGTCCTGATGGAACAGATTGCGCCAGAATATGCAGAGCGTTTGCATGAGCAAGGGTTAAAGCCATACAGCCAGTATATTATTGTGGGAAAGGAAGAAAAAGTATGGGTTATTAAGACTTATACAAAAGAGGCATATGAAAACATTATTGTGCCTTTACTGGATGGGAAATTTACAGCATTTACGATCAACAAAAAGCAAATGCACGTCACTATTTGTGAGAAAACAGTCAGAACTGTTCAACAACAGGCGTTGTTAGAAGAGTTCTATTCTGATTCATACAATCGATATTTGAATCTAGAGTTTCTTACACCGACAGCCTTTAAAAGCAATGGAAAGTATATGATTATGCCAGATATGCGCTATATTTATCAGAGCCTTATGAATAAATATAGCGCAGCATCCGCCAACATGCAATTGTATGATGATGACACATTAGAGCAGTTGACGACAAACAGCCAGATTGTTCGGTATCGTCTGCGCAGCACTTTTTTTCCGATGGAAGGAGTCAAAATTCCTGCTTTTCAAGGGGAGATTGGCGTTAAAGTGACAGGTACTACTACAATGGCAAAGTATGCAAAGCTGTTGGTGCGCTTTGGAGAATACTCTGGAGTAGGAATCAAAACCTCTGTAGGAATGGGAGCACTAAAGATAGGCAAAGAACATCTAATCAGTTAAAGGAGATGTGTCGTACATTGTTAAGGCACATACAACAAGAATACTATATGTAGAATTCTTAGTGGACAGGTTCTACTAAAAAGAATAAAGAAAGTCTAAGCAGTCAGAGGAGTCTACCAAGATTTTTTAGGGTACATGTTGAGAAAGGAGTATGATTATCAAAATGACAGATAGAGAGGTGAAGTTGGTAGTAGGAGGACTGTTGCACGATATTGGAAAAGTATTGTACCGTCAAGGGGAGGATAGAAGAAAACACAGCGTAAGCGGCTATACATTTCTAAAAGATGAGATTCACATAGACGATCTAGATGTGTTAGACTGTGTGCGATATCATCATGCAGATGCGTTAAAAAATGCTGTGCTTGAACAAGATTCTCTCGCCTATATTATCTATATTGCGGACAATATTGCATCTGCCACAGACCGACGACAAAAGGAAGCGCAGGATGTGGGATTTGAGATCTCTACGCCACTACAGAGTGTTTTTAATATTCTGAATCAGAATCAGGAGGAGAAATACTATGAGCCTAAAACGTTGAATTCTGAAGATGGGCTCAACTATCCTACAGATCAAAAAACAATGTTTGACGAACATTTTTATACCAAAGTAAAACATATGTTGACCGACAATCTTTGTGGGTTAGAGTGGACATCCGAATATATCAATTCTTTGTTGGAAGTGTTAGAGGCAAATCTTTCCTATATTCCATCCTCCACTGCAAAGGCAGAGATGGCAGATGTCTCCTTGTTCGATCATGTGAAGCTTACAGCAGCAGTGGCAAGTTGTATCTATGCCAATATGCAGGAACAAGAGGATAGTAATTATAAAGAAAAATTATTTGAACAGAGTATGAATTTTTATAGGCAGGATGCTTTTTTGCTCTTTTCGATGGATGTTTCAGGAATACAGGATTTTATCTATACCATTGCGAGCAAAAATGCGTTAAAAACGCTGCGTGCTCGTTCTTTTTATCTAGAGATTATGATGGAACACATGATCGACTGTCTGCTGCAAAAATTACATCTGTCACGCGCCAATTTGATTTATTCTGGTGGCGGACACTGTTATATTTTGATGCCTAATACACAGAAAGTTCAGAGTGCAGTGAAAGAATATATGGATGAACTCAATCACTGGCTCATGAAACAGTTCCATATTTCATTGTATGTGGCATGGGGATATGCTCCTTGTAGCACAAACGCACTTAAAAATGTTCCAGAGGGCAGTTATGCACAGATTTTTAGGCAAGCAGGAGAGGAAATCTCAAAAAGAAAGAGCCATCGATATTCGGCAAAGGATATTGTGTCATTCAATACTAGGACATATGGCGATTACACGCGTGAGTGCAAGGTGTGCCGAAAGATTGCAAAGGTCAATGAGGAAGGTGTCTGTCCTGTCTGTCATGCGATTGAACGCTTTTCGCGCAATATTTTAGAGGATGAATTTTTTACTGTTACACTAGAGAAAAAAGAAGGCGCACTTGTGCTTCCTGGAGAGTATTATCTTGTGTCAGACAATGCAAAATCACTCAAGGAAAAAATGCAAAACGATCCATATTTTGTGCGCGCATACAGCAAAAATAAACTGTTTACAGGCAGGCATATTGCAACGAAATTGTGGGTGGGAGATTATACCAGCAAAAAGACATTTGAGCAGTATGCTAAGGAGGCAAGAGGGATTGATCGGATTGGAATCATCCGCGCAGATGTGGACAATCTAGGGCAGGCGTTTGTGTCTGGCTTTGAAAATCCTGCTAATCAAAACCGATATGTGACGCTCTCAAGAACAGCAACCCTATCTCGCCAGCTCTCACTCTTTTTTAAATTTCATATCAATCAAATATTGGCAAAAGGAACATACACAGTCGATGGAGAACCCGCATCTCCAAGAAATGTTACCATTTGTTATTCTGGCGGAGACGATCTGTTTATTGTAGGATCATGGAATGAGATTATTGAGCTAGCCATTGACATTAAAAAAGCATTTCAGAAATACACACAAAACACATTGACGCTGTCGGCGGGGATTGGCATCTATCAGGCAAGTTATCCGATCAGTGCCATTGCTAGGGAGGTGGCAGTTCTAGAGGATGCTTCCAAGATGCTTCCTGGAAAAAATGCGGTGACTCTGTTTGAGGATGGACAGCACCATACCATCAAGAATGAATCTGGCAAAGAGGAGATCATCAGTGATGGAACATATACTTGGCAGGAATTAGAACAATGTGTGCTAGGTGAAAAGTATCAGGTGATCGCGCGATTCTTTTCGATTTCACAGGATAGGGGCAAGAATTTCCTGTATCATCTTTTGGACCTGATTCGCAACAGGGCGGAAAAGATTAATTTTGCCAGGTATGTCTATCTGTTGTCACGACTAGAGCCAGAAAAGGGAGCAGAGCCCGAACAAAAGATGGCCTACAAGGAATTTTCGTCTAAGATGTATCGATGGATTCAAAAGGAGGCAGATTGCAGGCAGGTAAAAACGGCAATCAGTTTATATACATATCTGACAAGACAGAAGGAGGAAGAGTACGATGCAGGTAAATGAACAGAACTATGTTGACACCGCTGAAAAGGTAATTATGAATCTAAAAAATCTAAAAGACAAAAATGGGCGTATGATACAAATGGTAACTACCTCGAAGCTGCGCAATCTATTGACGCTCACAGCAGATATTTATAATGAAGTGATTAACCAAAGTGAAGATCGGTTAAATGAGGAGATCTGTGCGCGAATCGAATATTTGCGGGTACGTTTTTTGTATGAGGCAGGCAGAGAGCCGTCTGTTAAAAATTTGGTTGAAAAGGCGGATCTTCTTACAGTACTTAAAAATATCAGAGGCAGCCGCAAAAGTTATATTTTGTTTAATCGCTATATGGAAGCATTGGTGGCATTTCATAAGTATTATGGTGGTAGAGAGTCATAACCATAACAGATCGATGGAAATAAATGAGAACGGTCGTTTTACAACGGTATGGGATTAGGAGGAAAAACGTATGTACGCAAAGATTCAGATTACAGGGATAATAGAAGTAAAGACAGGAATGCATATCGGGGGATCGTCAACCTTTGCTGCAATTGGTGCAGTCGATTCGCCAGTGATTAAGGATGCTAGAACCAATCTGCCCATGATACCAGGAAGCTCTCTAAAAGGAAAAATGCGTGCTCTTCTAGCAAAAGAATACAACGAAAAACTTGCGAGAAAACCAGATGAGGACGCACCTTGTCTGACACGGCTATTTGGAAGTGCGAAGGAAAATCAGGTAAAGAGAAGCAGAGTGCTGATTTCAGATATGTTTTTGTCAAATGAGGAGGCACTTAGAGAAAAAGGGTTACAAAGTTTAACGGAGATCAAGTTTGAAAATACAATTAATAGAGTCTCAGCAGTGGCCAATCCCCGACAGATTGAGCGAGTGGTTCGCGGTTCCCTCTTTCAGATGGACCTAATGTATGAGGTGGAGGCTGAGAACGAAGTCTATGAGGATATGGATGTGTTAGCAGAGGGGCTTCGCCTAGTACAGTATGATTATATTGGAGGAAATGGGTCTAGAGGATATGGAAAAGTGCTGTTTCATGATGTTAAGGCAAAGGCTGTAGTGGGCGCTGTGCCAAAGGCCATGATAGATGAGTGCAACCATATTTTGCAAAAGGTGGAGGAATGATTGGGATGGAGTACAAGGTGTATCAACTAGCGTTTCGCAGCGCAGTCCATTTTGGCAGGCAGAATCTGGAAGACGGTGAGTATACATTCTGTGCGGACACCCTGTTCTCAGCGTTATGTCAGGAGGCAATGCAAAGAGGAGCAGACGTTTTTGATAGTTTTTATCAATATGTAAAGAATGGTGTGCTGCTGTTTTCGGATGCCTTTCCCTACATAGGAAAGACGTATTATCTTCCTAAACCGATGAAGCGAATTGAGACAGCACAAAATCGCGGTGATTCCAAGATAAAAAAGGCGTATAAAAAGTTAAAATATATACCAATGGAACAAATCGGGATATATTTGGCAGGAAATTATGATGTGATCGGCGCACAAGATGAAGGAATGGACAGGCTGGGTTATTTTGAGATGAAAACGGCTGCCTCTATTCGCGGCGAAGAGGAAACAAAGCCTTATCGGATTGGAACATATTATTATCATGCAGGGAATGGACTCTATATTATAGTAGGATATCAGCAGCAGGAGGCGGCAACGCTTCTAGAGGAATTGTTGATGAGTCTGTCCTTTAGTGGGATTGGTGGCAAACGAGCAGCAGGACTTGGACGATTTGAGCTGCGTACAGGAGCGCTTTTGGATGGATTTTGTGATAGACTCACAAAAGAGGGAAGGCAATATATGTCTCTGTCCATATCGCTTCCTAGAGAAGAGGAGCTGGAATCTGCGCTGGACAAAGCAGAATATCTTCTCTGTAAGCGAAGCGGGTTCGTCGCATCGAGTCAGTATGCTCCAGAGCAAATGAGAAAACGGGATTTGTATGCATTTCAGGCAGGCTCCTGTTTTGTCAACAGATATCAGGGAGACATCTATGATGTATCAGACAAAAAGGGCCGCCATCCCGTGTATCGGTATGCAAAGCCTATGTTTATGGAGGTGGATGCATGAGGGAGCAGTATTTAAAGAGATATCAGGTTGTGATGCGCGTCCTAGGTCCCGTGTTTGTCGGAAGTGGCAGGGAAATCGGAAAAAAGGAATATGTGTTTGTAAATAGTAGACAGGTGGGAATCGTCGATATTCAAAAGCTGTATCATGAGATGACAAAAAGACGCAAGCAGGTCGCATTTGAAGAGTATTTGTTAGGATCATACAATCTGGGGCTTGCTATGTGGCTAAGAAAGCAGAATATCAAAGTAGGAGAGATCCAGCCACTAATCAAGTATCAATTAGATTGTGGGGATGCAGTGGACGAGAGCAATTCCAACAGACTGCAAGTTCTAGAGTGTATCAAAGATGCCTATGGAAATCCCTACATTCCTGGAAGTACGCTAAAAGGAATGTTTCGGGGGATTATGCTAGGAGCGGATATAATCAATCATGATCACAAGTATCAAGATGTTAAACAAGAGCTAAGGAAAAATGCACAATATAAAGCATCTAGAACCAATTATCTAAAAAGGGATATCACTGCGATAGAGGAACTCTGTTATCGGACACTTGCAAGAGAAGGGACTAAGCCCAATGATGGGGTAAATGATGTGATGCAGGGAATTGTGATTAGTGACAGTGAGCCGTTGTCTGTGGAAGATCTGGTATTGTGTCAGAAAGTTGAGTTACATACGAATGGGATAGAGACAACACTTCCAATGCTTAGAGAGTGCATTAAACCCAATACAGCGATCTCGTTTTCTATGACCATTGACACCAGCGTATGCCAATGGACCACTAATGATTTGGTGGAGGCTGTGAAATTGTTTATAAAAAATTATTATACACATTTTGCGGCGGCGTTTACTAAAATAGGTGCACCAAAGACAAACTATGTGTTTTGTGGTGGCGGATGCGGTTTTGTGTCAAAAACGATTGTCTATCCGTTATATGGAAAAAAAGAGGGGAT
The DNA here is from genome assembly GCA_910586095.1 of uncultured Lachnospiraceae bacterium. GTDB lineage: Bacteria > Bacillota > Clostridia > Lachnospirales > Lachnospiraceae > COE1. Next base: position 1,140 of record CAJUHQ010000041.1, on the reverse strand, counting down.
GGAGCTAACGCAGACGATCTTTGGCAAGACAGGGGTGCCACGAAACCACAAGCATGACAAAGACAAATTGTATGGGGCATCTCCGCACATTATGAAATGCACGAAATATCAGGGCAAAACAATACCAATGGGAATGTGTAAGATTGAATCGATCAAGGCATATTAAAAAGTTTATATAGCCTAAATTGTACTGTTTTCCCACGCCCCTTGAAAATACTGGCGTTATCAGTGATTTATAAAGGCCAAAAGTAAAAATATCTCAACAAAAACCCTTTCCCCCGCATAAGGCATATAGAGTAAGCCTGTATGACGGAGTGTGGGGGAGAGGGTTTAGAAAAAATCCCCCCGAAAGGGGACGGAAATGCTTCCGAAATATTCATATCTGTAATTGTTCGAAGTTTAGAAAAAATCCCCCCGAAAGGGGACGGAAATAGTGACCTGTGCGTTTTAGACAGCGTTCCAAAACCGGTTTAGAAAAAATCCCCCCGAAAGGGGACGGAAATCCTTGATAATCGCAATCTCGCTCATCCCATAAATGTTTAGAAAAAATCCCCCCGAAAGGGGACGGAAATAATCTCTCCGGTTTTAATTCCGTAACGCCCATCTCGTTTAGAAAAAATCCCCCCGAAAGGGGACGGAAATTATCTGCCGCAAATAGCTTTTAGGGATTCCGCATTGTTTAGAAAAAATCCCCCCGAAAGGGGACGGAAATTGATGGGAAGGCGTACAATTTAATTATTGGTCTCGTTTAGAAAAAATCCCCCCGAAAGGGGACGGAAATTACTCATTTGAGAGTATACGACGAAGATCTGTCAGTTTAGAAAAAATCCCCCCGAAAGGGGACGGAAATCTGATTAAACAAAGCACAAAATTCTTTCTTCATTGTTTAGAAAAAATACCCCCCGAAAGGGGACGGAAATTGTAAACGCCGTCTACATAACCCATATAACCGCATGTTTAGAAAAAATACCCCCCGAAAGGGGACGGAAACATTGCAACTGGCATATAAAATGCAAAGTTATCACCGTTTAGAAAAAATACCCCCCGAAAGGGGACGGAAACCCAACAATGGACTCTTCTGCAACTTTGAAGTGGTAAACTAAAATTGGACACGGAGGGGGTGGAAATTAGACAGCAAAA
>CAJUHQ010000040.1 GCA_910586095.1 uncultured Lachnospiraceae bacterium | reverse complement strand
ACAGCTTATTCAAGTGCGCCAATTTATGGTTTTCCTCTACTTTCTTTCACACTAAACCTCGTATTATTAAATAGTAATATTTATCAATCCCCTCCAAAGATAAACTATATACTATTTAAGATATTGTAGATTCATTTCTTAAATATATCACGTAATAATTTAATGGAGAAGTCTGTTTGTATATTGTTAATGAGTTAAATACCACATAGTAACTTATTTAGAATAAGTCATTATCTTACTAAAAGCGGGTAAACTTTTAATAGTTAATTTCCTTCTATATTTACTTTACAAATACAAATTATCTATGAAAATCTATCCTTTATAATATAATCTCATAATAAATTTACATGTTTCTGCAACATCTCATTCTCTGGATAACTCCTAGCAAAATGTACAATAGAGCTTTTTGTTTTTTCAATAAAGATAGGAGAAAGTTTATGATATTGATGCTTAAATAAACTACTTTTATCCTTTTCACTCACCGCACTTAAAAACCAATTATATGGTTCATCCCCTAAAATATCTCTAAAATTAATTTTTGATGATTCTAATAAAACTATTTTATTCACTTCACTTTGAAATTGTTGTACATTTTTTTTAAATGAAAATTTTTCATAAACATTCTTTATAGCATGTATTCCTAACAATTTTCTTAACTGTTCGCTTTTTGCTAACTGTATAACACATGCAACATAATTTTCTATTCCGTTTGCTAGTAAGCCATCTTCATTATGTGTTACAATATACTTTTCTGTCGCTTGATTCAGTACTACAAGGGGAAGTCCAACTGACATTGCCTCTAAAATACTATTCTCTGTTGTTGCAAAATGGTATGGATTTAATGGATATCCAAAAATATCAAACTTCTTCAACCATTCATTAACATTATCTACAAAGCCTTCGAAATGCATTTTATCAAGAATACCTAATTCCCGAGCCTCAGTTCTAATCCATTCTCCACTCTCTATATCACCTAAAAGATAAAACTCTGCATTAGGAAGTACTTTTAAAATTTTTTGACAACTAATAGGAAATTGAGGATGAAGTTTACTTTTGGCTAAAGTTCCTACGTAGCCAATTTTAAACTTATCATTCTTCAACCTATAGTCACTTTTCTGTTGCATCAGAGACAATTCTCCCAATCCATATATAATATTAGACTTATTATATATATTTTTTCTTTCTTGTTCTGTCCAATTCGAATTATCTAATGAATATTTAGAAGTAAAAAATATTCTAGTAAATTTATTCGCAAATTGATATGAAATCATAGGATATGTGCAACCTGATATATGGCTCCAAAGTACTAATCTAACAAAAACTTCAGGAAAATTATACAAAAATTTGCACATAATTGGATGATGCCACCAATGTAAAATAACAATGTCTGCTTCTGCTATTAGCAACTTAATTTCACTAATAGAATCTTCTACAAATACTCTTATATTATTCTTTATACATAAATCAATATATTGGCTCTTTTCTGGCTTTTGCAATAAAATTATGGTATGTTGATTTCGTGTATCATGTATCACTAAGTCAGAAATAGCATGTCCGACTCCTCCTCCCATATGTGTTGTTATGTGTATAATTCTTATAGTTTCTTTCATTTCAATTCAACCAATTCCCATCTCGCATCTTTGCAACATAATGTAATAAACCAAAATATTATTTTTTAATTACTATTTTTCCCTATAGCTCTTTCTTTTGGAATCATATAAAAAATTGCTGTATTTCCGCAATAATCACAGTAGTTAAAATAAAGTAAATAGTCCTCATATCTCGTCACCAAACTAGGAATTTTATATAATCCATCTATTGAATGATCCGCAAATACCATAATAATAGGTCTATTTTTAACAATAGTCCTATAAGCACCTTCTAATACAGCATACTCGGCTCCTTCTACATGAATTTTTATAATACTAGGTGATATATTCAATTCATCTATAGAAACAGTTTCTATCTTTTGTTGTCCGCTATCATTCAATTTCGACGCAAAACCCATACCAGACTGAAACTGAACTTGAGTACTCTTATTAAATACCCCCCTAGAATCCCAAATTATTTTCTCTTCCTGAAAACGCTTCTTTGCAATCTCCAAACTATTTCTATCTGGTTCAAAGGCCATAATACTCTTATATTTGCCATGTACAGTATCTAAAAATTGTTTGATTGTATCACCGTAATGACTCCCACAATCAAGATAGCTTTCCTGTATACCTAGATTTGGCATAATCGGTGATGCAAAATATTTTCGTTTAGAAAGTATAGGATACTCAGAATAAATTACCTCTCTCCCTGTGCATTTCCACCATACAAAGGACATATAATGATGAAGTGAACACTCATCATGCATAAGCAATTCACTTACCTCACAAATTTCTGTAAAATAATTTGTTATATCTTCAATATACCATCCATTTGATAAAATATATGAAAATTTTAAATAAGCATACGTATAAAATGGCATAATTTGCTTAAATTTAAAGTCTTTTAGATCTTTTACAATTGTTTCATATGGTATTGTACAAATAGTGATTAACAATAATATATTCTTACTTTCCTCCTTTGAAAGCTTTTCTATTGTCTCTATTTCTATTCCATTAATACTTCCCTGTTTTTCTCTATCAAAAATATGTCTTACCTTTATATCTGCCAAATCCATACAATCCATTGCTAGTTGCCCTAAAGATCCAGCTCCATACAAACAAATAATAGCTGTATCCTCAATTATAGGATTATACATTGTTACTTGCATTTGTTTTAATTCATTATAATAATTCATATTTTCCAAAGAGCTCAAGACCCATTTTTTAAGTCATCTTTTCTAAAATTGTCTCTGCATATCTATCAATATTATCATAACATCCATGCGTAATCACCTTACATGATGCACACATTTCAAAGATACTTCTATTTTCCTGTAAATGTTCTATTTGATATCTTCTTTGTCCGTTTCCTTGCCATATATCCTTTAATGAATTTTCCAATATATTCCCTACAATTTGCACATGTTTCCAATCCTGCACACAAGTAGATACAGAACCATCTGCATTCACCACCATGATATAAAATAAATATGGACACACCTTTCTATTTTCTAAATCCTGTCCATAATTTCCTATCTCTTCATAATTTAAATTGTAATCTTCTAACTCAAAGCAGGGCCATGCGGGTGATAATTGTTCTAAAAAAATTCTATCAGATATACTGCCAAATATATCAAAAAATTTCTCTCTTTCCTCTTTTGTTAAAATATCCTTGATGCTTTTGATATATACTATACACTCTCCTCTATGTTCATATAAATCCCTAATATTATTTACATACTGATCAAAATCAACTTTCCGTCCAGTATTTTTATATATCTGCTCCGAATCCATTCCATTCACAGAAATATTAATTTGGTCTAAACCAGCCTCCACAATTTTCCTATTTAATTGAGGATTTAGTAAAACTCCATTTGTTGTTGTATCTATTCTTTTAAAACAATTTGATTTCTTTGCATAAGCAATCATCTCTGAATAATATGGATTAACCAACGGTTCGCCTTCTTTATATAACCTTAATACATTTATTTTATTATCAAAACTTTTAGCAGACTCTATAAGAGCACAAAACATGTCATAATTCATGATACATTGTTTTCTACCAGAAGCTTGAATCAAATTATCATGTCCACTCGGACACCATATACATCTAAGATTACACAAACTAGAGGGATCAACAATTAGAACATAAGGCACTTTCAAAGGTAACTTAGGGCCTAACTCTTCTCTACCCCCCCGCGCAATCTAGTTTGAATATTCATAAAATTTGCACCACCTTTTTATATTAATTCAGGCAAATGCGAAACTCTATATTGTTTTTTTGGATGTCTAATTCTGCTTTCCCACACAATTTGAATATTTTATACAAAATTCCATTTCAGTTTCCAGTAATTAACACCCATTCTTATACAAAATCTACAATTTGTAGACTATAAGTTTCGCAATCGCCTATCAAACTAATCAACTAATTTTATAATTAATTAAAGTAACTACATCTTCTTACTTTTTCTTTGGTACCACCAAACCATAGCATAAACTAATATTCTTATCTATATCTTTCACATAACCTATCTATAACGGCATTTAAATTGCTATTTACTCTTTGACGTCCTGAGTCCTCTTGTAACCATTTTACAGATTCATAAATTCCCTTTTCAGCATCTTTTTCAGCTTTCCATCCATATGCAATGCTTTTAATTTTACTGTTGTCATAAATATCAGGCCACATTTTGTGCCCAACAATTCCAATTCCTACTGAAAAATCCTCTTCCAAAATTTTAATCGAAGGAACAAAAATAATTTCTGGGTTTCCTATCTTCAAGGCATTTCCCAACAATCGAGTTATTTCGATCCAATTTAAATGTTCGTCACTCGTAATATGATACACCTCACCATATGCTTTTTCATTTCCAAGTAATGCCTCTATTGCAGTTGCCATATCTTCCCCATGTGTGATTGTCCACAAATTTGTTCCATCTCCGTGAACCACTATTGGTTGTCCGATTTGCATTCTTTGCGCATTTGTCCAGTCACCATTCCCAACTGCATCAGGGAGTAACGTATCATATGTGTGACCTGGCCTGATAATAGTTATTGGAAATTTTGATTTTCTCCACTCCTTAATAAAAACTTCCTCACAATCAATCTTTCCCTTCACATAATCCCAGTTTTCTGCTCCCAATACTGCATTTTCCGTAATAGGATAAGTAACTTTAGATCTATCGTAATTAGCTCCTGAACTAATAAATATGAATTGTTTTATTTTGCCTTTAAAAAATTCAATATCCGCATATGCATCTTCTGCCTTATAACATATAAAATCTAAAACAACATCCCAATACTCATTTTCCATAATTTTCTTTATGTTACTTATATCTCTAATATCTGCTTTTATTATATGAATATCTAAGTCATCAATGCTTCTACGCGTCTTCAAAGTGCGTCTTCTATTTAGAACCCATACATCATGTCCCATCTCTGAAAATTTTTTTACACAATGCCAACTAATATTACCCCCCCGCCAATCACTAATATCTTCATACTTCTATCCTCTTCAATAATTCTTTTGAAAACATGTCTATATCATCTGGTTGTCCTTGTCTTAATTGTCCACATTCGCGACACACCAAATGTTGCTTACGTTCTCCTCTTAAAAACATCTTCTGATATTCTAATAATTTATCTCCTAACCAAATATCCTTAACAGATTCTTTTTTAGCGTCTCCAATTAAAAGTTTTCTATGCCAATCCAAAAAGCATAAACTTACTGTCCCATCTGAATTAATTGCAAATGAATAGAATACATATGGACACGTCAATACTTCTCTAATTTCCTGACCGTATATCCCACGTTCTTCATTTACAGAGACTTTCTTCTGTTCAAATGTAGGCCAGCAATCCATTATACTTTCAATAAATATCCCATCTGTTATATCTCCAAATGTGTCTAAAAATTGCTGTTTTTGTTCCTCTGTTAAAATATCTCCATTTATTTTAACTATCATCTCTGTATTTTTTTTGTGTTCATATAAATATGCAATATTATTCACAAAACTCTCATAATTAATTTTATATTGTGAAAAATCTGCATATTGATCTTCATTTACACCTTCAATTGAAATATTTATTCGGTCAAGCTCTGCCTCAATAATTCTATCACTTAATTCACGTGTCAAAAGCGCCGCATTTGTTGTTGTATCCACTCTGTCACAGCAACCTGATGTTTTAGCATAATGAACCATATCTGCAAATCTAGGATGCAAAAATGGTTCTCCATCCTTATACAACCGAATAACTTTCACTTTATCCTCAAATTCAGTAATATCATTTATTATCTTTTTATATAACTCCCAATCCATCAAACCATGATTCCTACCAGGTGTTTTTTTCATTAGTTCACGATCACCTGTCGGACAAAATTTACATTGAAAATTGCAAATATCGGATGGATCTATGTTAATAATAAATGGTGTCCTAAGTGGTATTACCGTTTCCAATTTAGTTCTATTTTTCAAATCAATTCTTGGTTTAAACTCTGCCTTCATTACAATACCCTCTCCATTTCTTAGACTTTTATATAATTATTCATCGGTGCTATTTTAGGGCTATCTTTTCTTAATAAGCATTTTTATTCTCCTCCATTAAATACCTTTGCCAATGAAGTTCCACTATTAGGAACACCCATTATTGACGTATATTGATATAATAAATATATTTCTTCACCAACAATACAATGTAGTATCCATCAACATTGTTGAATGATGTCTTAATGCAAATCTATATCCAAGATTCCATTCTCTTAATAATTTATATATTCTTATTAAATCATCTGGTTTATGATATACACTTAAAGCCAATTTAGGTTTCTTAGCTTTAATAATATGTTCTGCACCTAAAAGCATCTCATATTCGGAACCTTCAATATCTGCTTTAATAAATGTAACCTGCTCTTCACTAACAAAATAATCATCCAATCTATATATTCTAATTTCTGCCCCCCCAGAATCAACAACCTGCATAGATAGCAAATTCCCTGGTTGTGAAATATAACTTGTTTGATTCTTATTTCCAACACCACCAACAATTACCGAAATGCTTCTTTCATCTAATGCCCATTCCTTTTTTAATCGTTTCAATCTAACTTCTAATGCTTCAATCTGCCTTTCACCTGGCTCAAAAATCCATATATGATTATACGCTCCATTATGCGCAAATAGAAACCTTTCAAGAGTGTCTCCAACATACCCACCTAGATCAACATAACCTTCGTTCCCAACATTAAAAAAGGGAGCTATTGCAAAGTATTGATTTCCTTCAGCAATATCATATAATAAAGACTCATCACTCATGTACATACAATTTTCAATTTTTTCCAATACTTTATATGAAAAATCATCATAAAATTCTAATTTGTCATAAATATCAATATTTTTACAAATAAACCATGTATCAAAAGATATCATTAAATTGTTTTCAATATAGTTCTCCTGAATTTCTTTACAATGATGCTTGGAAGTGATTAATATTGCATGATTACTATAATTCTTTTTATAATTATCATACGAAATTACATCAATACCCTCTATATTCTTTCCAATCATTTTATAATTGCTATCAATAAATGCCAAAACTCTAATTTCATTTCTTCTGCACCAATCTAAGCACCATCCTCCATTGGCTCCAGCACCATATAATACTATTCCATTTTCAACTGCCTGATTAATATTTTTTAACTTATTATCAATGTATTGATTCCTTATCATAAACTCTCCATTCTATAAGATTAATTAAGCAGTATGAAGAATAGTAAATTAGAAAAGCATTTTTATAAATAGCAATACAAAACTGTTTCCACTAATTGTGAAGAATGTTGTCTGAGTGACATTTTGTATTCTGGAACCCATTGCTTTAATAATCTATATATTTCTAATAGATCATCTGGTTTATGATAAACACAGATAGCAATTTTAGGTTTGTCACGCTTAATCACCATTTCTCCGCCTCTAAGCATCTCCATTTCCATTCCTTCAATATCTGCTTTTAAAAAAGTAATGACTTCATGCTTGAAAAAATTATCTAAAGAAACTATTTGAATGTCGTACCCCCCCGCAATCACATCATAATCAACACTTAGTGATTGTAATTGCGGATTTTCACAAGCTTTTACAGAGGCAGTTCGCACACCTACCGCCTTATTCTTAATTACAATTTTATCATCTGACAATGCCCATTCGTTTTTTAACCGATTACATCGAACATTTAATGCTTTATTTTGTATAACCCCTGGTTCAAAAGCATATATTTTATTAAAACATCCATTATGTTCAAATATAAATTTTTCAACTGTATCTCCAACATAAGCTCCTACATCAACATATGTCTCGTTCATTCGTCCCCAAAATTGTGGCAAACAAAAATATTGATTCTCAGATACGACACTGAGCAACTGTGTATCGTCTCCGTATATCATCGCCTTTTGCAATGCCTCCTTAACTTCATTTGATTTCGAATCATAAAAACTTAATTCCCCATACGCCTTTAGATTTCTAATAATAAACCATGTATCAAAAGACATAGCATTCTCTTCGCCTATTTTTTCTAATATCTTATTGGCACAATGTTTTGCCGTTACTAATATTACATCTTCACTTTTCTCATGCCATTTCAATACAGGGATCTGATCAATATAGGTTCCTATCTTGTCCTCAAAACTATCATAAAAACATTTAGTATTAACTCCTATTTTCTTTAAATACTTTAAACACCATCGTCCATTCTGTCCGGCCCCATATAAGGCAACACCTTTTTTCATTTTTTTATCAATCTTTTCATATTTGCTTAATATATCGCAATCAATATTAAACATTTCATTCCTCCTTATCGCCTACTTTGAAACTATACTACTCTATATCATAATCATTATCTAGTATATCCTCTCTAAATATATTATTCAAAAAAATATACACCCTTTTCAAATGTCACTATGTTCTTGTTTCAATAAGCACACTCGCAACTCATTCATCTTTTTACCATTCCAAATATCATCAACTTTAATTAGGCTTTCCGTAAAATTACTGAAAAAACTGTTATACTTTAACTAAGATTAGATCAAGAAGTTGTCTTACTTCTAGTATACATTCTACATAGTGCTATAAAAATTCTAGGAAAGGAACTATCCTTTTCAAGACTTAACTTTTTACAAAAATTACACTTCCGCCATAATCTGGCAATGGCACAAAAGCTACCTTTTTTTCCTCAGAGAATTTCTGTACTGCAAGCTTTGCTCCTCCCCATTGTGAAGCTCCATAATCATGCACAAGAATACTCCCTCCTTGTTTCATCAATGGCCAGAAGAATTTGAGTCCCTCATAAATAGGCTGATATAGATCTACATCTATATTAACAAAGATAAACTCATCCCTAACATCTTTCGCTGTATCTGGAAAATATCCCTTTTTTATAATTGCCTTTTCCCTATGAGGCAACTTTGATAAAATATGTTCGATATCACAAAATTTCAATCCACCCTTTTTAATATTCTCTCCTGTGATTCCTGATTTATTATCAGCCTCCACATCACGTTCATCAAAACCTTCAAATGTATCAAATAAATACAAACTGCTATCTGGAAAGGCTTCATTAATATACTGTGAAAACTCTCCTTTATATACCCCCAATTCAGCTACCGCACCACAAATACCTCGCTCATGCAAATCTTCTGCAATACATCGCATTGTTGCAAGTCTATCATCAATTTGCGCTGTACAAGCTTCTTCATCCCAATAACATATTATTTTATTATTTGGAATATTATGAGATGTTAGATTTTTCATAATCTCTTTAACATGACTAGAACCTATGACAATATAATCATAGTCATCATCAATTTCATCAATACTAATGGTTTTTACCCCCCCAAACAAACTCGTTGCGTTGGAGAAGTTTCAATATACCCTTTAATAACAATTTTATTATTCAAATGATAAGCTATCCTTTTTGCAATCAATCCCGCTCCATAAATATATATTTTCATTGTAAATATATTCTCCTTTTCTTCTCTTAAAATGTACTGAATTTTCAATAACCTGTACAGTCCACCTGTTCTCCTGCTGGAACTATACGTTTAGCGCCATCACAATAGTCACACATCTCCAAATATTTTTTTGACAACAATTCCTCTAAAGCTAAACGCAATTCTTCCACTGTATAGTTTAGAACCTTAATACTCTCCTTTCCCTTGATATTTATCTCCTCACCCAAAGACTCAGCAAAACTTTGTCTACCACATATTGTAAAACAACCATTTGGATCTAATATCATACACCCTGTTCCTGGACAATTAGCATATCTTGTCTCAAGTTCTTCTATAGAAGAACCTCTTTTATGAAAAGAACCAAAATCATACCAAGTACCAATTTTGTTATTCACCACTGCATAATTTATGCCATTATTGTCAAATAAACATTGTGTGTTTTTAAATAATTGCTGTTTAGTTTCAGATATTTTTTCACCATAATCATCCATTTCTATCACTATCTTTTCATGTTTTAATAGTGATAGATCAGATTCATCAATATTGCATACACCATTAGTCAATATATGCACGATTCCTATATTAGAATTGGAAAGACAACTTCTAACAATTTGAGGCCATTTTTTATACAGAAAAATTTCACCACCAAATATATTTACTTGCCGCAACCATCCAATAGCTTCTACCATATTATGTATAGCATTTTCCAAAACTTCTTCATTACCATTAACCACTATTTTATTCTTCTTCATTTCATAAACTTTTTCACTGCAATATTTACAAGCTAAACTACATGTATAAGTCGGAATAATTGTTATTTCATTAATTGGTAATATGTTCTTTCTATTACTCATAAGATGGTTAATATATGCTCTGCACCCCCCCGATTTACTACGCATTTATTACATTTTTGCAGAAAAAAGGTTTTAGAATGTCCACATAACTGATTCTGTTCTATTTCTCTTATCCAATACACATTTACAAATCCTTGATCTGTCAATTCTTTTAATACTGAATCATACACTACTTTTGCATTTATACATACAATAATTGGTATCTGTTTATTTTTGTAATCAACTATTGGTTCTGAGATTTCTTCTATTTCAATGCTGTCACGTATGTTTTGAGCATTTTTATCCCACGCCATCAGCGGACTACATCCCCAATCCTTCAACATGGAATAAACATTCTGCCCAATTCTCCCAGCCCCATATACGACCACTCCATACTTTTCTATTATTTTATACAATACATCTTTTTTCATTCTTTCTATATCCTTTCTTGTATATAGTACAATACTATTTGAGCGTCAATAATATTGTTTAGCATACTATTCTCAAAATCTTACATTAAACTCTCAACATCATTCGACAATCCATATTCTCTTATAGATTTTTCAATACTATTTTTATATGCCGTTGGCAATATTAATATTGTAGCATCTTTATCTGTGACATTCTTAGGATCTTCAATTGTCAAATTCTTTTGCCCTACTCGAAAATTTATTCCTTGCCTTGAAACATTAGAATCAATGAGTTGAACAACATTACACGCGTCAAAACATCCATTTAGCAGTTGTGCAGTGGAAGCCCCAATTCCCCATAATATTAGCGGCTTTTGATTAGTTTCAAATATTTTAGTTATAGTTGCTATTTCACATTCACACTTTTTTAAGTAGTCAGTCATCGATTTTTCACTTATATAATCTTTCAACATACCTTTCTTACCACTACTTTTTTTCATTAAAGTAAATAAACATGGATAATCATCACATTTTATATACTGTTTTATATAAATTATCTCAAATCCAAATTCAGAAGCTATATTTAATAAAGTTTGTTTCGAAAAATGACATACATGCTCATATGTGAGGAAGTGATATGGTGCTCTTTCCAATTGCGCATATTCTACAATATTAGGGACTTCGATATATATATACCCACTATCATGAATCATTTCTTTCATTTTTAAGATTGCTTTATCTATATCTATAAAGTGCTCTAAATTATGGCTACAAATTACCAAATTATATTTGTCTCCTTTTATAGGTATCTCTAGCAAATTTCCTTCTATAACATCTACTCCAGAAGACTTAGCATATTCAATACATTCAGACTTCATTTCAAGCATTGTCACATTTGTATAGCCTCTATCCATTAAGTATCTAGAAAATTCTCCATACCCTCCAGCTATATCCAAAATAGAACTATCTTTATATATAAAGTCTTTTATGCTCATATATATATGATGAAAATACTGTTCGGCTAGCTCTTTCGGAAAAATATCATAATAATTTACTGTTTTGCTATTTTTTGATAAATAATATTCATCAAAGTTATCTTGACTCTCATTTTCATAATAATTATACACAAATCCACATTTTGAGCATACAACAATATCACATCTACCTTCTGAAAAATTAGAGCCCATAATTTTCATATTCGAACATAAACCAGCTATTTTATTTTTAATTTTATTACCACAAATCCTGCATTTTTCTATCATTTCATAACTCCATAGTTTCTATAAATTTTTATAAGTTCCTTTTCTAAATCAAATACACTTCTTTTAAATCGAGTATCCTCATTTAACCATTGTATCGTTTTGGCAATTCCCTGCTCAAAAGATATATGTGCTGACCAATTGGGAACATATTCTTTTACTTTATTGATGTTATATATATTATGCCACATTCTTTGAAACATCATTTCTTGTGGTTGTATAGAATTCAATTGTAACGCATCCTGAAATGGCACATGGAATGTCCCACTTTTTATTGAGCCTAATGCTTTTAATACTATTTCTGACTGTTCATTCCAAGTCAGCCATTCTTCTGTACTAATATGAAATGATTCTCCTATCGTGTCTCTATTTTCTATCAATTTAATAAATGCGCAAGCAAAATCGCTAGAATGAGTAAATGTCCATAAATTATTTCCGTCACCAGCAATTAATAATGGGTAGCCTTCCAAAATTAATTTAGCCGCTGTAAAACAATTGTGTCCAATACTTGTTGGAAAGATAGTATCATATGTATAAGCCGGACGAATAATAGTTACTGGAAATTTTTCACTTATATATGCCTCTGCAAATTTTTGCTCTGCTGCCAATTTTCCAGTAATATAATTACAATTACAATTGTCTAAACTATACTTTTTACTATCTTCCTTATAGGGGATATTTGAAGAAATTCTTTTATATATAGCTTCAGAGCTTATAAACACAAAATGTTTTGTTTTATTTCTAAAAATTTCTATATCTTGTTGTGCTTGTACAGCATCAAAGCAAATGAAATCACAAACAATATCAAAAAAAGATAACTCCAATAATGCTTTTATTTCCTCAGTTTTCCTAATATCTCCTCGAACTTTATGAACCTCTTTCTGAACCTTTCTTCGTGTAAATACAGATTGTTCCCTATTTAGCTCCCACACCTCATGTCCACTCTCCAGGGCCTTCTGTACGCAATACCAACTAATATTACCATTTCCACCAATGAAAAGAATTTTCAATTTTATACCCCACATTTCTTTAACAGTTTATCTGCAAACAAATCAATACCCTCATTCGTTTTTATAATCATTTTTGTATTAATTTTGTGTTCATAAAATATTTTATATAATCAACTATCTCGTCATATTTTAATCTATACCTCAAAAAAGTCCATATGTTGCTGTTCATCAACTTTCTCGATAGAAATATTCATTCTGTCTATTTCAGCCATAATCTCTCTATAGTTTTCAATTATAAATAAACTTCAATACTTAAATATTGTTATTAAGCATTCCTAAATAAATCTCCAACAAATTCTCACAGTCATAATCCAATACATCTTCTTTATATATATTATTACGAAAAAATGAACAGTTCCTACATATACCAATATTTTCATTTCTTAACAACGAAACTCTCAGTTTGTTCATTTTTTCTCCATTCCAAATATCATTTATTGATTCTTTCTCTATATTTCCCATAATCAACATAGGGGGGGTATGCCATGCACCTGCCTCACAGCAAGCAGATATCGTTCCATCAGCATTCAGATAACATTGATAAAAAGGTAGTGGACAAATTTCAGCCTGAACTTGCTCTCCTCCCTTCATATTAGTTCCATTATGCACCACCATCTCACTATAATTAATATCATTGGACAATTGAAATACATTTTCTATGTTAAGCACATCACATATATTCTTAAAATCACTTTCATATTTCAACCGCCTTTCTTCTGTATTAACCATATAACTCATTATTTTGATATATACTCTGGTATTGCCTTTATGCTTATAAAAATATTCTATACTATTTCTTAAACTCTCATAATCAATTTTCCTTCCAGTATATTTTTCATATTCCTCATCACTTAAACCATTTATAGATATACGAAGTGTCCCCAATCCTGCTTCACTTAACTCTCTTGAAAGCTGTTCATTTAATAAAGTAGCATTTGTTATAATATCAATAGACTCTGTTATTTTTCCTTCTGAAATATACGAAACCATTTTTACAATATCTTTATGTAATAAGGGTTCTCCTGTTCCTGCCAATGTCAAAACTTTTAATTTCACACTATGATATGCCAAATTATCCACAAAACTCTTCATAGTTTTCAAATCTATAAAGCTTTTATTATGTTTAAAATTTTTATCAGCATTAGAGCAAAATTCACACTTTAAGTTGCAAACATTTGCCACTGACGCATTTATTGCTATAGGTTTCATGATTGGCAGCCTTGGAGCTAATCGTTCTCTTTTACCTAAAATTTTCTCAATCTGTAACACAATTTTATCCTCCTAAGAAATCAATCCTACTATTATCTAAAATACCCATCTTATATCCTTAACTACGAAATATGATGTCTATCCTCAAAAAATAAAAAATGTTCATAATCTCCCCCGCTAATTACAGGACACAATGCTGCAATACTCGAAGGTGCTCCAATAAAACATTGACAATTAGACAATATATACACCTCTTTTATATATGATACTGTTTGTTCTTTAAATTCATCTGAGTTAAAAAAATTGTTACTAAATTCATTATCTCCGGAATTATTCCATACTCTTTTTGCCAAATCTTTAAAAGTTCTTAATTGCTTTCTTTGCCTTTGTAAAAAAATCACCTTATCTCCAAATACTTGTTGAAACCTACATACACTTTCCTCATACATAGTTGATAGGAAAATTTTATTACAATTCCATTTCTCCATCATTTGTTTTACTATCTCTATTGATTCTTCCACATCTGGTACAAGCGGATGATCCACATAAAAAGCTATATCTTTATCTTTCCTTGTTACATCACTAAAAAGTGAAAATTCTTCTCTTAATGCCACTCCAAGAACTCTGCTATCTCTAAAATGTACTTTTATAAACTCATTAACTTGTTCTTGTAAAGATGCATTTAACTTTAAATAATTCTTTGAAATTTTATTTAGTTTTTTATAATACATGCTATCATATTTTAAATGTATGTTCATGTCTTTCTTATTACCATTTATATCATAACATGCTTCTCTATCTATACTATATAATCCCAGATTTGAGATATATACATTCTTTTGTTTTAGTACTTCTTTTATTGGCATTGGTGGTTCAAAACAATATTCCCAAATATTGTTTACACCTAAGTCACCCCTTTTATACACTACTTCTGGCTCTAAGTCTATAATTGGAATACAATTTTTTTTAATTGCCCATTCATAACAAAAATGCATTGTATTGGCTATAGAACCAATCCCTGTCCCCGGCAAACCAAATCGAAAAATAAAATAAACAGGATCTTTACTTTTTTTATCCCGATGATACCAATATCCATATCGATATAATGTTTCCTTATACTTTTCTTTTTTTGATATATATCTTCTCCAACATGTATAAGCAACACTAAATGGCTGTCTATTTATACTTATCAAAATTTCATTAATAATATTTTTCATCTAAAAACCTCTTTTTTTACAAAAACCTATCATCTATTTTAATCTTCATTTCACCTTTAAAAAAGTAAATTCCTCATATGTATTAGATATATTAATACACACATAATTATGTTTTTTCATCTGCTTCATTATATTAATCAAGTGCTTATTTAAAAGACTATTCGCAAGCACTTTACTAATTTTATTAGAGTTTTCCTTTATTTTCATTCGGTAGTGTATTTCTACACATATTTGATTTATATGAATATCACTATTTAATATATCAGGAATTACTGAAAACTCACTGCCCTCTATATCCATTTTTAATATATCAATATACCCCCCCACTTGAAGTTCTGATACTATCGTGGAAAATCTTTTCATTTGAACATCTATTGTACTTTCTGATAACGCTTCCGAAGAAAGCACTGAACCTGAAACATATTCGGGATTTTTAGGCAAATGAAATTTTTCCATACCATCTCTATCAGATATTCCATATGGAAAAAAATGAAATCTATCATCTATATTCTGCTTTTTTACCCAATTTATTGATTTTGGCGTTGGATCAAATGCATAAACTTCGCAGTTATATCTTTCAATTAAGTCCAAATCAAATGAAATATCTTCACCTACTCCAAACGAAAATACAATAGACTTTCTTTTTCTTTTTATATTTTTGTCATAAATAGCAAAACCGCCATATTCGCTACCACAATTTATAGTCTCTACCCTTTTAGTAAACATCCTCTTAACAATATTCATTGAAAAAAGAAATATTTTTTCAAACATAACCAATTTTGCATACCTCCACATTTAAATAGCTCTTATCATCTATTACTTCAAAATTCTTTTTCTAATACATATAAAACATAACAGTTTTTGTATGAAAGAAATAATAACATTAATATTTCTTTATTAATGCACCTATCATCAACGGAACTAAATCTTCTTGTGAATCAAAATCCGCTTTTTCCAAATCTTCTACTGACAGTCCATACAAAAAAGCAGATGCTGTCTTTGCATTTCCCATTGAGGTAATCTCTATAGATATATCTTGTGAAATATCCTCGAAAAGTTTTCTTAACGAAGTTTCTGTGAATCCCCAAAAATGTCCCCACCGTGAATTATCATATTCGCTTATCATTGAAACTCCAGACACTGTCAATATTGCGGTCCCTCCACTTCTTAACATATTCACAATGTTCTTAGCAGCACTATGAATATCATATATAAAAGGTAATGTCTGTGTCAAAATAAAACAATCCACTACTTCCTTCTCACATCCTTTTCCACTTTGCAAATCACCATAAATAACTTTAGAAGTTTCACTCTTATATTCTAAATCTGCTGTAAATATATATGAAGTTTCAAGATTTAATCCGTACTTCATAGTATACATACTATCTCCAATTTCCATTACATTACCCGTAATGTAATTTTTATTTAAATTCAAATATTTTTCAATATAATATCTATCAATTGGTGTGCCACGATCACACCCCATTTTCCTACTTACTACACAATGTGGCCACTCTTTAATAGGATTCGGATGATTTTTCCGTTCTCTTTTCATCACATATTTTATATATATGCTATTTATTATATTTTTCAAATTTACATTCCTTCCATTTTTCATAAACTTTATCCAAAACGCGTTTAAACAAGGGTCTTGAAAAATATTTTCTAAACTCTCTCATTAGTACCTTATCAATACTTACTGGTTCTAAATGATAGTGAAATCCTTCACTTTCTACAGAAGTATAGAAAATATCATAATTCTCCTTTGCATGTGTACTATCCTCTCCCCACCCAATATTCTTTACAAAAGATTTTCGCGGAAGAATTGTAATCATATCATTTTTACTTTGACAATAGCACCAGCGAATAGCCCAAGAATCTGTTTGTCCACTCATTTGTCTTTCCAAAGCAGCAACCATATCTTGCCCTCCCCTTTTAAATTTAAGACGCCTTCTTATACTATGTCTGAATTGCGAATAATCAGAAACATTCCAATCAATCATGTCCCATCTATTTTTCCAACTAGCCCACCCACAACTCTCACCACGGTAACAGGCGTAAACATCATGTTTATATTGACTCAATCCTTGCAAATTATAAGTAGTTCCCCCAATAGACCAAACGTTATCCATATCCTGATAATATTCCAAACAATCATTCATAAATTGTAAAAAATTAGTTGCTACAACTAAATCATCCTCTAGTACAATAACTTTTCCATATTTATTTATTATTTTTGTAACCCCTCCTATAATAGAATTAGCTAACCCTTTATTCTTTTCTTCCTCTATTATAGATACTCTTTTAAAATTATTATTACATTCAAATTCTTTAATTAATTTTCTCACTTGTTTTACTTGCTCTACATCTGTGTTTCCCTTAGGTCCATCTGAAAAAATAAATACTTCTGTTTCCTTAGCCAAAAAATTCTGATTAATCGCATACAACATTTTTTTTGTTATTTCTGCACGCTTATATACAAAAATAACAAGCGGAGCTAATGTTCGCATATTATTTTCCTCTCATTCTTCTCAATAATGGATGTATTGATAACTGTGTAGCTGATATATCCACTACTTCATATTTATTTGCTCCTCTTCCATACGTATGTGTCCCTATTTTTCTATATCGATATGGACTAAGTGATATATTTAAATTTTGTGCTGTTTTTCGTTTTATATAATTTAATTGAATATTTGATTCATTAAATTCATTTACCTTATATAACTTTAAATACATTCCATAATCATTTTGTGTACTTTCCTGTGTAACCAAATATTTCTCACCATTCATTATAAAAAAATTTCCGGCATTTCTTTGGTCATAAGAATATTCCTCATCCATATATTCTAATTTGTAATGAAATTTATTTATATTATCAAAATTATAAATTGTAATAATTGATTTCTTAACTTGCAAAATATTTTTATTATTTAAAATACCTCCCAACAAAATTATGTTTTCTCCTTGAATCTCAAACACAATATCAACAATTTCTTCATTTACATGTATTGAATAATAATGTTTCCAATGTAGTACAGAACTATCCATTATATATATATCAATATGATGTGTTTCTGAGGATTCTGGTATCATATAATATTGTCCTTTGTATGAAATAATCATAGGAAAAGACATATGAGTATTTCTCTTAACAATTGTTCTGGGTTTTGTGATCTTTCCATTGGCTTTTAATTCCGCTACAGCTATATGCCCCCTTTGTGCTATCCTATCATATTTTTCCATAAAAATATAATCCTTCCCCTTGATAGTACACGGAATAGGATCAGCATACCAATAACGAAATGTAGGCTTTAATACATTAAATCGTGATATCGTTTCTTCCCAAAAATTATCCTCTGTTCTTCTATAACCAATACAATACACCGAATCAATCCAATTCTCAATTATATATTTAGTTACTTTTTGTTTTATACTCATTGATGCTACTCCAACTCTATGCAATCATCCGTTTCTAAATCTATTTATTTTGTCGATGTATGTCTATTAAAATTAACTTTTTTAACTGTTAAACATACACTTTTTAGACAATATTATGTTTAAATCCTTCCTGTTACTATATCTTGTTATCTATCTCCTCTAATTAAATACCAATTCATACTTAAAAATACTTTTTACAATTTTCTGAATCCTTATTGTCCTAGTAGAATATACATACCATTGTACAAATATTGTATAGTTCTATTATTCAAAGAAGGTGTTGGCGAAATTACCTCCCTAACTTTAAACCAATTTGTATTAAAATAAACAAAAATATATCCTCTTCCCTTGCCGAAAAAAGTTTAAATCTTCTACTATATTTTTTAATAGAGGCAATTTTTCTTAACAACCCCCCGCCATTTCCACAAATAAACTCTTTTGACTCTAATTGTGGATACTTTTTATAAAATCATACTTTAACAAGCTGCCTTTAATACATTATTAAAATCAAACACACCGCCAATATAATCATATCCCATTTTATATATCTGTTCTAGTTCAGATTGATTTTTCAAAATTAAACAATCTGGTTGACAAACAAGCATATATTCATATTCACCAAATTTCTTATAAAATTTAACATTCATCATCATACGATTATAATTAGGATATTGATTCTTATCTTTTGACTTCCATAGTAAGCATCTTACACTTATAGTTTTTTCTATATGACTTTACATCCACATCATTTGGAGCAATTATAAATATATCCATACCAGATAATTCAACGAGAGCCGTGCCAATTAACAATTTCTCATTTTCAGTTGGCATTTCATTATATACAAAAATAGTAATTTCCCATGCCATCACGAATAAAGCTCATATTGGGAAATCAGAGTAATATCGAAAAACTTTAATATTTAACATAAGTTCTATATTATTTATATAAAATACTTTCATACAAATGCTTAAATGCTTTGCCAATTCTCTCTTCTGAAAATTTGTCTTCCACATATCTTCTTGCATTTATACCTATCTGATTTTCTATGTTATTTTCCAGCATCCATATAATTCCTTGTGCCAAATCTTCACTATTTTTATATTTCGCTAAATATCCTGTTTGTTCATGTATAATGATATCTACTATTCCACCTGTACTAAAGCTTACCACTGGTGTCCCACAAGCACTGCTTTCTAAAACAGTTTGATTAAAACTATCTTCTAGTGAAGGAACTATATACAAGTCACAATAGTTATAGAGTGCTGCTAACTTTTCTTCAGACACAATATATCCCCAAAATGTACAATCATAATATTCTAATTCTTTCTCATTACTACAATTTGCCCCAAAAATATTTAGTTCTATTCTACTAGCAATCTCGGGATAAAATGCACGCAAATATACAAGCATCTTCAACAAATAATTAAATCCTTTGTATGGGGTTGAAACACTATTTGCCGCCCCAAATAATATTCTTATTTTATTATTTTGCTGAGGACGAATCAACTGCTTAATCTCGTTGCTATTCATAATACGAAAAACTGAGAGATTCAAAGTATTTGCTATGACAACTGCATGCTTTTTAGCATTGAACATCATACTCTTTTCTATATTAGATAATGTCCATTTACTCGGTGCTGTGAATGTTATATCAAGTTTTTCTAGCGTTTTTCTTTTCCTTTTAAAACTTCTATATACTAGTTTTTTATATCTTTCAAGCTGAGGACAATTCTTACACATATACTGAAAATTGATACACCCATCCAGCACATGACATCCTCCCGTCAGTATCCAACTATCATGTACTGTTATTACAATTGGTTTATTCAATTTTCTTAAGCTTGAAAAAGAGTGTAAGGACATAAATGCTCCATTTACACAATGTATATGAATAATATCTGCATCCTTTATAATTGAAAATTTAGTAAGATTGATACCAAATATTCCAAACGTAAACGGCATCCCATCTTTCAAGCCACACAGTTTCTTCAAAAAAACAAATTCAGCTATATTAAGATAGTATGCTATTTTCTCATAAGCTTTATACCAGACACTATATCCTTGAATAACATATACATTGGGAATTTTCTCTTCACTTTTCTTTAATGCTAGTATACTTGAATTTATATTTTGTTTATTTAGTGCATTTTGTATTCTGAAACAAGCAGAAGACCGGCTTACCCCTGTGGTAATATGAACTATTTTCATTGATTATCTTCCTATAAAAATTATACAAGACTTAACAGACATCCATCAAGATCTTCTCAATCTCTTTTCCAAATGCTTCTATTGTAAAGGCTTTATTCGCATACAAATATACTTCTCTACTTCTTTTTAGCAAACTATCATTTGCTATAGCAATTGCATCCTTAATTGTCTGTTCTATATCATCAATAAAATAATTCTCAAAAAAATAGCAATATTTATCTAGCCTGTCAAATCCATTCCCGTGCATTACTATTGGTATCATTCCATGACGCATACAAGTTAGTATCGCTGTTGAAGAAGCCTCTGAACAAGAAGGTTGAAGCACAAATACACATTTATAAGCTAACTCTAAATATTTCTTATCATTTACATTAATATAGCCACAATCGACAATATTTGTTTTCTCTATATTAATACCCATAATTTTTTTGATGCTAGAAGTCACATTACTACCACATATATATAACGTCCATTCTGGATGTTTTAAAAATACATCAATTAATAAATCATTTCCTTTATGAATAAATCCGTCTGTACCAAAAACAAGAAAATTAGTCTTATGTTTATTACTATCATTAAAGCAAAATGCATCATTAAACAAACCGCTTGGATAAAGCCTTGCCGCTTCTATTTTTCTATCTTTATAAAGCTCTGTCTCTCCGACACTTATGACCATATCTGCTCTGTTTTCATCCTGCTTGCGATAAAATTTATTAGTACGTTCTAAAAACCATCTTTTTTTATGCCGCTGTTCAAAATATGTTATTCGTTCTGTCTCCTTCTTTATAGAAATATCATATGGATTTTCTGTCATATATATTATTTTGTATGCTTTAATATGTTTGCAAGCCCATCGAAACATATCTCCTAGCCCAAATACAACATCATAATTATTTTTAGCTATATATGCTTTTGCCTTATAATCGTCGTAAGCACATACATCCACACAATAATCAAGTCCAATAAATGCCTTAATAATCTGAAATAACTCTAACCTATTTGTATGCAATGTACCATTGCTATTTTCATTATAAAAATTTGTTATTTGTACACAAGCATCTTTATAATCAATATAAACAATCAATGCCTTTTTTTGCTTTTTGGATAAATTCAAATTTATATTAGGCACAATATTTCCATATTTATTTATATCTATAAACAATAACGCAAATCGACCTTTAAAAATATTCTTTTTAAGTTTATCGACTTTTCCCTTTATTAATCGAAGTACCCCCCCAAGAACACTTCGCCATGTTTATTTATAGTCTTATAACAATCAATCAAATTTTGAACATTCCTCTCTTTATTATGAGTTTCCATTGCCCGTATGTGTGCTGCCTGTCCCATACAAATCGCCTTATCTACTAGTGAAAATACCTTATCTATATATATTTCCAACATATACTCCTCTGTAATTGGAAAAAAGTATCCCTCCTGATTGTGTTCCATCAAGCTTCTAAGTCCTCCTACCTGAGATGCAACAACAGGCATCCCTAGTAACATTGCTTCACCTAATGAATTAGAGGAATTTTCAATCGTAGAAGCAATCACACACACATTCGCTCTTTGATATGCCTTACACATTTCCTCCTCATTCAAGCGCCCAAGGAATTCTATATGTTCTCCAAGCCCTGTACTTTTTATCAAATTTAATATATAATTTGTATAATCACTATTGAAAAATGAAAGACGTTTTTCTGCTCTTTTATAAATGGTAGTGGAAGGCACTAATAATTTAATATCTGGATATTTTTTTACCAAATTTCCAACTGCACGAAGCAAAATATGAAATCCCTTAATTGGATATGTTGCCTGACTTATCATAATAGTATGTTTCTCACATTTTTCATACTCCCATCTATTCTGATAAAAAGCATTTCTTAAGATCTCATTTCCTTGATAATAATGTACAGTAGGATTTATTTGTTTCACACATAGATAGTCCCACTCTGTGCGTCCTATAACATGATGAACACATTGTAACAGCTTCTCTTCATATCCTCCTCTATATATAAACTTCTTTTTATTTAACAGAATAGAATCCTTGACTATCCTATCCCACAAAATTCTTTTCTTTTTTGCAATCTCATCAATTCCTATCTCAAAAGCCAACGCAATTTTAGAGATTAAACCTTGAATCGATACTACACATCTATTTTCAATTCCACAAGCTTTGCATGCTTCCATCATTGAAAAACTATGTGGAAATTCACTTCCCATAATATGAATGATATCTGGCATCTCTTCACGAAGAACTTCCTCGAATGTTGTCTTTAATGTTTCATTATATAACTCATTATTCTTATTTACGATTCCATAAAATTTCAAACAACTCTCACTATACTGTATTGTTTTCTGAATTTTCTCAAGTGGGGAGCAAAGAACAATCTTCCACTTTTTCTCTATCAATAGTTCTGACAACCCCACTAGCCATCCTTCATTTACAACGCGTGGCAACCCAACTTGATCTGCAATCCGTGGCAGTGGATAATTGGTTAACCATAAAATTTTCATTCTTAACTTTTATCCATTCCTATATATAATTGTTCAATATTAACCATATATCTTCCATAATTCTTTAGTGAATACAACCATAGTTTTGCTAATAACAAAACTGATTTTATTTTTCCTGATTTTTGTGTACCCACTTCTTTGTAATATGCAACCATATCACTCGATTTTTGACCTTCATGAATCTGAAAGCTTGCAAGATTACAATGTATTGTATATAAGGCTGTCATTTTAGCAAACTTGCGCCACAAATGATAATCACCCGCCATCTTATATTTTATATCAATTCCACCACTCTTCTCCCACAATTGTCTTGTCCAAAAACACGACTCCTGTTGTATAAATGGCATCCTTCTACCATCATAAATTCCCTTTTGTATCATCTTGCGATGAAAAATAGGCGGGAGATTAGGCAACAAATACGTAATCTTCATTCCTTCATAGTTTTTTGTATTAGACGGAATTCCTATAAGCCACTGAATCTTTTTTTTATCAAATACCCTAACCACAAGCCCTAATGTCCAAGGATAATAGCAGTCATCTGAATTTATCCATGCATAAATCTCGCCTGTAGCTAATTGAAATCCTTTATTAATTGCATCATACATTCCCTGATCTGGTTCCGATCTCCATTTCATGGGGTATTTATTTTCATACTTTTGCAAAATTTCCAGAGTTCCGTCTGTTGAACCACCATCTATTATAATATGCTCATAATCTAAATATGTTTGTGTCATTATAGATTGTATACAATTTTCAATATATTTGACACTATTAAATGTTGGTGTCACAATAGATATCTTAGCCATCTACTCTTTTCTGTCCTCTTATAAAAATACTCTTTCTATGAATTGAAATCCTTTTAAAATCCATTGATTTTTCTTAATCTTTAATAACACTGTATATATCCATGCCATATATGGGTAATATTTCTTTAAACAGTTATATGTTTCCCTCTCGAACAATTGCACATGTCTTTTGCTAAATCCGTCTGTCATTACCATTGCCACAGCAATAGGAATTCCATAAAACTTCTCATGGCCTACCACAATATGATACATCTGCCATTCTTTGTCGGCACAAATCTGAAATTGCGTATCAAACTTTTTTTCCTCAAATAAACTTAGTCTTGCAAACAACGCCTGATGACAAATACAATCCCCTGTCAAAAAATATAATTTATTGCTACATATCTTTCCGTATTTCCTAAGAGATCTCCTTTCCCCATCTACTTGAACAGTGTTTCCATAAACCACGCCATAATTCTTGTTTTCTATAAACTTGTCCACTCTTTCCAAGACTTTTTTGTTACAAAAACAATCTCCAGCATTTAAAAAGTATATATACTCCCCTTGTGCCATTTCAATGGCCTGATTCATAGCATCATAGATTCCCTTATCACTCTTACAGACAATGTGTATTCGATCACTTTCCTCAACTAAAGAATGAACAATATCCATCGTTCTATCTGTTGAACCACCATCTTTGATAATATATTCATAATCACCATATGTTTGTTTAAGCAATGATATGATTGTGTTTTTAATATATAACTCGGCATTATAGCATACAGTCACAATTGTAAAACGATATTTATACATCCTCATCAAGGCCCCTGTCCTAATCTACACAACTACTAGCAGTATAACATAGTTTTTTTTAAAAATCTATTACTAAGTTGTCCAACTTGTAATAATTGGTAATAACTCATAACAGCTCAGACAAGTCTGTCCTGTTACGACATCCGCCCATTAAAAATTGCTACGCAATGGGGCGGATGCTTGTCACCCAAACGTATCTTCAGGGTCTGCGCAGTAAATGCTCAGACCTGTCTGAATTGTTACAATGATTCTCCCTTTATTCTTCATATAATTGCAATACTCTCTTAACCATATATTGCTTATCATATTTTAATCCCTTTTGTGCAATCTGATCTTTTGATAATGTTGCTTGTTCTATTTTTTTGATTGCATCCAAATAGTCTTCTACTTTATTCTCATGTAGGATTATACCACATTCACGATCAACTAATTCTTTCACTGCACTTGTATCTAATGCGATTACTGGCGTTGCGCACGCCAATGCCTCTATTGTCACCATCGAAAAGGACTCTTCCATTGAGGGATTCAAAAAAATATGCGCTGATGAATATAGTTGTGCCAATTCAAGCTTATTCTCTGTTCTTTGTATTCCTACTATTTTTTTAGGCACCTTCTGCATCTGTTTCTTGTTAAGCCCTACCAGAACAAGAACATACTCCTGCGGAAGCCTGTCAGACAAACAAAGTAAAAACTCAAATCCTTTTCGTTTCTCCCATACACTTGCAACACCAAGAAGAACTTTTTTATCCTTAGGAATATGATATTTATCTTGTACTTTTTTTAATTCTTTTTCATCATGGCACGGATGAAAGAGTGTAGTGTCTATTCCATTGCTAACCACTTCTACTCGAAACCTTTTAAAAAAAGATTCTTTTATTAAATGCTTCATCCAAAAAGAAGGGGTAATAATTGTAAGATCTGCAATAGATGTAAACATTTGCCTTTTATTCCTATAATTTTTTGGCGAAGAATCCAAAAACCAGCTAATTGGATATAGTGCTTTTTGCGGACATTTATAACAACTCTTTTTCCAACGACTGCATTTTGCCATTACAAAATAAGGGCAATGTCCTGTAA
>CAJUHQ010000039.1 GCA_910586095.1 uncultured Lachnospiraceae bacterium | reverse complement strand
TTAATTTCACACTAACTCCCATCTGCCCGCCTTAGCGGGCTCTCCAATCAAGATGAGTGAAATTTTAATTTCACAATAAACTCCCATCAGATTGACTATTGTGTCGCTTCTATCTATTACACAATAGCTTTTCCAATCTGATGGGAGTTTATTCGTTGTAGCTTATTATCTATATTGTAGGATATGACTTATTTATACTGTCGCCATCTATGATTTTGGCATCAGCACAACATTTTGTGTGTATTAAAAAGTTTGTTTACATCAAAATATTTGCCCGCAAAAGCGCCTCTTTTCCATAGCTTTAAAACCGTTTTATCTTCTTTGTGGTATTTTTCTCAAATTCCACATCGCGCACCTTCAACTTAAATATGCGCTTATACAGTGGTGCTGTCTTGTTGTATTCATCGATCAGAACCTGAAGCTGTGCTTGAACATCTTTGATCTTTTTCTTTGTCACATACTCAAGATCTGGGAAAATCTCTGCCTCAATCACTCCTTCACTGTCACGAACCAACACTTCCTGAATCAACCGATTTTCACTAAGTTTATTCTCAATTTCCTCTGGTGATACATTTTCACCATTGGGCGTGATAATCAAATTCTTTTTGCGCCCTGTCAGGAATAAAAATCCCTCTTCATCTATATAGCCAAGATCTCCAGTTTTTAACCAGCCATCTTCAAGAGTCTGTGCGGTTTCATCTGGCATTTTGTAATAGCCCTGCATCACACTAGTTCCTTTGACCCAGATCTCTTCATCAACAATTTTTACCTCACAATTGGGCATACATTTACCTATAGAACCCGCTTTCATGGCAGCATTGCAATTTGTACTGATAACAGGAGCACTCTCTGTCATTCCATAACCTTGCAAAATAGTGATACCATATTTTTTAAACAAATCAATGTAGGCAGGATTTAAGTAAGCTCCTCCACTGCACACTGTATGGAACTGTTTGCCAAACACTTTGACTTTGACAAGAGGCGCTGGTATCCAGGATGTTTCCTCGAGTTTTTTTGCTAATGTTTCTATCATAAGTGGTACCATCAAAATCATATTAGGCTCAAAAAGCTTAATATTTTTTGCTACCCGCAAAAGAGAATCATTGATACAAATAATAGCCCCTATAGAAGTACCTTTCAGAATATCCATGCTTAAACAATATGCATGATGAATAGGAAGTACACTCAAGATCACCATTCCTGGCTCATATCCCATATCTAATGCGGTTGCATTCTCTGCGAGATTTCTGTGTGTGAGCATAACGCCCTTACTCTTTCCAGTCGTTCCAGAAGTGAACATAATCGTAGCCAAATCCTCTGGTTGTGGGCGGACACATTCCTGTGGAACTGCATTTGCCACCAAATCCCACATATACAATGTATCGGAAACTTTGCTTTGTGCTTCTGTCGCAATCATATGTTTTAGCTTTGGACAATTCTGTGCTGCCAATGTTGCCACATCTGCTTTGGACTCATCAAACACAAGTGTTGTCACATCTGCTCTGTCAAGTAGCTCACACAAATCCTGAGCTGGAAGATTTGCGTCAAGTGGGACAGCCACACTACCACCATTTACAATACCATAATACGCTGTGATCCAGGAGTAGGAAGTCGATCCTATAATCGCAATATGGCGCCCTTGTTCTCCAAACTGTGCGAGCGCTTGCGTGAACCGCTCACTGTCCTCACGAAGTTGTGTATACGTTTTTGACTCTACCTTGGTTTCCTTTTTACCGCTCTCATCCGCACATTTTACTTTATAGCGAATGGCATCTTGTGTGCCATAGGCACAGGCCGCCTCTGTAAGCAATTCATATATTGTGCTACGCAATTCGTTCATGTGTATTCCTCCCTTATCCCCTTTTTATAAACGTTTGGTTCGTTTTCTTCACATGACAATCTTTTATGATAACTTTGAAAGGTAGTCTACTGCCTCCTGCACGGTACGGATGTTTGCAGCCTCCTCCTGGTTGATTTCAACATCCAACTCCTCCTCAATTTCACCTAACATACTCATAAAATCAAATGAGGTGAAGCCTAAATCTTCCATAAAACGAGATTCTGGCTTAATATTTTCCTTCTTGACTTCCACATAATTTCCTATAATGTCTACCAACTGTTCAAACATGGTTGTTCTCCCTTCTAAAATAAAATCTGTGCGGCAAAGGTTACACCAATTTAATAATGTCCCCAATCTTGAGATCTGGATTCTCTATTCCCTTAAACATAAGCTTGCAGATATAGTAATAAAAATACTCTAGCTGTTCTTTGCTGTATGCCTTTGTCTGATGTTCAAAACTAAAGTCAAGTCCATTGTCCTCAGGTCTATGCATCACAGTCAAATATACACCATCCGAATAGTAACCGTTGCCATACCGCTTTGTCTTGTATTGAATATTTCCTAAATCGGTCAATCCCTTTTCTCTCAATGTAGCAGGCTGGTATGTGAGTGATATTGTCTCATATCCCATTCCCTGTGGAGGATTATAGTATTTTCCTCTATATCCAAGATACTCTGCCGGATTAAAATTCACATAGCGGAATACTTCATTCTGCTTATCGCGTATCTCAAATACACCCTCTAAAAAGCTCTTTGTCTCAGGAATAATAGTTCTGAATGGGAAGCAATGGATGCGAGTACCTCCTGACTTTTTCTCGAGTAATGTAGCTCTGCGCGCATATGCAACTTGCATAGATACATCATCACACTGATTAATCTTTTGCAGGTATGTTCGTATACCCATAATCAGCAAACATTGCAACGAGATGTGTTGCTCCGCGCAGAATGTCATTAACCTCCTAGTAGGTTCCTCCTCCAAATGAAAGATATCAATTGCTGCTGCAAAGCTGTCGGAACCAGTGGGTGCTGCTCTTAAATTGGGATTGCCAGTTGCTGCCCTTGCCTCCTCTAGCTTCTTTGGCCCCGCAATTCCATTATAGATCGGCTCTGACTCCTCAATCAACTTATAGAAATAAGCTCTGTCACGCGCTTGCGCCTTACTGTTTGCCTCATATGCCAAATCTTTCTCAACCTGCTCAATATAAGAACGCATGTCTGATGGATAAGCAATTCCCTCAAACTTCGCATTGCAGTATAATTCTATAACATCTTTCATAAAGCCAATCAACGATTGTGCATCGAGAAATCTGTGATCCCCTGCAATATACATGCCTTCAAAACCATCTGGAGTCTTGATAATAACCACCTTATTCATTGGCGCATCTTCCTTGTCAAAAGGAACGCGCGTCCATGCAGTCATCTCTGCCTCGGCTTCCTCCATCGTCTTTCCAGAAAAATCCACAAATTCGATCTCGCGATCCTCTTTATCTGCGATATATTGATACCACTCCTTCTCCGTCTTGTCATATACAAGTCGTGCCCGCATGGACTCACTGCGATCGTATGCCTTATAAATAGCCTTTCTAAGTTCCTCGATATCAAGCTCAAACTCAATAGTCAAGCTGGTACCAATATTTAATATTTCTTTTCCTGGACAGTATTGTGCATAATAATTATGGAATTTTTGTGCCACTGTCAACGGATATGTCTTATACCCTTTTCTTGTCTTCATATATACTCCCCTCTGCCTGCTTTAGCAGGCTTCTATATCATCACTTCATATTTTCCTAAAAACGCCTCTGACTCACACTAACTCCCATCTGCCCGCCTTAGCGGGCTTACCAATCAGGATGAAAAGCGCCTGTTTTTGGCGTTTTTCAGTGTGAAAAAGTCTGCTATGCAGACTTTTCACGCTAGACACTCTTTTGCAAACTCTGTCAGTGAATTTTCATAAGTTTCCATATCTTTGTAATAACTCTCTGCATGAGCAGCGTCCTCAATAATCAATTTTCGTTTAGGTGACTGACAGTTTTCGTAGATTTCGTGACACATACTACATGGTACAAAAGTATCTGCAGAACCATGTATAAACAAAATGGGGACCGTCGCTTTCTGTACTTCACGTTTGGCATTGCACTCATCCATTCCATACCCTGCGAGTTTCTTATTGAGAAAGTCTGCTCCCTGAATGGCTGGAAAAGCTGGAAGATGATACATCGTGTTTAACACATGAGTAAACACTTCCTTGGGTGATGTAAACCCACAGTCAGAGATAATCCCTTTGAC
Source organism: uncultured Lachnospiraceae bacterium (assembly GCA_910586095.1). Taxonomy (GTDB): domain Bacteria; phylum Bacillota; class Clostridia; order Lachnospirales; family Lachnospiraceae; genus COE1. The sequence goes on along the minus strand of CAJUHQ010000039.1, from coordinate 23,163 downwards.
ATTATCAGGTAATTCTAGACCACTTGTCATCAGTACAGTAGCCCCTCCCATAGATGTACCATGTAACAAAATCTGAATATCTTCTCCACTCTCCTGTATCAACCACTGTATCCAGCTTAATGCATCCTTTCTATCTAAGCATCCAAATCCAATATATTCCCCTTCACTCTCACCATGCGCCCGCGCATCTGGCAACAGCATTGCATAACCCTGTTTCAAGAAATAATCTGCTATCGCTATATGATTGCTCAAACCCTCTCCAGTATATCCATGAAAACAGATCACCGCCTTTTTGATACATGTCGCGTCGTCGTTCTCTGTATGAAGTGCTGGAAAATATGTGGCATGAAGCTTTAATCCGTCAAAGGATGTAATATACACATCCCTATGTGGTTGCTCCATCACAAATACTTTTCTCTCCTCCATCAATGGAAAATATTTTGCCCAGTCTGTGCCAGACATCTTAGTCGTGCGCTCTGTCTTGGCATTGCCGCGCTTCATCGTCCGATTATAAAAATATACAGTTTCTCCTATTCCGGCGACTGCAAGAAGTCCCGCAGCAACTGTAATATTTTTTAATGCTCCCATTTACATTTCCCCCTTTTTCCATAATGGTTTGGCTTCTTGCGGCTAAACTATTATTTCTTTTCTGCTGCTTTCTTTGCTACTGTCTTCACTACTTTCTCTACAACCTTGTCAGCAGCTTTGCGCGCAACACTCTTCTCGCTTTTTGCATTTTGCTTCATTTCTATGATTTCCTTTAACCGCAATGCCTTCTCAATATTTCCTTCAACGCGAAGCTTCTTCTCTGTAAAAGCAGCGATAGGGTCCATTTTTCCATCTGCAATCTGCATCAACACATCTGGCGCACAGATAAACATAGCATCTCTGTCATAATATTCATATGGCTCAACAAACAATGTCCCATCCTTGACTTCCACATAAAAAGCACCTCCCGCTTCCTCATCTTCAATATTAAACTGAAATGCAAGATGCTCTTTGATATCGCTTACATCAGCTCCCATAAATTTCCCTTTAATCTCATAAAACAACTCTGCGTATGTCATAATTATCCTCCTACTCTACATGTTCCCACTATGGGGGACATTTTAGGTGTTTCTACATTTTTCGACCAATAGTCGATTTGTTTCTTGATAACAATACCACACTTTTCGACCAGCGGTCAACTACTTTTCCTTATAAAATACAACGAAATTTTTTCTTTTTTTATAGCACTATTCACAATTGCTCCCAATCTATATTTGTGCTATCATTTTTCTTATAACGCGAAAATTTTTGAAACATACAACATATTTTTGAAACTATAAAAATAGTATAACCAACATTAATTGAAAAGATTTTGTTATGAGGTGACTACAATGCCAGACATGAAAAAATATGATAAAATCTTAGACGCTCTTCAGCAACTTTTGGAAGAGCGGACTATACAAAATATTTCTGTGAGCGATATTGCCAAAAGAGCTGAGATGGGAAAAGGAAGCATCTACTATTACTTTCCCTCCAAGGAAGCAATCTTAGACGAATTGATCGAAAGAAATTATGAAAAACCAATAAAGACAGCAAAAACGCTTGCGAACCAGACAGAGATTTCTCCATTCACACGTATGGCCATGATTTTGCAGGCATGTCGCACTTCCTCTGCCGCTTTTCTTAATCAGAATCACACTGCTGTCAGCGCTGGAACCAGTGCTCAAGATATCGCATTTTTACATCAAAAATATATGAATCATTTAATTTTAGAGCTCAAACCTGTCTTGACAGAAATTATAGAACAGGGAATTGCATCTAATCAAATTGATTTCGCATATCCTGCCGCACTCGCAGAGATTGTTCTGATTGTACTCGCTGTTAAACTTGACAGTACCTTTCTTTCAGCTACAGCAGAAGACTCTGAAGACACCATACGCGGGCTTGTCGCATTATTAGAAAAAGGAACTGGCGTACCACAAGGTTCTCTCAACTATCTAACTTCTCCTATGATCGAATAAACTGCACTCAAACAATAGATTATGTGCTGCGCACAAAAAACCCTCCATTCATTGTGAACGGAGGGTTCTTTTATGCCCAACAACCAAATTTATTTGGCATACAGCGCACTCTGCGCCTTTATCAATTCTGCATCTTCAAAATAATCAATCTTCATAGCACTTTTAACCTCAGATAATGTTTGTGCTGCAACCTCTCTAGCAGCATCAGATCCCTTTTTGAGAATATTGTACACCTCAGGAATATCTGTCTCAAACTGGGCACGTCTCATCCGTATTGGTTCTAATACTTCCTGCATAATGTTTATGAGAAGTTTTTTTACCTTCACATCCCCTAAACCACCTTTTGTATAATGTGCTTTCATCTCCTCTAAATTGGCATACTCTGGACAGTACCGTTCAAAGTGCTCATCACGTGCAAATGCATCTAGATATGTGAATACTGTATTACCTTCTAAATGTCCTGGATCGCTCACCTGCAAATGAAGTGGATCTGTGTACATACTCATAATCTTGGCTTTAACTTCCTTATCACTATCTGTCAGATAAATGCAATTTCCAAGAGACTTACTCATTTTTGCTTTTCCGTCTGTGCCAGGAAGTCTCTTGCATGCCTCCGCTTGCGGAAGCAACGCTTTAGGTTCTATCAACACAGGATTTTCTGGCGCATAGATAGCATTAAATTTGTGCACAATTTCCTTTGTCTGCTCAATCATAGGCAATTGATCTTCACCTACTGGCACTACTGTTGCCTTGCAGAAAGTAATGTCCGCCGCTTGGCTGATAGGATATGTAAAAAATCCTACTGGAATACTCGTCTCAAAATTGCGCAGTTGTATTTCATTTTTTACAGTTGGATTTCTCTGAAGTCTAGACACTGTTACCAGATTCATATAATAAAATGTCAGTTCTGTCAATTCCGAAATCTGTGATTGAATAAACAGTGTAGACTTTGTAGGATCTAATCCCACAGACAGATAATCTAATGCTACTTCTATCACATTTTGTCGTACTCTCTCTGGATTGTCTGCATTGTCTGTAAGTGCCTGTGCATCTGCAATCATAATATAAATCTTATCATACTCTCCTGAGTTTTGCAGCTCTACCCTTCCTCTAAGGGAACCCGCATAATGACCAATATGAAGTCTTCCTGTTGGTCTGTCCCCTGTCAATATAATCTTACTCATTGTCCATAAACTCCCATTCTATCCGTTTTTGTGGGTACTTTTTTACTCCACTTTTAAAATTAGCTCCAACACACGCTTTGCGCAAAGCTCTAATTCTGTGCGCGTAAGAAGTCCCTTTTCATAGGCCTCTATCAAGCGTTCAGGGAAGCCACATGCCATTTTGACATCATTGCCCGCTTTTACTTCCTTATAATGCTCTCCATTTGTCCACCAATCAGTAGTCACCATTCCTTCAAATCCCCATTCGCCACGCAGGATATCCGTCAACAGTTCCTTGTTTTCAGAGGCCCTATATCCATTGATAATATTGTAAGAAGACATAATTGCCCACGGCTGTTGCTCCTTTACAATCCACTCAAACGCCTTTAGATAAATCTCGCGAATCGCTCTCTCAGAAGCCCGTGAATCGCTATTTTTACGATTGGTTTCCTTATTGTTGAGTGCAAAATGTTTTACGGTTGCCGCGACTCCCACACTCTGTATACCGCGCACCATAGCACCAGCAAGCTTTGCTGTCAGGAATGGATCTTCCGAATAATACTCAAAGTTTCGACCACAAAGTGGACTTCTGTGTATATTGATTGCTGGTGTCAGCCACACAGCAATATTGTTCTCTTTGACTTCCATGCCACCTGCGGCGCCTACTGCCTCCACAAGCTCTTCATTCCATGTACAGGCAAGAAGTGTTGAACAAGGCCACGCTGTTGTGCACACACCACACTCTGGCAGGATGCGCAAACCTGCTGGTCCGTCCGCTGTCATTACATTGGGAATACCAAATGAACGCAAATTTCCAAATCCAAATGTATTGGCTACTCCTGTATTGGGCTGCCCTCCCAAAAGCTCTGCTAGTTCACGTTCTGAGAACTGGGCCACAAACTCATCTAGAGAAAGTTTCCCCTCGGCCACCTCGATCAACTTGTGTGGTGCATTAGCATCCTTTTTCCACAAATGATAAGGTTCACAGTAACGCACTTCGGGCGCAAATCCTTCCATCTGCTCTACTGTAAGTCGTTTCAGACCATTTGCATCTGTATCTATTGGCTCCTCTTGTGGTAATTCCTCATAACTTCCATCCGCAATCATTCTTTTTTTGAGAGAGGTCGGTGCCATTTTTCTTGTAAGTTGCTCTGTCACTTGTGTTTGCTCTTGCTCATAAGAGTTCTTGAGCTGTTTAGCTTTTCTCACGCTGTTCCCAACATAGAAATCATATGTCCCTGCCTCTAGCACATATGCTGATGCCTGTACTTTACCGAGATCATCATAAGATGCCATGTCTTTGATCTGCCAAGAAAGTCTCAAAACCTGCGTCTCACCAGCCTGCAACAGTCGCGTCTTTTTGAAAGCTGCAAGCTGTCTTGCCGGTTTGCCAAGTTTACCCTGTGGTGCACTAAAATAAGCTTGCACAACTTCCTTTCCTGCACAGTCACCGACATTTGTCACCTTGACATCCACATATATTTTCTCATTCTTCACATAAAAGTTCTTTGCCTTTATTGTAAAATCTGTGTAGGATAAACCAAAACCAAACGGATAATTTACCTTTTTTGCTGCTTTGGGGATGGTTTCAAAGTAACGATATCCCACATAAATATCTTCTGTGTAATCCACATATTTCTCTGACTCATGGAAATTGTATGTGGAAGGATAATCATCAAGGCTGCGCGCAAAAGTATCGGAAAGCTTTCCGCTTGGATTTCCTTCACCCACAAGCAACTCAGCCGCCGCAAGACCGCCTTCAATACCTCCTTGCCATGCCATGAGAACCGACTGAATATGATGGTCGTCATAAAACCAACAACTGTCTACCATACCACCTACGTTCATAACCACAACTACATTTTCAAACGTAGTTTTGACAATATCCACCATTGCTTTTTCGGCATTGGTTAGGTAGAAATCACCATTTTCAAAAATTTCTGCGGACTGCTTGGCCATTGCTTCCTCATTTGCCCAAATGTTCTTGTTCTCTGTGTCCACAATACTTTTTCTATCCCAGCCTTCACCTGAAAAGCGACAGATACTAATAATTGCCGTATTGGTATAGGCTCTTGCCTTTTGAACGAGCGCATCTGGAACAGAGGGTTCTACTGTCATGCCAGGTGCTCTCCCCTTGTCATATTGTGCTTTGACATCTTCGCGATAAAAAGTGGCAAGCTCCTCAAAAACAGAAACCTTATCTTTTTTTAGCAATAATCCTTCATATAGGTTTCTACTGTAGGAAACAGTGACTTCACCACTTCCGCCACCGCCTCTTACATAGTCAAACGCCGCTTTTCCAAACAGCGCTACTTTTGTCCCTTTCTTAAGTGGAAGCAGTTTTTTCTTGTTTTTTAGAAGAACCATTCCTTCCTTTGCCGCTTCCTTAGCAAGTTCTATATGAGTTTTTGATGCTGTTATACGTTGATGATTCTCACCCATTCCTAGACTTGGTTGATACATTGCTCTTACCCATTTTTGCATCCTTATAACCTTAATCCTTTCAAACTTTTATCTTTCATGCAACTTCCATTCATCCGTTTCGCAGAATCTCAAATCTCCGGCGTGAAGCTTAAGTCTTCTGCGTGAAGCAGCCTTTGCTGTGAGCAGAAACTGCCACAGGCAGCTAGAAACTCTTCTCACACTAACTCCAATCAGGATGTGTGAAATTTTAATTTCACACTTAACTCCCATGTCGCTGCAAAGCTGCGACTCGAATCAAGATGAAAAACGCCTGATTTTGGCGTTTTTCGGCGTGAGACTTAGAGTTTCTCTGCGAAACAGCCCTTGCTGTGAGCAGAAACTGCCACAGGCAGCTAGAAACTCTTCTCACGCTAAATCCCATCTGCCCGCTTTAGCGGGCTCTCCAATCAGGATGTGTGAAATTTTAATTTCACACTAAATCCCCATCTTCCTTTTTTTCAGAAATTTCCCCTAACACATTAGCTTCCTGTTCATTGGCTGTCTCCAAATCCTGATATCCATAAAAATGAATCGTGTTTTCCATAATCTCACGCGCCACATTTTTATTGTTGCGGGCATGTTCTACAATATATCGTCCATATAGCTCAATCATTTGGTCAGAATACGTTCCTAATTCTCCTCTTAAATAAGTCTCATAAGAAGTGTCATAAGGCAAATCCTCCGCTGTGTGTATGATTCTGGCATTGCCTGCGAGATTTGGATACTCCTGGGCAAATTCCTCCATCCATTTTACTTGAAGCTCTATAATCTGCTCCATAATTGCCTTCTTTTCCTCAGAGACAGGCGGAAGCTGATGCGCGAACTGTGCATATTCTTCTGGTGCGGTGGATTCCATCATGCGCGCATATTTCTCTTCGATCATATTCCTACCTTTTGCATAACTATCTTTAAATTCATACAAGTATTGTAGCAACATATCTTCTGTCCAAGTCATATATTGACTCATACGCATCACCTTAAACGTAGGCCAATTATTCTGACAGCTTGCGCGTCCCCCTTCATTTTTCACCTTATCAAACGCCTCGAACTCCGCTTTTGCTATAGAGAGCGACAGCGCTGTAACCACTGGCGTACCTGCCACAATCGCAGTGAGTAACGCATCACTTTTTGTGACTAGCTCTTGTGTGCACGCATCTAAGTATAAGTCACACTTTCCTATAATATTCTGCTTTTCTAGCTCATTGGCAAACAGGACAGCTAACAACTCTATAGAGGTTGCAAGGTCTGCCTCATGTGCGCGGTCTACGGGTAACATACTAATCTTTTCTACAAGCAGTGCCACACTTTGCTCTCCTGTATCTACAACATCCATATCCGAAGTCTGAGTCATTCCCTTAAAGAGCCATTTGTCATGTGGTGCATATTGTCTACTCAACAAATAAAAGAGCTTCATTGCTTGCTTGACACACTCTGCCTTGGCTAACTCCGCCGCAACAAACTGTCCACGTTTTCTCATGCGCGGCAAATTATATTGACCATTTTGCGAAAACAATGCGCATGCATTAGCAATCTTTCTATACCACACAGCTTTTGGGTAGTATTTCAACAAACGCTTTCTATAACGCGTAAAGATTCCTTCGTCGTCACGAAATACTTCACCGTTGACTGCTGCTGCTAGTGCATAGTCATGGACAGCAAGCCAGTTTTTAATAGTTGCAAGATTCTCCTGTTCTAAATCGCCTTCTGTATTGTTTTGAAGCAGCGTTCCTATCAAGTCAAATCCGAGCACATTTTTATAAAAGTCCTCTATCACCATAACGCCTGCACGATCCTTGCCATGAGCTGTTTCCATTCGCTCTACACCCATAAAACTGCGTGGCAATTTCTCATATGCATCTGCGAGTTCTTCACCAATCTCGTCATATACTTTTTTGGTCACCCACATCATAAAGCGCGGTCCAAAATCGTGATCCTGCGATTGGATATCATCAAATCCAAAACAATCAGAGCCTTTGCCTACAAGACCTACTGCAATTACCGATTCATATGCTTGAAATTTTTCTGCAATCATCGGTTTCCCATACTCTTCATAGTATCGACGACATAACTCCAACCCCATAATCTCAGGAACCAATGATTCTTGTTCTGCCAATTCTATATCAGCAACCGTTTGATCTTTTTGTTCTTCTGTGTTAGATGGTGTATCATCCGAAGAAGTTTGTGTCTCTTCTTGTCCTTCTGTGTTAGATGATGTATCGTCCGAAGGAGTTTGTGTCTCCTCTTGTCCTTCTGCGTTAGATAGTGTATTGTCCGAAAAGTATTGATCTATATCCTTGAGATCTACCGCTTCCTCCACCATCATTTTCTCTGTGTTATCTCTAACACTAGACTTGTCAGAAGGCTTTTGTTGTATATCCGCAGCATCCTCTACCTCCACAGCAATCTCGTCCATAACCTCGGCAATCATTGCATCGACTGCCTTGTCCTTGTCCTCTTCCTCTTTTCCTTTCTCTACCTGCGTTGTATCTGCCTTTGACATTTTTTGTGGTACATCTTCGGCTGTTACTTGCTCATTCTTTGTAGGTATTTGATCCTGCTGTGATTGTTCTAAACTGTTTGTCTTGTTCTCTTTTTGTGTATCTTCTGTCAAATTTGACTTCTCTTGTGCCTCTACAGGCTCCTCGATCATTTTGTCATCAGATTCCTCGATAGAAGTTTCGTCTGTAGAGGTATTATCTTCATCTTGAATCTGATCTGATTTTTCATCATCTTCTTCTGTTGTTGTTTCCTGTTCTTGTTCCTTACTTGTTATCTTGGCAGATTGCTCCTCTTCCATTTTACCTTTGATAATTTTGATATTGTCACTTAATCTTTGATATTGAATATTGTCAGCTCCTAGATACTTTGCCACACAATCACGGCTCTTCTCCATAACTTCCAACGCATTTTGATAGTCCTTGTCCATAAAATAAAGACTTCCAAGTGCGGACAATGCTGCACTGTAATGGGCATCATCCACACCTATCTTCTCAAAGATACGTATTGCCTCCTCTGCCCTAGCCTTTGCCTCATCATCCTGTTCTAATTCTATGCAAGTATTTGCTAAATTTGCCTGTGTGACTGCCACCTCGAACTGTTTGTCAGGCTTATGTGACACAATGTGAAGCGCGTTCTCAAGTTGTTCCTTTGCAGCCTCAAAATTTCCCATTTCCTGATATAGCAAGCTTAAGTTGTTATAAAGTCCCGCAAAATATGGATCATCTTCTTTTAGCTGTGCCACATAAATAGGCCGTACTTTTGTATAAAGTTCCAATGATTCCTGCAAAAGTCCTGCTGCGCGATGAGCAGTTGCTGCATTTAGCAGCGTGGTTGCATAGGGGATTGTTCCCTGCAACCCCATCTCATCCATCAATGCAATTGCCTTGGTACAGTTCTCTATAGACTGCTCATAATCTCCTGTCTCTCTATAAAAACCAATACACTCATTGTACAGTGTGAGAAGAATGTCCCGCGCGTCTTCCTTCTTAGCCTGTTCTATATTCTTCTGCAAAAACTGCGGTATCTCACTCATCTTCTCCTGTGTAAAAAGTGCATCGAGCTCTCCCATCACCTGATTCAAATCCATCTTAGAATACCCCCATTCTACAACATGTCATCAAGCTGCTCAAAAATAGATGATTGTTTTCATTCTCTTTTATCTCTTTCCTTACAGTATACGTGATAAACCACTCAATTACAATGTTTTCTTATGATATCTACTGTATGTGCACCCGCGCCAATTAGATCGGGACGCTCACAGATTGCAAATTGATATTGAACAAACGCCTCAAATTCTTCTTGGCTGAGCTGATTCAAAAATGTCCTCATATAATTTGCTGGCCCATCAGGCGAAAAAATTGTAAGTCTCTCTAAATCTTCTGCCTCGTTGAGTGCATCAATATCCTCTATTCGCACATAATCATACAAGGTTTGCGGCTGAGATATAATTTTAAAATCATTTGCAAAACGGTTCTCTTCCATACACTCTACAATATGGCGCTCCTTAAAACCATATGTTATGACTCCGTACTCATTCATACAATATGCCACAAAAATCACTCCGCCTGGTTTGGTGACGCGCTTTGCTTCCCGCAGTGCTTTTCTCTTGTCTTCAAAATCAAAAAGATGGTACATCGGTCCAAACAAAAGTGTCACATCAAAGCAATTGTCCTCTAATTTTTTCAAGTTCAGAGCATTTCCCTGCAGGGCTTTAACGCGACTCTTTTTTTGTTTTAAAATTCCAAGATTATATCGCACTAGCTCCACAGCAGTCACATCATATCCTGCATCCGCAAGAGCTACACTGTAACGTCCTGTACCTGCTCCAATGTCTAGTACCTTAATCTGTGATCGAACCTCATGCGCAAAGGCAGCAGCATGTTCTATCTTTGCTGCTGCCTTTTCTAGATATTCACAGATATATTTCATTGAAACGCGATACTCTACCTGCCCATGACGAGAATTTAACCGTTTTTCCTCATTAAATTTATTGTAATACGCCTCCAGTTGTGTCATTGATACCAATTAAAACCTCCATCTTTTTTTGCATCCAACTAATAATGGGACCTAGGAAAAATGCTACCAACACTGTGACAAGTCCCACATCTCCACCGAGGATAAATCCTGCTGTCATAAAACTAATATCCCAGATCATTCGAATCGCCTTAAATGGAAGCTTTTTCACATGATTTGAAATAATAAATGGCAATGCGTCATAAGGGGAAGAGCCTAACTCTGTACACATATATGCCGCCGCTCCCAGCAGAAAAACTGCGAGTGCTGGTAACAACAATCCAAAGCGCACTAGAGTCTCCTCAAAAATTCCTGCTGGAAATAACAATGTCCATATCCATCTAAAAAAGTCTGATATATATCCCAGAAAACACATATTTGCTATTGTACCAAAACCAATCATGCTCAAGTCATATCGAATCACAAACACAAATGTAACCAAATGACACAATAGCTGACAGGTACCAAAGCTCAATGGCACAAATTTCGTAACCCCCTGTGTAAAGCACGAACAGGGATCTGTTCCAAGATTGATCTCACGTAATATAGATAGCCCTGCTCCCATCATCAAAATCCCACACAACATCATAATCATGCGATTGCAAAATTTTGGCGGTCGCGCAAAACACTTTCCTGTTCCTTTTTTAAAACTCATAGAAATTGTGCTCCTCTACCTTCTTAGGTGCATCTGTAGTGTCTGATTTTGATACAGACTCCTCTATATTTTCAATATCTTGTTGCTTTGTGTGCACTCTATCTGTACGTATCTCAATAACAGGCCCACCAGTACCATTAATATAATCCCCTGTGATGGTTACCTCACCAATATTCTCATCCTTAGGTATTTCATACATAATATCTAGCATGAATTCCTCAATAATCGCGCGAAGTGCACGTGCTCCTGTATCCTTCTCCATCGCCTTTTTGGCAATAGCCTCTAACGCACTATCATCAAAATTCAATTTTACCTCATCTAACTCTAACAGTTTCTGATACTGCTTTAGAATCGCGTTCTTCGGCTCCTTTAAAATCTGAATATAGCTTTCCTGCGTGAGACTATCCAGCGGACATATAATTGGCAAACGCCCTATAAACTCAGGAATCATTCCAAATTTTCGAATATCCTCAACGGTCACTTTTTTGAGAATGTTCTTCTCCTTATCAAATGCATCCTTTAGTTCTGCATTGAATCCAATCGAAGACTGTTTTGTCAATCTCTGTTTGATAATCTCCTCCAAATCAGGAAATGCACCGCCACAGATAAACAAAATATTTTTGGTGTTGATCGTAGTCAAAGGAACCATTGCATTTTTGCTGTTTGCCCCAACAGGAACCTCCACATCCGAACCCTCTAAAAGCTTTAGCATCCCTTGTTGAACAGACTCTCCGCTCACATCACGCGACGTTGTATTTTTCTTTTTTGCAATTTTATCAATTTCATCAATAAAGACAATGCCTTGTTCTGCCCTGTCTACATCATTGTCAGCGGCTGCTAACAATTTTGAGATCACAGACTCTATATCATCGCCAATATATCCAGCCTCTGTCAACGATGTGGCATCTGCTATTGCTAAAGGCACGTCCAACAGCTTTGCTAGCGTCTTAACCATATAGGTTTTGCCGCATCCTGTAGGCCCTAACAGAAGAATATTGGATTTTTCAATCTCGATATCATCCATTGTACCTGTCGCCACACGTTTATAATGATTGTATACCGCCACAGAAATCACCTTCTTTGCATGATCCTGACCAACGACATAGTCATCAAGCTGTGCTTTAATCTTGTGAGGTGCTGGCAAATTATTGACATTTAATACAGCCTCTGACTTCTTTTCCTTTGTCTTTTTTTTCTTGAGTTTCTGGCGGTTTGGTATACCACCATCCCCTTGCAAATCTGCAATATTTACAAAACTAATATTGGCAAAGCGCCTTTTACCATCCTTATTATCCTTGTCAAAATTGATATTTGTGTTATTCAACATTCCTTGATAGTCAAACTGACTGACTGTATCCATTGTCTTGTGCATACAATCTGAACACACACAAATGTGGTTGGGCAGTTTAAACATCCTGCCCGCTTTGCTCTCTGGTCGTCTGCATATAAAACACACGTCCTCGTAGTCGCTATCCTTATCCTCTCCACTTTCTTCATCAATCATTTTAGAATTTTCTGTTCCTTCGTCTGCATCCGATTTCGATTCATCGCCCGCCATATCTAATATTTCTAAATCCTCGTTGTTCTCAAACCTGTTGTTTTCTTTATCTGACATGCTCTCCTCCATGAATCTCTAATTTTCTTTATTCCCTAACTCAACCTCAAACACCATTTTATCGTATTCCCCGTCGATCTGTCGCATCACGACTACTTCTACTTTTGTGCCTGCTGTATAATATTCTAACAGATTCTGCACTTCTGTCATATGTACTACCTTCATACCATCAATCGAAAGAACAATATCGCCTTTTAAGATACCTGCCTTTTCAGCCGCTGTGTCTTTGAGTACTTTAGACACATACACTCCCTCAGGCATATCATACTTTTCCATAGCTTCCTCAGATACAGCCTCACCGGCAATTCCAAGAAATCCTTTCTCTTTGGCAGGAACCTTCTTTCGTGTCTCCATCTCCATCAATTCTTCTATGATCGGTTTTGCTGAGGAAATAGGTATTGCATATCCCATTCCTTCAATCCCATAGTCTGCCAGCTTTCCTTCACAAATACCAACCACTTCACCCTTTGCATTTAAAAGAGCACCACCAGAATTTCCAGGATTGATTGCCGCATCTGTCTGAATCAGATAGCCATGCTCCCCGTCAAAATAATCCTCAGCAAATGAATCGCTAGTAAATGCGCTCACAATTCCTGTTGTCACAGACTGTCCATACCCTAATGCATTGCCGATTGTGATAGCGGCCTCCCCTACCTCAAGTGTATCCGAATCACCTAACACAGCAATAGCAATCTCATCGAGTGTTCTGTCTGGAATCTCCTCTATAAATATACTCAACACTGCAAGATCATCCTCGACAGAAGCCCCTTTAACATATGCTTCTACCTCTACTGCATCAATAAAAGTGACATACAACGAATTGTAATCTTCAATCACATGATAGTTTGTAACAATAATCAGCTCTTCTTCCATTTGGTCAATAATAATTCCTGATGCACTCGCCTCGTCATCGTACATTTCATCATACCAATAATCGTACGCTGTAAACTCATTTCTGATGGAAACAATACACGGCATTACTGATTTTACAACGGACGTAACATTAGGAACTATAGTAGTATCCTCTGCGTCCTTAACCGTCTCAACTCTTTCTATGTAGATATCGGGACGTCTCGTTTCATCTGTGTTTTCTGTCTCTTCTACACTTTCTGTCTCTTCATCGATTTGTGTTGATTCCTCCGTCTCTGTCATCTCTTCAGATTCTGGATCTTCTTGTGTCTGTGTTGTGTCTTCTTTTTTGGATTCTTCTTTAGTTTCCTCTTCCTTAGACTCCTCTTCCTTAGACTCCTCCTCTTTAGAGTCCTCTTTTTTAGCTTCCTCTTTAGACTTTTCTTTCTCAGACGCTTCTTTTGTAGGCTCCTTTTCCTCAGAGCTTTTTTCTGTGGAACGCTCTTCTCTAAAATCATCTTTTATAGAATCTTCGTCACTCTTCTGTTTTGTAGTATCGCTGTCTTCTGATTTTGCACGTTGTCTGTCTTCAGTAACAGTTCCTGTCTCAACCTCGTTTTCAGTGTTGTTTGACAAGGCCGTCTGTCCATCCACATGAATCTCGACTCTGTCTAGCCACGCTGGAATAATTTTCTGTCCATCACGCTGTATAATCATTTGTACACCAAGACAAAGCACAGTGACATATATGCCTGCAAACATGGCACATCCTATGGAAATCATAATATTTTTAGCTGTTGTATGCTTCTTTTTTTCGTTCTTTTTCTTGTTTCCCATATTCACCCATCCTTTCTTATCGTTCTACTCCTGTTTGGCCTTTTTCTTACTCCACTGTCACTGACTTTGCAAGATTTCGCGGCTTATCTACATCGCACCCCTTACCAACAGCCACATAGTAACCAAAAAGTTGTAGTGGAATAATAGCGAGGGAATTTGTAAAATATGGATTTGTGTCTGGTATATAGATTACATAGTCTGCTGCCTTCTCAATCTCTGTGTTTCCTTGAGTAGTGACTGCCAATACAAACGCTCCTCTTGCTTTGACTTCTATCATATTGCTTAGAATCTTCTGAAATAACATGTTCTGGGTGGCAACCGCCGCCACTAGCGTTCCTGTCTCTATCAGTGAAATAGTACCATGTTTTAGCTCTCCTGCGGCGTAAGCCTCCGAATGAATATAAGAAATCTCCTTGAGCTTTAATGAACCTTCCATAGAGATCGCATGGTCGATTCCTCTTCCTATAAAAAATACATCTTTAGCACCTACATAACGGTTAGCAAAACGCTGTATCCGATTTTTGTTTGCCAGCAACATCTCAATTTGCCCTGGAAGCCGCCTTAAATCCTCTACCATTTCCTGAAACTGTGTCTGTTCAATCGTACCGCGCACCTTTCCAAACTTCATAGCTAGAAGATATAGTGCGATTAACTGTGCACTGTATGCCTTTGTTGTTGCCACCGCAATCTCTGGTCCAGCCCATGTGTACATCACATTGTCGGCTTCCCTAGCGATGGAGCTTCCTACCACATTGACAATGCCCAACACCTTATGACCGCGCTGTTGTGCTTCGCGCAGTGCTGCTAGCGTATCAGCAGTCTCTCCTGACTGACTGATAACAATCACCATTGTACCTTTCTCTAATATTGGATTGCGATAACGAAACTCACTTGCCAAATCCACTTCTACGGGGATGCGCGCAATGCCTTCTATCACATACTTTCCCGTCATACCTGCATGATATGCCGATCCGCACGCCACAATAAAGATTTTTTGAATCGCACAGATCTCCTCCTGTGTCATACAAAGTTCTTCTATGACAATATCCCCATTCTTAAGCCGCGGCAATAATGTATCTGTCACTGTCTTTGGTTGCTCATACATCTCCTTGAGCATAAAATGCTCGTAACCACCTTTCTCCGCTGCATCTGTATCCCACTCTATTGTGACAGGCTCCTTTGTGATTTCCTCCTCGTCCACTGTATAAAAATGCATGTGATCTGCACGCAGACGCACTACTTCTTGATTTTCTATAAAATAGACTGTTCTAGTATACTTTAACAAGGCAGGCACATCTGAAGCAATAAAACATCCCTCTTCATTTTGCCCCACAATAAGCGGACTGTCCTTGCGCACTGCAAAAATCTGATCGGGATGGTCTGCAAACAAAATTCCCAATGCGTATGACCCTTGTACTCGATGCATCACTTTTGTGATGGCTACTAACGGATTTCCCTCTGTCCCGTCCTTACAAGTACGCTTATAATAATAGTCAATCAGATGTGCGAGTACTTCTGTGTCGGTATCTGAAGTGAATGTATATCCCTTGGAAATTAATTTGTCCTTTAGTGGAAGATAATTTTCTATAATACCATTGTGCACCACTGCAATGGTTTCTTGCGCATTATAATGCGGATGCGCGTTTACATCGCTGGGCGCACCATGAG
The DNA here is from genome assembly GCA_910586095.1 of uncultured Lachnospiraceae bacterium. Classification (GTDB taxonomy): domain Bacteria; phylum Bacillota; class Clostridia; order Lachnospirales; family Lachnospiraceae; genus COE1. The sequence goes on along the minus strand of CAJUHQ010000039.1, from coordinate 7,392 downwards.
TTGCCCAACGAGTATGTCCTATCCCCGCTACTCCTGGCATAGTTGCTCCACCATGTGTCAACTCTTCTAGTACCTTCAATCGCCCTACTGACTTTTTGATCTGAATCTGATTTCCATCATACACTGCCATTCCAGCCGAATCATATCCTCTGTATTCTAGCTTTGAAAGCCCTTCTAATATCACTGGCGCTGCCGCATTTGTTCCAATATATCCTACTATTCCGCACATACTATCCCCCCATTTTGCCCTATCTCTTTACTATAGGTGAATTTTCTCGTCTTACCTTTCATCTGCACATATAGGTGAGCTCTTTTTTTCAAGATACATGAAATTTTATATTTCATCATTTTGCCAGTATGTCTTATTTGAGCTACACCACTTTACTATCCCTTGCGGGAGGTTCTCATAGTTTTTTCCCAATTGATACCCTATCCATTTAAAGCCGCTTGACACTACTAGATACGGAATCAACCTCTTTTTTCCTATTGTACTTAAGTGCTTCATCGTGCTTTTCACTAAGGCTATCCCCTCACTTTTTGAGGAAACACTCTCAAATACTTCTGGATGATTGGCCTGTGATACACCGAGATCAAAATTGCGCCGAAACTGTTGCATACATGTATAATTGTGAGAATGATGCACCTGTGCCTGCGCTGCATATGCAATCTTATATCCTGCCTGAATTACATGTCCTGCGTAAATCATATCTTCATTAAAGATGGCCTTTTTCACAAAGCCTCCCATATTTTCGTAAATTTCTCTGTTGTACGCTGCACATACATTTGAACAAAAAAATGTTTTTATCCCTAGTTGCTCTATATCATCAAGAGATTTCACTAATGATGTCTCTGGATAATTAAAACTTCGAGTGTACTTTTCAATTGCACGACAATCTGGAAGCGGAAGCTGTCTTGCATATGCTGCTGCGATATTGTCCGCCGCTGTAAGTGCTTCTATCAGTTTGCAGATCAGCATAGAATCAACTGGCATAGCATCCTGCGTCATACAGACAAAAATATCCGCCTTAGAATAACGCACAGCTTTTGCCCTTGTTCTGCCATGATCGAACTCTTCTGCCAAAAGATGATGGACTTCAATATTCTTGTATTGTTCCAAAAATCCTGTTCCATAAAACAACTGCTCGACATACTGTCTTTCTGTATTCATAATAATCAGTTTATGGATTGGATATGTCTGCGCTTCCAGCGCTTTTATCAGATCCAACACCTGCTCTTTGGGTTTGTAAGTCAGCAGGATTACATCTACACTATATTGCATATATGCCTCCATACAAAGTTCTTCCAAACACTGCCCATCCTACAACGACATAGACACGGCTGCAATGGCAAAAAGGGACCGCGTTGATGGTCCCTCATTGGCTCATTTATTCTCCATTATAGCTTACACCCGTATCTGATGCAATCTTCTGACTACATTTCTTTACAGTATCCGTCGGTTCATACTCTGCATCTTCAAACAGGAACTGATGTAACTGTTTTACATTTTGCGTAAGATCCACTGGGATCACGACACTGGCTTTTCCCACACGCCCTGTTGCTCGATGGTCATCAAACGGAAAACCGACTGTTGGACCAATTTCATAGTTTGTAATATCTGACAATAAAGTCACAATCTCTGTCGCTTCAAGAGATGTCGATATTTTAGGGAAAATAGCATCTGCTATATTGTTCAACGTGATTGGGTTCAATGTCATCGCCTTTTTAGCTACCTCTATGAGCACGGTTCTCTGCCTTGCGGCGCGCGCAAAGTCATCTCCTACATATCGGATTCGCGCATAAGCAGTAGCCTGTAAACCATTGAGTTTCTGCAAGCCAGAATGTGTGACAGGAGTATAGTCAATCCCTTCCCGTGCTGTATAATTCTCCTCTCCATTCGCATTTAATGTGCCGTCTGGTTTACCTGACATACTAATCTGATAGCTATTTAAGTAAACAATCTCATTCTCTTGCACATCAATCTCAATGCCTCCTACAGCATCGATTACATCAATTAATCCGTCAAACCCAATTGTAACATAATCTGTGATATCCATATCCAGATTCATATTTAGCATACTGATTGCCTGCTTAGGTCCTCCCTTTGCATAGGCAGCATTAGCCTTGCTGTAAGTATCATTGCTCAAGTTCAACCATGTATCTCGATATACAGACACTAGTTTGACTTCCTTTGTATCTAAGTTAATAGATGCTATCATAATGGTATCTGTACGTGTACTCTTCTCTAATTCTCCGCTTCGAGAATCCACTCCAAACAGCGCAATATTTCTATATCCTAATAGCTTGCTAGTTCCATCCTCTTTTTGTTCCTGGATTACTGGATCAATGGATACTTCCTCCTCCGTAATCTTAACATACACCATTTTGCTAGTCTTTGTAAATACCCACAAAACGATTCCTAAAATTAGGAGAATCAGAATCTCTATAATAAACAAAATAATTTTTTTTCGTTTTTTCTTTTTTGCTTCTTCCGGCGTAAGCGGGCGTTTTGGTTTTCGCTTCTTTTTGCCTCCTACTTTCTTAGGTGGCCTTTTTGCCGAATTTTTATATGCCCCTGCTGAACTACTCTTTTTGTTGCCTTTGCTCGATTTTTTTACAGGTTTTCTCTCGTCATCCTCAGTATATTCTGCCCCCATATCCTGTGACGGTCTTCGCATACTGCCATTTGTTCTTACTTTTTGTTCCTCCTGTGGTCTTTTTTTAACCGCCTGTGGTTCACCACTGCGCTGCCGGTTTCCTGCTGGTCGCTGACCTGCACTTTTTCCTGGCTGACTCGTAGCAGGTCTTTTTTGCCCCGAATTTTCTGCCCTTCTTACACTTTTGTTTGCACCTTGTCGTTTATCCTCTTGATTATCATTATAATCCTGCATTTCCCCATACCCTTTCCTACAACGTATCTTGCTTTTTAGTAGGCATTTTTATTGATAAAGCCCTTAAAGAAAGTAAGGAATAAGATTTTTATATCAAATGCCATCGTCCAATTCTCAATGTAGTACAAATCATACTCAATCCGCTTTTTGATAGAAGAGTTCCCTCTGTATCCATTGATTTGTGCCCAACCTGTGATCCCGGGACGCACTTGATGCTTTATCATATACCTTGGTATCTCCTCTTTAAATTTTTCAACAAAAAGAGGTCGTTCGGGGCGCGGCCCTACTAGGCTCATATCCCCCTTTAAAACATTAAAAAACTGTGGAAGCTCATCAATGCTCGTTTTTCGAAGCACTCGCCCTATCTTTGTCACTCGTGGATCATCTTTTGTAGTCCACCCTTTTTTCTCCTCAGCCTCCGTCTGTACTTCCATACTGCGAAATTTATACATTTGAAATGGTCTATTGTGCAGTCCCACACGCTCTTGTTTAAAAATGAGTGGGCCTTTGCTTGTAACTTTAATTCCGATTGCCGCCACCACCATAACAGGCGAGAACAACAAAATGGCAACAATTGCCCCGATCATATCCACTAGCCTCTTTATAAGCATATTGGCAGTGTTGGCAAGTGGCACTCTTCTGATATTTACCACTGCAAGCCCATCCAAATCTTCTAGATATGGTCTACTAGGAATCACACTGTTGTAATCGGGTATAAATTTTGTGTGTACACCAGACTTTTCACAAACTGTCACAATATCCTCTAATTGGTCATAATCTGACAAAGAAAGAGTAATACTAATCTCGTCCAACTGATTTTTTGGCAATATTTTTTGTAAGCTATCAATACTACCGATAACTTCCACACCCTTGTACACTGCTCCTATAGGCACACGGTCATCAAGTATCCCACATGCCTCGTATCCCCATTCAGGATTTGCCTTAATTTTATTGATATATTCCTCTGCCGCGCGTGAGTACCCCACCAGCAATATATGCTTGAGATTGTAACCTTTTTTGCGCATATGACGCAAAAAATATCGTACAGCCTTGCGCATACTCGCTTCTGCTACAATATTGATGCCATAGAAAACACCAACCATACCACGCGAGAAATCAGGAATGTTAATGGCAAAAAGCACTACCATAATAGCTAAGAGTCCCACGGTATTAGCTTTCATAATATTAAAGATCTCATATACCGTCTTAGCCGTACGTTTTGACGAATACATATCAAATGTATTGTACAAAATGAGATATCCTGGCACAATGGCAACAAATGCAGTAAAATAAGTCTGTATTGGCAAGATACCGATCCCAGGCTCTAACTCTTTCACTAAACCACTTAGCCACAGAAACCATGAACCCCAATAAGCTGCGGCTATAACTAGTGCGTCAAGCAATACCAGCAGCCGGTTAAAAAATTTTTGATTATCTCTTATCAACCCACTCACCCTAATTCCACTGACGTTCTTGGCATCTGTATTTTTAATACACCATTAGTATATACATAAAACCCATTCTATTCTACAATATTTGAGCGAAAAGTACAACTTAAATTTTTATTTGACAAAAAGCAAAGCTCATATATCCCGACTTCCTCTATTCAATAAGCCTTATTATATTTCTCCACAACAAAAACTGTATAGACGCATAATTTCCTGCCCGTCTGATGTGAAATCTCTGCTTGCGTTTTTTCCCCTCGGGACTCATAGAAAGTTGGACACCTTTTACTAGTCCCAAAAGATATTCTTTGCCCATGCCCTTTCTTGCAAAAAATACTGTCTTTATCAAAAATCCTACTATTAACAATGGCATATTGAGTAAAATTTGAAAAAACGGCATATTCTTGTAAATTACATAGACACTATTACGTGATGCGAGCCGTGTCTTAAAAGAATTGTATCTAGAGCCGCTTGTGGCACTACCCGCATGATATACTATAGAGTTTGCCGCAAATTGATTTATATATCCATGAATTTTCGCTCTATACCCAATGTCAATATCTTCAAAATAGGCAAAATGCGCCTCATCAAACAATCCTATTCGATCCTCTTCCAGCAATTCCCTGCGATAAATGGCAGCACCCGCGCAGGCAGAAAAAATTTCACAATCTGTAGTGTATTGACTACACTTTTTACCTTTTCCCCGCGCAAATGCCCAACCTAATGCACAATAGTAGTCGCCAGCATCATCAATCTGATCTTTATCGTAGAGCGAGAGCATCTTTGCCGATGCTGAAAATATTTTCTTTTTCTTATCGCTGTCCATCACCTTCTCAAGCTCGTGTACAAAGGCAATGTCCACTTGTGTATCATTGTTTAACAAAATGACATATGGTGTTGTACTTGCCTTAATCCCCTGATTAACTGCGTAGCTAAATCCTTTATTTTCCTTATTGACAATCAATCGTACCTGCAAAAACTTTTCTTTCACAAGCTCCATACTGCCATCCACAGATCCATTGTCCACTACGATCACTTCTATGTCTGTCACTGTGCCTGCGTACAAACTTTCTAGACAAGCCTGTATATATGCTATCCCATTATAATTTGGTATCACAACCGTAGACTTCGCCATACTTTGCGACCTTTGCCTTTCAATCTACTCTTTTATATAACCCATACATTTTTCTAAGCATTAATTATCTCTTTGGCTACGTCTTTTTTAGCCTTAGAGTTGGTTTTTTCTTTTTTGCTCTTCTTCGCTTTTTAAAAAACGCCGCTCTTTGCGTTTTTTCTAAGCATTTACCAACTCTTTGGCTAAGTCTTTTTTAGCCTTAGAGTTGGTTTTTTTCTTTTTTGCTCTTCTTCGCTTTTTAAAAAACGCCGCTCTTTGCGTTTTTTCTAAGCATTTACCAACTCTTTGGCTAAGTCTTTTTTAGCCTTAGAGTTGGTTAATGCTTTTTCCTCTCACCTTGCGGACACATGTAGGATCTAGCAACAGCCTTGCACCATTTGCTGTCAACTGATGGCTAAGTCTTGTGCTCAACAATGCGATCTGTCTTCGCCCTTCTGTTGTCCTATCCAATTCTTTTATCCATAAAGGAAGCTCTTTTTTGTCTGTACACAACGTACTTTCGTAAGGATGTCCTGTCACTTCCTCATAGATGGATTGATACTCCTTATTGACTGCCATATTCCTTAGATCTAGAAGCCGCGTATTTTGATACAAATCCATCCGATTCATATATCCTGCATAAACTAGCGGCTGCCCTATGTAGGTGCCGCCCGCCACCTTTCCGCACTGTGCGGTAAAACCTCCTACTGCCGCCAAATCGGAACGATGATTCAACACGTTATTTCTGTATTCTATGCGATAAAAACCTAGATGCTTGTTGTGACGCACATCCGCTTTCCACCCCATTCGCGCTGCAAAATCAATCAATGCTTTTTTTCCTGCCTCATAGGCGTACATTTTACTCTGTGGATTGTCCGCTGTAGAATTTTCATGACAACGCCAATGATATAGTACTTTGGGCACATGCACAATCACGCTCTCTACAAGCTTCGCCCCTTTATTTTCCCTCTCCCTCAAAAAAAGATTGCCCACAATGCGCAGAATCAAGTCATAGTCCTGCGAACCATCATATTCTTTCCTAATTTTAAACTTGCGCATGACATCTGCGCGCACTACCATAAAATGGCACACATAATTGTTCGTAAAAAGCAAATCCAAATTAAAGTCAAGTTTGATATGCGGATCATAAAAATTTTTTCCTGATGCATCGCATTTATCCTCATCTGAATAGGCTAAAACAGGACGCTTTTTGTCTATTGCGCGTGCCATCTCATACAACGCATCCACTGTGAGAATATCATCATGATCGAGCAGTCCAAAATAATCTCCTGTAGCATAATCTATTGCAGCATTTGTATTCTCTGCAATACCGCCATTTCCTCCTAATTTGATATATCGAATACGCGGATCATGGTATCCTCTTACCACCCGTTTCACTTTATCACTAGAACTGCCATCTGCTATGATAAGCTCCCAATTGCTATATGTCTGTGCCATACAACTATCCACCAGCTCTGTCATGTATATCTCTTGTGTCTCATATGCAGGCACAAGTATGGAAAACTTGATATTGGACACTGCTTTATCCTGTTGCTGCGCGCGAAGCGTTTCTAAATCAGGTGCGCAATACTTGTAATTAGCAAAATACTTTGCCGTCAAGCGCTCCCAAGCTGCAAAAAATGTTTCCACATACCCATTTTTCCTACTATAATTTATTGTTTTTTTAATATTCTGTGCCAGTGACATCGCTCACCTCAAACCTATTCCTATACTCTCGTCCACTCCAACAAACCCAAAAAAATTATACATTTAGAAACTCTTAGGCTGTGTCTTTTACAGCCTTAAGAGAGCCTATTTCTACTTTCAATTCCTTGCGAAGAACGCGTCCTAGCGTTCTTCCAAACATTTAGAAACTCTTAGGCTGTGTCCTTTACAGCCTTAGAGAGCCTATCTCTGTTTCAATTCCTTGCGAAGAACGCGTCCT
>CAJUHQ010000038.1 GCA_910586095.1 uncultured Lachnospiraceae bacterium | reverse complement strand
TTTCATACGGATTATGAATTTATTTCAAAATCAGCCATGCGGAGCATCATAAAAAGCACCAAAACAAATGAGGTAAAAAAATAGCACAAATCGTTTCCAAAGAGAAAGTGGCTGCAGACCGCATAATTACTGGGTCTGTAGCCGCTTTTTGCTTTCACAAGTGTCAAACTCGGGAGTATATCACAAACATATATGTGCTTCAATATCGCTTTGTTTTATTACCAAAAGTGATATACCCTTGCCCTTTTTTCTTAAAAGTAACTCTACAACAGCATTGCAACCCTCCTCAAACCTATGTTAAAATAAATACGATATAAAATCGTTCTTACTAGAATTCTACAATACGGAAATGAGGGAGAATATGTTAAGAAACAAGGATATACTAGAACTAAAGCGACGATTTAAAAAAGAAGCCTGCACAATCACAAAAATGTGTGGTTGCTATGTTGATGCTAATAAAAATAAAGTCGTGGAACTTAGTGAAACTTTTCTCAATTTAGAGGAAGATGAATTTTTTAAATATTTGGAAATCGCAAAAAAAGTTTTGTCTGGAACAATTGGCAATAATCTTCTAGAACTTCACTTTGCCAATGAGGAAAAAGAGCCTGGCGGCAAACAACAATATCTTTTGGGCTTGCGCGAGAGTGGCCTCAAAAATCCAGAATTGTTAGAACATCTATATGACAGAATTATTGAATTCTATGATTACGCAGGCAATTATCTGATCCTTGTCTTTCATGATGCCTATGATGTCATCACAAAGACAAATGATGATCTAAAATTAGATGAATCAGAAGAAGTCTTTACTTATCTATTGTGCGCTATCTGCCCTGTGAATCTCTCCAAACCAGGTTTGGGTTATCGTGAGGATGAACATCGGATTGGTGTGCGCAGACAAGACTGGGTTGTGGGTGTTCCTGATGTTGGATTTATGTTTCCTTCTTTTGTAGAGCGCTCCACAGATATCCACAGCCTTACATACTATGTCCGTGATGCTCGTGACTCTCATCGCGATTTTATTGAATCTGCACTTGGCTGTGGCGCAAAGCGCACAGCGACCGAGGAACAAAACACGTTTAGTAGCATTGTCAAGACCGCCATTGCTCCTATCATTGAAAATAGCGATGCCATGCTTCTTGAGATTCAGGAAAAATTAAATGATCTCGCAGAAGAACACGAGGCTGAAGTAGAGGATTTAGTTCTAATAGAACCTGAAGCTTTTACTCTTACCACAGAAATGATAAAAGGAGTTCTATCTGACAGTGAAATTCCCGATGCGGCTGTTGCCATGGTCCAAGAACACTTTACAGAAGAATTTCAAGATCAGCTTCCCGTTGTCAAACATTTAGTGAATGAGAAGGCCATTGAAAAAAATAACAAAGAAAAGAAAGAACTTCGTCTCCTAGAGGAAGTCGCTGCTCTAAAAGCTGAGCTTAAAGATTCTAGACAAGAAAATGAAGCCAAAACTGGACAAATTGAAGCTCTCGTCAATATGGATGCCCCACTTGACTCCGAAGAAGCCAAAAACTGGTCTGAAGTCTTTTTGCGCATGCGTCCCGACAAGGCAAAACAAATTACTTCTCAGACGATTGATGGGCAAAAATATCTGTTGATTCCTATGGAGGAAGAAGAACACATCAATCTAAATGGCGTGGAAACTACCCTATAATCTTGCAATATTATTAACTAAGTACCTATTACATTTATCAAAATTGTTGTTATCTCATATTTTTATCTAAAATTATGATATAGCTAAACTTAAAATTTTTTGATACATCATAAAAGCACTACTCCATACATATCAGATCAATATAAAATAGTACCTGTTCACAGAAATCTAAAGCAACAATAGCAGGTTTCTTTTTTGACATTATAGTCTTGTCTCAAGTAAATTATACTTATACCTGCAAATCAAAAATTGATAGAGGAATAAAATCTATGGCGTTTCAGATGATACATATGGAAATTGCATATAGGCTATTAAAGCACCTACCACAACTATCAAATGCTGCGGAATTTATTCTTGGTTCTGTAGCGCCTGATTCTGTACATATGAATCCCAATTATAATGTTGGCATGAAAGTAAAATCGCATCTGTTTGAAGGCTGCGGAAAATGGAGCGATACGCAAGATTATCAACAATGGAAAAGAAATATTAATTCTTTTTGTAAAATTATTGCTGGAAAAGCACATGCCTATAGAGATTTTGGTATTGGAATATGTGTTCATTGTTTGACAGATTATTGGAATGACATAAAGATTTGGAGAAAACTTCAGAGTGAGAATATTCCCCCAATGAATATTGATGCGTTTAAAAAGGCATATTATCCAGAAGCTCAAGGTATTGATTTGTGGCTTTATCAAAATAGTAAGAATACAAAAATAATTAGAAAACTGCTTTCAGAAGCTTTTGCATTGGATATAGAAAACATTGTAAATAAGGAGGATATTGAGCGACAAAAAAGCCACTTGTTAAATACACAATATCATGTTGATATGGTAGATATCTCAACATATCATTACTTATCAGCAAATGATATGAGTCATTTTATAGAATTTACTGTAAATGATATTGCAGAAACAATATTGAGATGGTTAAGAGAATATGATACAAATTTTGAATACAAATAATAGACAACTTTCCTTTGGTAGTTTGTAAACTTGGACGCCATGTTATTGCCAATCTTTTTCGTAATGATGGTGTCGATTATGGGAATGTCTCGCCAAAAAAGAAACTTATTTTAGTTACAAGATACATGCAATGATTGCGTTAAAAAGCTTCATAACTGCATTTGCGATTACTTGCGCATCTGTTAAACAAACATCTTATCGCAAAAAAATACTCGCCAAAAGTTTTCGCAAATATGTAATCAGTTAGTCGATACAATACTGGTATATACTCTATGCCTTGTATTGTATCGACTTTTTGATGCACAAACCACTCTATTCCTGCATAAAATGTAAAAAACGCACGAATGGAGTGACTTTATGTATCTTTTTGTCAGTATTCTGCTCGTTGCTGTCCTATTTCTTGTACTTTTCAACCACCAGCGCAAAAGAAAAATCTGCAAAAAACTATGCGCAATGTCCTGTGAAGAAAAATGCTGCCTAGTAACCCAAATTATTGAACCTTTTGGCTACTGTTATGTGCCCTCTCAGGATATTTTCTCTACCACCATCCATGCACCACAACGTACTTTTGGTTACACTGCACTTTTTGACCGCTATGCTGCCCACTTTAATATGATTTTTGACTGTCTGCCTATCTATTTTGACTATGAAGGACGCACATGGCTAATCGAACTATGGAAAGGTCAATATGGTATCAATTTAGGCTGTGAAGTAGGTATTTACAAGGCTGACACGCTTGTAGCAACCTCTCAGCAGCCCTACGCTTTATTCCACAGTGCAGAGGACAGAGAAATGCTTCCTATGTCTATACGCCTTTATCGCCATAGCACGGAGCTGGCGCATCTATGTGCAAGGCATTGGTGGCTTACAGCTTTCGACATGGGACTATATGCAAATCCGCGTGAACTTTCTATGGAGGTTTGTATCACATTCCCAAATCGCACAATGATGGTTTCCTTTGTAAATGCTTTGGACGCTACTGACAAATGCTCCTATCAAGTCCGTGGGCTACGAGTGTTTATTGTTTTTACCTATTGTTCAAGTTGTGTGCTTTCTCCTATCAGAAAGCTACTCTGCCGCTTCAAACAATGGCAAAACAGACTTCTTTGCCGCCTGTTTCGATGGGTAACAAAACCTTTTACCTCTTCGCTAGACCGCCTATTGTGTTTATATTTCTATCTCCCCTCTATTCTGCGACGTTTGCTTCGCAACAAAAAGCGTAAAAAATGTCATAACAAATGCTGTAAAAAATGTCGCCATTGTATAGGGAGGTAATCATAGATTGTATGAAAACCGGATGTGACAGACGACTGGATCAAAGCTTCCGCAATGCCCCTGTTCTTGCTGTTGGCCCATATTCCCGCATTGTACTAATCAGCGACTGTCATCGGGGTGTTGGCAATGCAAATGACAACTTTCTCAAAAACCAACACTTATATTTTGCCGCACTTCACCACTATTACACTAGAGGATTCACCTACATTGAATTGGGCGATGGCGATGAACTGTGGGAAAACCGTCGTCTTTGCTCCATTCGTGAAATCCATGAAAATGTTTTTGAGCTGCTTTCCCTGTTTGAAAGAGAAGGGCGTCTCTATCAAATTTATGGTAATCATGACCATATTCTACAATATAGCACTGATATGCCACACTGTGCAGGTATTATCTTAAAAGCCTGCGGTTTTGACAAATTTGCACGCTGTGTAGAATTGTATCTAACTCACGGCCATCAAGCAGATGTGCTCAACTCTAGTCTTTGGCGACTGTCGCGCTTCCTTGTGCGTTATTTGTGGAAGCCTTTAGAACAAATTGGTGTTCTTGACCCTACAAGCGCCGCCAAAAACTACAAACACCGCAACCGAAGCGAAAAACGATTGTCGCGCTGGGCAATCAAACATCACCGTTATTTAATTACTGGTCATACACACCGCCCTGCACTCGGCAACCGTCAAACGCGGTATTTCAATACAGGAAGCTGTGTTCACCCACGTTGCATCACCTGTATTGAAATCGAACAGGGTACTGTTTCCCTCGTCAAATGGTCCACAGAAACGCGTGCTGACAACACGCTTTTTGTAGCACGAACATTACTTGCAGATCCACTTTTTCTGCGTGATCTTTAGTGTATTGACCACTAGTACTTTGTTTAGCTAGAAATTAGAGCCCTATAAGCAGCGCGATCCAATTTCTAGCCTTTTGCGGTCTTCCCAACCATTTAGAAACTCTTGGGCTGCGCCTTCGGCGGCCTTAGAGGTATCCTTCATTTTTTCACCACACGGAAGAACGCTGCCCTTGCGGTCTTCCCAACCATTTAGAAACTCTAAGACCGCGTCTTCGGCGGTCTTAGAGGTATTTTCCAACTCTTTACCACACGGAAGAACGCTGCCCTTGCGGTCTTCCCAACCATTTAGAAACTCTTGGGCCGCGTCTTTGGCGGTCTTAGAGTTTCTTAATGGTTTGGATTCACATGCACCATAATATGCTTCACCTTTGTAAATCTTTGTTCAATCGCATCATGAACATGCTCTGCAATACCATGTGCTTCGCTCAAAGACTCATTTCCATCCGCACAAATTTCTATGTCAACATAGATTCTATTTCCAAAAACTCTTGTTCGAATCAAATCAACTCCTAGTACTCCTTGTTGTTCGAGTGCACAATGTCTTAGTTCTTCTTCTATCGCGTCATCACATGCCTTATCAACCATCTTATCTACTGCATCCTTAAAAATCTCATAAGCTGCCTTCTCAATAAAGAAGCATATACATAAGCTTGCAATCGCGTCTGCTATAGGAAATCCTATACGCGCTCCCAAAATACCAATAAAGGCTCCCACAGAAGAAAGAGAGTCTGAGCGATGATGCCATGCATCTGCCATCAAAGCACTCGAGTCAATTTTCTTTGCATAAGCCCTAGTATACCAATACATTCCCTCTTTAACTACTATCGACACCACAGCAGCAACAAGCGCAAGTAGTCCAGGAATCGCCAACTGACTGTATTCTTTAGAACTAATTTTCATCACTGCTGTATATCCTATCCCTAATCCAGTCACCGCAAGAACGGTTGCAAGCACAATTGCTGCTACACATTCCATACGTTCATGCCCATAAGGATGCTCCTTATCTGATGCCTTTCCAGCCATTTTTATGCCTACAATCACCACAAGCGTGCTAAATACATCCGATGCCGAATGGATGGCATCACTAATCATTGCTCCTGAATGTGCGAAAACACCTGCCAACAATTTAAATATAGACAACACCCCATTGGCTAGGATACTGACACAGGACACGCGCATAGCAACCTTCTCAAAATCATTCTCCATAGAACTTCCTACCTTTCAAAACAATCCATTCTTTTTTTATTTCTTACTCATCATACGCAAAATCTCTCTATCAGATGCAAAATTCCTGCCAAAATAGCGTCTTCTCCCACATAAAACAGTATTGCTAGATCATTCCACTAGATGCATATAAACCGTTTTTTATATTCCAACTATCGTATCATATATTGTTGTCTGTTTCAAGCAATTTTACATGCTCTACACACATTTTAGTGCCAATACAAAGAACCTTTTGCGACTTACTTTGTTATGATATATCAACGTTCTTTTGCCTGATCCATACATATCATTCAAAGCTTGCCAAAACAATAAGCAACTCTAAGGCTTCCTTAGTGTTGCTCATTGTTTTCCTCTTGTATGTATACAATATCTTGTATCAAAACAAACGCTTCCTCATTCAACAGCAACGTTTTATCTTGGTCTTTCTCAACGTCAGTTTGCTGTGGCAACAGACTGGCTGGCAACACTTCTGTATTTTGTAGCGGCAATGTTTCCGTGTTTCCCTCTTCCTTCACTGCTTGGTCTAAGTTCATCTGCCCATTTTTATATGATTGATTGACAAATGATGTAGAGCGTTCCTGCACCTGCTTTTTTATTTCTACATTTTTTGGAACACGCTCATCAAAAGACATGTTCTCTTCTCTTTCTATATGATTCTTTTGACTTTGAGTCTTTTTTATCCTACTTTTTGGTGGTTCTATTTCCTTCTTGCGCAGCTTTTTCTTTTTGTTGGAGTCTTTTGTACTTTTTATGGGTATTCCCATCACCATATTCCAACAATGTGGAATTTTTAACACAAAAAACAAAATTACTGCTAGTATTAACAGTCCAATTGAACCCCACAACAAAAAAGAAGCTATGTCCGTCATTTGTTTTATATTCATAAGGTTTTCTATTCCCTTTCTATATCACCTGTATAGTTCTACTTACAAGTACCCTTCCTCACACTAACAGCCTTTGCTGCAATCGAAAACTACCACAGGCAGTTATTTAAATCAAGATGGGTAAATTTCACGTTGTTATCCTTATTTATAAGTGGAACGCACCATGTTATATGCCCCCTCTATAATCCATCGAATCGCCGCTATTTCTTCCTGTGTAGCGCTTGTGGCATCCTGCTCCATCTGAGTCATATTCTCCTCAATCTCTTCAAGCATCGCCAAAATCTCCTCCTTAGAAACTCCATCCTCCTTAAAATATCGCACATACTCGACTACACGTGTGGGGATCTCCCTATATATACGCAATGTGATGAGTTCTCGATCTGGCTCAGCGTCATTGAGTGCCTTTAACTGTGTCAGACTTTGCCAATACTTTCCGTACATTCCTGAGTCTGTACCATCAATCTGAGAAATAATGACATTCTTATAAAAAACTCCAAGTTCTGTATACAATGCACAACGTCTATATTCTGCTGCCTTTGACTCATCTTGTTCGTAGTATCCCATTGCGGTCTGAAACCAACTCACTGCACGTGATTGCCTGTTTTCCTCATGCTCATAATAATACCAATACGCATTTCCAATCTCATAGCAAAAATCTGCATATTCATTTCCATTAGCCTCCTGAAAATTCTGCAAATATCTATGCGTACTAATCCCTAACTTCAACAGTAGTTCTTCCTCTGCATCACTAAATACACCATCCTCAACCGCTCTTGTATAAAATTTGTGATATGCCTCTGCTCGCGTCGCATCAATTGCAATAGCATCCATGCACAGCTTGCAGGCTTCAACAGAATCTGTAGAAATCTCCACCATATTCATTAGGTCTTGATAAGTATCCTTTTGCATGGTACTAGCCGCCGTGCGAAATCCAAATCCACTTAGAGCACACACTACACAAAGTCCTAAAACAGCAAAAAATACTGCCAATCTTCTACGATATTGACGCAATGCCTGTGTTTCTAAATCATGATAGTGCTCCAACTCATAACGCAATTCCTTGGCTGTCTGATATCTGTCCACTGGATTTTTCTGTGTACACTTTTGTATAATTCGCTCTAAACCTGTGGAAAGTTTGGAATTCCATTTTGTGATAGGCATTATTTCATAAGGCGGCTCTGAAGGATTATGCCCTGTCACAAGATGATAAAGCGTTGCACCTAGACAATAAATATCTGTCCGTGCATCTGTCTGTCCCATACCACCAAACTGCTCTGGAGCGGCATATCCTTGTGTTCCTAAACAAGTAGTATCTGCTGCATTTCTCTCCTTAAATTCGCGCGCAGTTCCAAAATCGATCAACACTACATTTCCATCCGACTTGAGCATAATATTGGACGGCTTCATATCACGATAAATAATCGGCGTTGTTCGCGTGTGCAGGTAATCTAGTACATCACACAACTGTATAGCCCAATCAACGACTTTTTCCTGTTGTTGCGCTCCCTCCTCTTTCAGAAGATGATCCAATGTATTACCTTCTATATAATCCATGACAATCAAAAGATTTTCGTCTTGGTCAATCACATCCACAATACTTGGAAGATGCGCATGTCGTAACTTTTTGAGCAAATCCATCTCTACAATAAGACTTTGCTTTAAAATATCCAAATCCTTATTAAAAGATTTTCGCACTTCCTTAACCGCCCAAGGTTTATTCGCTTTTTCATTGATGGCAAGATATACTGTACTCATCCCACCATGTCCTATTTCATTGAGTATTTTGTACTTTCCATCTATCACAGAACCGATTTGTAACATACTTTTTATCAAACTCCCATCTGACTGTCCCTCATATAGAACTATAAGTTACTATTTTTCTCTAAAAAGCAACGAAGAACGCTGTCGTTGCGTTCTTCGAAAACCAATGTTGTTCAACCTAACTTCCACGATTTTGCTCTGCAAAATCTCAAATCTCTGGCGTAAAATATAGTACTTTTCCCTTGCTACAAGCAGTTAGAAGTACTTTTCTTGCTAAATTTAGTTTACTATCATTACTCTATTTGATTATACCTCATTTTTTACCTTCAACAAAATTGCAGAAATATTATCCTTCTCACCACGCTCTTTATTGAGTTCAATTACATAGTGTAATTGTCTATTCATAATGGAAGAATTCTCCTTCCTTTTTTCTAATGTCCACTCCATGTTTTCCAATGCGAGATGGCAATACTCGTATAGTTCCTTATCCCCAATCTCATGACGAAATCCATCCGAACACAGCAGTAAACTATCCCCGTCATAGAGATCACCTTGCAAAAAATCAGGCTTCACATCCTTCTTTAAGCCGATACATTGTAAAAGCACATTTCTGCGAATATCATTCTTCGCCTGCTCTGGAGTCATATGTCCCAAAGCCACTTCGCGCGCCACATATGTTTGATCTGTAGTAAGCTGTTCCATACCATTCCCCATAATATATGTACGACAGTCCCCAATG
Organism: uncultured Lachnospiraceae bacterium; assembly: GCA_910586095.1. GTDB lineage: Bacteria > Bacillota > Clostridia > Lachnospirales > Lachnospiraceae > COE1. Next base: position 18,868 of record CAJUHQ010000038.1, on the reverse strand, counting down.
TGTGAAATATAATATCGTCCATCCAACAAAAGTAATACTGTAAGCGTTGTTCCCATATTGGCATTTCTTGCCTTACAGTAATCTTTTATCCTTGTATTGCAATCGTTAGCTATATCATGCCACTTGCGTTCTAGTGCAGTGTCTGAAAAACCAGCCGCCCAAAACTGAGCGAATTCCTTTAGAAACCATTGTTCATATGCGCGCACCACGACAGCACTTGCTACTTCTCCCTGATCTAGACCTCCCATACCATCACACAAAACGGCAAGAGCAGCCTCCCCATAATATGTATTAGCTACTTTTACGGTGAGGCTATCTTGATTAACACCTTTTGTCGTTCCAATATCAGACTGTGCTGCCACTGTATAATGCCATCTCATGCATCAATCCCCCACGTAAGTTTTATCTGCCTGCCACAAACTCAAACACTTCATCTGCAAGCTGTAACAGGCAACCATCTTGCAGTTTTCTATATTCGTTGACCTCTAATTTTTTACCATTGACAAACGTATGGTTTAACGATCCCTTATCCACCAAATAAAATCCATCTGCTTTGCGAACAATATCTGCATGATTACGGCTAACTGTAGGATTATCTTTGATACAATAATCAACATAGGACTCTTCTTTTCCTATTTTAAAAATATTGCGATCTATCATAATTTTCTCACCTGTTCGCCGCCGAATCATATAAGGTAGCCTCTTCCTATTAAGAAGACCTGTTTTGTCTTTCAGTTTTAGACTTTCGTCTCCATTCTTCTGTAAATTTTCAAATACATCTGTGCTCCCCGCACTTGAATCTTCCTTTTCTGTATCTTCACGACTCTCAATAGGGAGCTCATTACTTTGCTCTTCTTTGTCTTTTTCGTCGCTTCCTTGTGTTATATCCTCTATACTAATATCCTCTACACTAATGTCCTCGTCCGATGTTCTCTCTAAAATTTCATCTTGTGCATGGTTATCCTGCACAGTGATTTCTTCATCTTCTGTGAGAAGGTTTACATCAGTAAGTCCTACCTTTACATTCAAGCTCTCTGTTGTGTTCAATCCCTCAAGCAAGCTATCACATAGTGCTCTTACCCTTTCAAGACTTTGACGAATATCCTTTCGCTCTTTGCTCTTTATTGGAATATAAGGCATAATAGCCTCTCCCGCTACTTCATCTAGATAGATTTCCTTTGGATCTAAAACCAATCTGTCTGGCGAGAGCATATATTCCTCCAAACCAAGTGCATTGTTGACCATACTACCAAATATTTTTAGCAACTCTTGATTTCCCTCGGGTGTATTATCTTGTTGCACCATCTCGTACAAACTTTTCATACCTGTAATGCGAAACCAGAGCTTTTGGTCATGGTACTGTGTCTGCGGAAGCCCTTGTATATGATTGGAAGCAAGCATCCTCACTGCGAGCAAATCTATATCTACTCCTTCTATTGAAAATACTCTATACTTTTCTTCTCCCTGTGTGACTGTCTCTACTCGAAATTGGGCCCCTGATACTAGTTCCTGTTCTATATGAACATCTTGTGAATCCATCTGGTCATCATTTGTCTGATCGTAAATATTATTTTCTATTTGACGAAACTTTTTGCTATCCTCACACAATTGTTGCATATGTTTGTATATTTTTTCAAGACTCTGATACTTATTAATATATTTCTTGTCAGGCTCTTCTTTTTCTGTGATAAACCCTACTGCAATCTGATTAGGCAGCAACTCGAGATCGACCTTGACTCCATCTCCAAAAAAAAGCGCGTCATAAGATATGGTATCTAAATCAAGACTCTCTAGACTACAAAACGCACTCTCCTCCTCATGTACATCTACAACAGCAATCTCAAAACTATCACTATGACGCTCCATCAAAAACCCCACAAGTCTTCTGCGATATGCTCTATCTTTCTCTACAATTCCAATTCTGTACATTTTTGCTAACGCCTTTCTAATAAAAGATGTGTCCGCCGATCCGTATGCCCTCTAGGCCTGGTATAGGGGTTCTAAAATACACACACTGCCCCACATTAGTGACGCCACTCATTGCAGCATCCGCCGCCTGATAACACTTTTCTGTTGCTGAATCGTTTGCAAGTGCCAGCGCAAGACGCCCGCATGCCACAGGAGAAAATTGTTTCTTTTGATAAATTACCCCTACAACCGTATTGGGATAACAAGAACTCAACACTCTATTGATAACAACTGCCCCCACTGCAACCTGACCTTCATAAGGCTCACCGCCCGCCTCACAATAAATAATGTTGGCTAACAGTTTTCGATCCCCTTCCTCAAATGTAATCTCAGAGATATCACGCCACTTAGACTGAGCCGCCAATCGTGATTTGGCAAGTTCTTCCTCATACTGCTTTTGTAAGACAGCAATATCTTTCTCCTGTTTTCCAATCATATTTTCCAACGCGTTAATCGTAGCCTCTGCGTCTGCAATTTGATTGTTGTAACTTTTTACATTGGCTGAAACCTGATTGACTAAATCTGTCACCCTGTTTTTTTCTGCCTCTGCCTCTACCTTTAATACATTCAAGGCTTCCAGTTCCTCCTCGAGGCGCACCTTTATGTTCGCTACTTGCTCACTAGTCTGTTCAAATTGTTTGAGCATTTTTTGATCGTATTCATTTACTTTATCTATATAGTCACTTTTGTTCAAAAAATCAGAAAAACTAGATGCCGAAAAAAGAAAATCTAGATAACCATTTACACCGCCACGCTCATACATATCCTTGATATGCAATTTCATAGTCTCGTACTGGTCCTCCTGCCTCTGAATAGCAGCTTCAAGAGCAGCCTGTGTCTGTGAGATTTCTGACTCTTTCACAAGTATATCTGCCTCTAAATTTTCTAAATTTGCACTAATCTGTTCTAGTTCATCATTCAGCGTGCTAAGCTGTCCTAAAAGCGAATTTTGTGTAATCTGAAGTGCTGCCTTATTGTCTTCTGCAAGCTCCTTATTATCCTCTGTTTTCTCTTTTTCTTCCTTTGCTTTTTGCAGCCGTTCCAATGTGGTTTCTGCACGCACGGGCACTTCTGCGCTTCCTGCTGCTGCCACTGCAAGCATCATTGCAAGCACTGCCGCTACTGTCCGTTTATATGCCGATCTCATATTTTCCCCCATCTACTACCCATACAGTGGCTAAATTTTGCTCACTGATGTATCCTCACTGCTACCTATCTAAATTCCCTAACACAAACTGGGTGAACTGTCACATACAATTTCTATTCTTCAATCAGTCCTATTCTTCTTATATGCTTCTCTTCTTTGGAAAAAGGAGTATTCAAAAATGTATCCACAATGTCAATTGCAAGATTCTCTCCTACCAATCCGCCTCCTAATGCTAGCATGTTGGCATCATTGTGAAGTCGTGTCATTTTTGCAGACAATGTATCACTGCACAATGCACAACGCACTCCCTTCACCTTGTTAGCTACAATAGAAATACCAATTCCTGTCGTACAAAAGACTATTCCCTTGTCACATGTTCCATTTGCCACAGCCTCGGCCGCCGCTTTACCATATATAGGATAATCGCAAGAATCTTTTGTAAAACAGCCAAAATCCTGATAAGCTATGTTGTTTTGATCGAGATAAGCCATCACTTTCTCCTTAAGTTCTACTCCGCCATGATCACATCCCAATGCTATCATTTTTGTAATCCTACTCCTTCCTTCTCACACTTTCACCACTTTGTGACCCGCTGCCTTTAACAGACGATTCATAACTGCCTGTCCCAATCCCTTATCCGAAAAACATTCGGCATACATATAATCAATCTCTTCATCATCAAACTCGCGCAAAAATGTATAGAGCTGCTTTGCCACAAATGACAATTCGTTCTCTTTTCCAGCACTTTTGATGCTGTCAGCACTACACCTTGCAAGTAGCTCCTCTGTACCAAGAATTCCGGTGCGCTCTTTGCGTTCTCTATGAAAACGAATCTGTTCATTTATATAACAAATCACGCGTTCGCGCTCACCTTCTACCAACACCAATTCTCCTTTAGGTGCGTAATGACGATATTTCATCCCTGGCGCTTTAGGTGCTTGTGTAGAATGATCGTCATAGATTGTGATATCTATATCAATCTCTCCTACAACGCACGCCAATGCCTCCTGTGTAATATAACCAGGTCTTACTATCATTGGCACATCTGTCGTCAAATCTACTATCGTAGACTCTAACCCAATCTCCACTCCTTCTGCATCCAAAATCATATCAATCCTACCATCAAGATCCTGAATCACATACTTTGCCATAGTGGGGCTAGGTTTTCCAGAACGATTGGCGCTCGGTGCCGCCACATATCCCCCAGCATATTTAATAAAACGGCTGGCAATCGGATGGCTTGGCATGCGCACAGCCACTGTGTCGAGTCCTCCTGTTGTCTGACTTGGAACAACTTTGGCTTTTTTTAAAATAATTGTAAGAGGTCCTGGCCAAAATGCTTGTGCAAGTAATTGTGCTTTTTTTGGTATTTCCTCAACAATTTTATCAAGATCTGCCAACTCTGCAATATGTATGATGAGTGGGTTGTCACTAGGTCTTCCCTTTGCCGCATAAATCTTTTTTGATGATTCTGGATTTAGTGCGTCGCCTCCTAATCCATACACAGTCTCTGTTGGAAATGCTACAAGTCCGCCTTGTTTTATAATCTCTCCTGCCTGCAAAAGCTTCTGCTCTGTCAAGGCAAAGGTATCCTCTTTTCCTATGGATACAATCTGCGTTTTCATTGCGCACTGCTCCATTTCTAAAAATTATTATCACTAACATCCTGACAAACGACCAACTTTACATAATACTGTCTTATTGTGTGACTGAAACACTTATATCATACACTATTCTCAAATCTCCTGCGTGAAACTTAGTATTTTTCCTTTGTTGTGAGCGGAAACTCTTCTCACACTAACAACATCAATAAATAAAAGACAACTTTTAGAAAATATCATATACACAAGATCCACAAAAAATACGTATTTTTGTTTGTCATTTTAGGATTTTTACAGTAAAATTGCGAAATTTTTAATTTCATATTACATTCTAACACAACTACTCTGTTTAATAAAGGATTTCTTCATATTTTGCCCGAAATTACCAGTTTTGTATCTATTGTTCTATATTTATTTTTCTACTCATTCTCATCTATAAATTCTTTACATAATTCCCATATAAACTTTTATGATTTTACTTCGCAGAGAAACTCTAAGTCACTCGAATCAGAATGAAAAAAGTCTTCTATGCAGACTTTTTCACGTTATTTACTTTTCAGCAAGACACAACAAACAATTTTTATAGAAACAACGAACATTCACAATCTAAATAACCATTATAAAAACTTACATCAACCTAATTCCATGTTGGTGTAAGTTTTTATAAAATAAAAGAATATCACTATCTTATTGCTGATTGATACATCGCATAATCCCCATGTAAATAGCCCACGCAACTCTTTCTTGATATGCGTCTTGAATCAAAAGATCTGCCTCTGTCGGATTGCTCATAAAAGCACACTCTACAATCATAATCGGAACCGACGTCTTTTTTAAAAGATAATAACTACTATTATCTTTTGCCGCACGCTTTTTGTCAGGATTCAAGGTTTCTATCAATTGACTCTGCATGATCTCTGCTGCTTCTTTACTTTTTACAGAATCTTTATAATAAAATACCTGAACACCACTTACTGTAGGATCTGGATAGCTGTTTTGATGGATACTCACAGCAAGCACAGGCTTTGCCTCCTCGATAATGGCAAGACGATTTTTCATGTCACGTACTTTTTTGTTGGACTCGCCTTCCTCATACAATCCTTTGTCTTCCGTTCTAGTCATTACCACATTGATACCATTTTCTCTAAGATTGCGTTCTAGCTTTAGGGCTATTGCTAGATTAATATCTTTTTCGAGAGCGTTATTGACTCCTACTTTACCAGGATCGATCCCACCATGTCCGGCATCTATCACAACTGTGATAGTTTCTGACTTTGCAGACGAATTTTTTGTATGTTCCTCTATTGTGCTGACAAACTGTGCAGATTCCCGTGCTAGCATCACCATAGCCAACACCAGCAGCACCGTCAATATTCTAGTAGCATTTTTGCTCCTTTTTGCGCTCATACCCCTCTACCTGCATTGTTTCGCTCTGTTCTCAATATATGCATTTGGCAAGAAGGCTATGCCTGCCTTGATGACTCTACCATGTTCTTCCATCAAAAAAACTAACAGGATAGTTTGCGCTACATGTCATAAGTTTCTGCATAATACGGTTGTATTCCGTTCCTGTCTGAGGGGTCGGACAATAATCATTGCGCAGATCTGTGGAGGACACTTTACATGGGATCACTTCACTATTTCCATATGATACACTCCCATCTGCCTCCACAAAAAAAGTCTGTTGAAAAATAAAGGTGTCCTTATCACTTGGATTTTTATTTGCCCCAAAACTAAAATTGCCTAAACTATAGCAAATTATCTTTCCACGATAAATTTCAATACCTTGTACAACATGTGGATGAGCTCCCACTACAATGTCAGCACCATATTCCACTGCGCAATGTGCAAATGCCTCTGTAACAGCACTACTTGCATACTCATGTTCGATTCCACCATGAAACATAACACAGACAATCTCACATTGCTGTTCTCTCAAACTTGTTATTAAATTTTGAAGCTTTTGTCGCAGGGAAGCGGAAAAAATCCAACAATTTAATCCAATCATGCCCACACGAACACCATTCTTTTCTACTATGCACGTCTCTGCTTCTCCACAATATGCAATCCCATTGTCAACCAAAAGCTTACGGCATGCATCATATCCTATACGACCACAGTCAAATGTATGGTTATTTGCCAAACTAACCGCCTCAATCGAACCACTTTGCAAAGCAGCAACATATTCGGGCTCTCCTCTGATTGGGAATGTCTTCTCAACTACTTGTGGATAGGACGTCAATGCACCCTCTAAGTTTACAAACGTGATATCATCCTGCTCAAAGATTTCCCTTACATTTTTAAAGAAATACTCTGAGCCATACTGTCGATAATATTCATCAAATACATTGCCCCCTGTCTGTCCCTTATATCCTCCTAAAGTACAATCCCCTGCAAAGGAAATTGTCACTTTTCTAAATTCATTTTGCATCTGTTCTACAGTGGCGGCATCCTCAGGATTGGTGGCAAGTCTTCCCTCTGCCTTTCCAAAATTGACATAGTGCTGATACAATACTACTGGATCTATACCAAGCGCCGCTGTCACATCTGGATACATCTGTGCGTAATACTCCGCATCAAAAATCGCTCCATCAGGCATGCGCTGGGGTGCTGCGTTGGCTTTTATCCCCATGCTTAGCAAACATACCACTACAATCATACCTGCAAAAAACTTTGCTTTTCTCATACTACTCCCCCATGCCGCCTTTGGCGGCTCAAATAGAAATGAAAAACGCAGTCTTTGGCGTTTTTCGGCGTGAGACAAGACTAGATCAATATGACATGATAAACATGCTTATACTACTATTTCAACATCAAATTTTCTTATGCAGACCATGCTACAATTTCTATCATTCCCATAGAGTCATCCCACCCTAATACTTCAAAATAGTAACGTGTAACTCTGTCGCTCACTCCATCTCCAAACTCAAACGCTTCGAGATCGCTGTATGCATTGCGCTCTATATGTCTAGGCTCCAAAAATCCTGTTCCCCAACTAGTCCCATTATAACCATCATCATACTTATACCATTCAAAAATATCGTGTTGTCCTATTGTCTCATCCCAATTTCCCTTGAGACTTGGGTCCCATATCATTCCATTTTCTTCTAGAATAGTCCGATAAATTGTCAACAATTCCTCCATTGTATACTCTTCCCCAAATGCAGGTGCTGGCAACTCAGGATATACATATTTGGACGGTAGGGCTACTCTTTGCTCCGCCATCCCACAAGTTACATAGTGTTGATATAACATTTGAGTATCTCTTCCAAATACCATCATCAAATCTGGATACGTCTCTGCATAATAATCACTGTCAAACAGAACTCCATCCTCCATTCGGTCTGGCACTGCACAAACAGTCATTCCATTGCCACATATTAGGCATGCTGTCAAAAGTGCTAATACAATCTTATTTTTCATCATTCTAATCCTCCTTATTGTCAACATTATTGCGTCCAATGTTCACATTGTCCAATCCGTGTAAACAAATCGTTATACAATCTCTTTCCACATAAAATTTTCTATATCCTCTTTTATTATCATACATTGTATATTTTTATTCATCAAGCTCTATTTTTACTTGCTGCTCATTTCTATGTCAAACTAACCCACTTTTTAACTACTTGGCAATACCACTACAAACTTTGTCTGTTCTTTGTCACTTTTGGCTGTAATTGTGCCATGATGCAATTCAACAATCTGTTTTGCGATGGCAAGACCCAAACCAGCCCCGCCGCTTGTGGTACTTCGCGCAGAATCCAGCCTATAAAATTGTTCGAATATTTGTTCTATTTTATCTTCTGGAACTACTTCCCCATGATTGATAAAAGTAATCGCTATTTGGTTGTCTTCTTTAGTCACTGCAATATCAATCTGCGTTTCCTCAAAGCTGTAAAGAACCGCATTTCGCAAGAGATTGTCCAATACGCGCTGCATTTTATTGGCATCACACCGCAACATAACATCCTGTTCACCCTGTAAATTACAGTGTAAATTTTTCTTTTGCAACATAGGTTGAAATTCATACAGGAGCATTTCTAGTAAACGAGTCAAATTGATCCAGCTATACTGCAATGTAATGGTGGACAAATTAAACTTCGCAATCTCAAAAAATTCATTAATTAAATCTTCGAGATGCTCTGCTTTTCCTAGTGCCACTCCAAGATATTTTTTTCTTAGCTCCTCCGAGATCTGCTGCTCATCATACAATAAATTTAAATAGCCAATCACCGACGCAAGTGGTGTTTTCAAATCATGTGCTAGATACATAATCAAATCATTTTTCCGCTGTTCCGTTGTTAAGATATCACTTTTTTGCTTTTCAATCGTATGTTTGATCGTGTTCATTTTTCGCTCAAGTGCAAACAACTCAGAGGGCAGTGTAATTTCTCTGTCATTCACCTGAATCATACAATCTATCCCTTGATTGATCTGTTCAAAATATTTAGTAAACCACCCTAGATAAATACGAAAAATAATAAAAAATACTAGTACAATGGCAATCAGAAAAAAGAATTCCATATAGTTGCGAAATGTCCATTGGTACAAATTTAGTGCCGCAACATAATCCAAACGAAACAACTTTTGATATAATGTAACCATCCATTCCGCAAAATTGCCATATAGATAAGAAGTGTATAACCACCAAATACATATAACAGCCAGCAGTAACAGCAATACCATTCGCGTAAAGATCTTTGTCTTAAACTGTTTGAAATCATCTGTCTTTTTAGTTCTTCTTACCATTCGTTTACTTTTCAATTGTATATCCAACTCCCCATACATTGACAATAAATTTTGGCTTTCGCGCCGATTCGTTCATTTTTTCACGCAACCGCCCAATATGTGCCATCACTGTGTTATTATTATTGAAATACTTCTCTCCCCATACAGCCTCAAATAATTCCTCCGACGAGACTACTGTTCCCTGATGTTCACATAGATACCAAAGAATAGCAAACTCTATTGGAGTTAAAGCTATTTCCTTTCCATACAAAAAACATTTATGTGTATTTCTATTAATAGAAAGCCCGCGAATATCATATTCATTGGTATTTGTCATTCTTTTGTCCGCGAGTGCATTATAGCTTGTGTAGCGTCTCAACTGTGTCTTTACTCTAGCTACCACTTCCAATGGATTAAATGGTTTTGTGATATAATCATCTGCTCCAATAGTTAGCCCCATAATCTTGTCCTCATCTGCAATCTTTGCAGTGAGCATAATGACTGGATAATAAAATGTCTCCCTAATCCTTTGACAAATAGAAAATCCGTCCACATCTGGCAACATCACATCAATAATTGCTAAATCTAACGATGTAGTTTGAATACATGTCAATGCTTCTGCACCAGTATAAAACTTATGCACAATATACCCATCATTTTTTAGATAGATTTCTAATAGATCTGCTATTTCTTTTTCGTCATCAACAATTAAAATACTCTCATTCATATTGTTCTTTTCACCCCTTGGCAGCGTGATTTAATCGGTTTTGATCTTTTATTTCAAATATAGTCTACAGCTTCTTAGCTCTGGCCATTGAAAAAACTCTTATCTGTAAAAACATATCCTGATTCACAATATAATTCAAATAAATTATAGCACACCACCTGACTAGTGGTATATGCATATTTCTTTTTTTGAATTAAAAACATTATCACGAAAACATTTATTGATTGAAAACAATCATGCTAAAAATAAAGTGCTGTGTACATCACTTGTACAGATATTTATATAGAGATAAAGACAAATCACTTAATCCTCTTTAAGACAATCAATATAAATATTTATGGTTTCTTCAATTTTTTCCCAATTTTCATTCAGTTCAGTATAGAAGCCTGTTTCACCAAGCCCAATCATATTGTAGAGTGCCAAAAGCAGTTCAGTATTTAAGAAACTACTGCTACAATCAGCAATCTTATCTTCTCTTAAAATCTGCGGATATCTAAGTTCTTTTTTTACCTTTTTTGAAAAATAATACTCTAATAAATCTGACGGGATATTATCTCTTCGATCTTCACCTAATAATTCTCTTGCTATCCGAATTTCAAGTCCATAAATATTTTGAATACCACTATTCCAACTTCCAAATTCAAATGAGAACTCTACTTCATGGGCAATTTCACAAATTTCTAACGCAAGTTTTTTATCTTTGTAAATATAAAGCCAATATGCTAAAGTACATAAACAACTTGTATCTAAAATACTTTTGTAAGAGCATTTTTGAATCAGTTTTCTGCAAGGTTTAATAATAGTATTATATATTTTCTGTGTATTTTTCTTATTATATTGTTCCAAAACTTTTTCAAGTATTGGTTTTAACTTGTCATGAAAACACTTAATTTCTTGTTGTAATTTATTCATTTTGCACCGAAATACTGATTATTTTTTTATTTAGACATCCAAAACACTGCTTTTGATTCGTCGAATTGTTTAGTACTATTATCTTACCACAAACACATACACTATTTCATTAAATAAATATTTAAACTTCAACTATATTTTTCTGTCATCAGAATGTAAACTCCTTTTTTAAATTATATGCCCACTAAAAATCAACCTATACTATACATTGCAGTGATAGGCAATTATTTTATAATCATGTATATAAACTAGGATTTGTGAGGTATATTTATGGATTATATCAGAAAAGCAAAAATACAAGATACTTGACTTTTCTATCCAGCCCTTACATAATATAAAGAAAACACTCTTTCATCACAGGTAGCAAAATCACTATGATTGCATCAAAAATGCAAGTACGCTCTTATCAAAATGAGAATCATATTGTGTATATTATACATAGAAAGGAAAAATTATGGAACAATTTCAACTTGACCTAGATGGACTAGGAATAATATTTTATTCTCCTCATGCTGTCAGCCATATTCATGCAGGTGAACGTTATTTAATGGAACATTATAACAAGGTTGAAGATGTTGTACAGCACATTTATGAAGGCTCTATTGTTGGCTTTGCTACTGGAAGTCCTGGGCCATTTATGCTTACTATCTATCAAGATGTATATCCCAACTTTGATGAACTGGCTCCTGACTGGGCACTAAAATTGTGCTTAACTGTCACAGAAAATACAGTGTTCTTTCGAGATCTATATACCCTTATGCGCTATAAGGAAGCCACTGACAGTGACATCAAAATCACCTTAGAAAATGGCAATTATGAAGTTATTGTGTGTAGCTGGATGCCCGAGACAGACATTAGAGGAGATCATCAAGCGATACATATTTACTTTAATAAAAAAGAAGAACTTCCTAAACTTCACTATGAGGGTGTCCCATCATTTGTATAGCTTAATAATCACACATTCCTATACGCAGCCTTTTATCCACCAAATTGAGTCTAATACACCAACGTCACATAAACCGATTATGAAGCAAAAATATATTTCTTAGAGAAAATCTTATGGAATTAGATATTAGAGAAACAAGAAAATGGCGGTTTTGAATTTGTCGATTCAAAACCGCCGCAAGGCTACTTATATGTTGTTTTAGTGTGCAGACACCAGCCGCCGAAACAACATTTTTATTATACCGTTATTCTGATAGAAATTCTAACTATTGTCCTAAAGTAGTCAAGATTCACCCGATAACGCAATCAACAGGAATAATTTCTTCATCTTCTTTCTCACGCTAACTCCCATCTGCCCGCCTTCGCGGGCACTCCAATCAAGATGCGTGAAATTTTATATTTCACGCTAACTCCCATCTGCCCGCTTTGGCAGGCATACAAATCAGGATGGTGAAATTTTATATTTCATACTAATCTCCCATATCTCCAAGCAGTTTTGTTACTTCCTCCTCGGTCATATCAATAACCCCTGTGATTTTGTTGTCTGTATCACGAATAATTTTGATATTGATCGTTCCTTTGGGATTCATGTCTAGCGTGTAGAAGGATTGATCGCGTTGTACAATGTCTAAAAAAATATTGACTAACTGCCCCTGGTAGTAATAATTTTTTCCGTCAATGGTAACGCCCACCGCTCCATATTCCGCCATTCGTGCTTCGGCCCACTCTTTCTCTTGTTTTTCTTCCAGTTTATCAAATTCGTCGTCCCGATCCAAGGCATTAAATAAAACAGATTGGAACCACGTATTCTTATCCTCAAGAGCTCTATCTAGCCAGACTTCCAGCGTTTCATCACTCATATACATGGCCAATGCTGAAAAGTAAGCGATGCTGTCGTTTGCATAGGTCTTCTCCGCGTAACGCTGTATCAAGGCACAATCCTCATCTAGCACCCCAATTGCAGTGCCCCAAAACGCAATCCGATTATCTGTATAAATTCTGTCCAACCACTTACCTTGTTCCTTTTCATCTAAACTGCCAAACGCCATTTGAAACAATGGCAAACTATTATCTTTATAGTACTGTTCTATCTGAGAAGAAGCATCCTCATGATTTACATTTGTTTCTTTGGGATAGACAAAATTATCGTAGCAACGAACCCAGCGCCCAATCGCAAGGATTGCTCCAACCGATTTATTTGCAACATTTTGCCCCGCATCTACAATATCATAATCCTGCAGAGTAATATTGTAAATGTGTGCGTTTTGCGCAACTCCAAACAGTCCAATAATCTCAGCATTTGGATCGGTCATGGTAAGCCCTATGATCTCAAAACCGTTTCCTGTATAAGTCCCTGTAAATGGATTGTCCCATGTTCCAATGGGCACCCATTCATCCGCAGACAACCAAATATCTGCCTGCTGCATATAATTCTGATCCATACCATACTGACCTGTTCCAATCGCTCTAAGCTGAGTTTCATTATGGACTAAATAGTATGTTTTTCCCCTAAAATCCAATGTTTCCATTACTGGCGAATCGTCTGCCATTAGTTCATTATCAGACTGTGATGGTAATAATTGCTCCATATTTGTCGAACTGGGTACCTCCACGGCAGCGGCAACAGGATAAACACCAACAAAAGAAGCTCCCACAATTATGCATAGCGTCAACACACCTGTCAAAAGCTGTATTGTCTTTGACTTCTTCTTGAAATTCATAATTGCACCTAACCTTTCTTTCAATAGCTGTTTGTTTTCGCTTAATGTGACAGCTCCAAGGCTTTCCTTGTATCTTCCAACTGCTGCCATAGCATCAAGCAAGGTTTTTCCATAGTCCTGTGCGTTCTCTCTGCCCATTTTTGAAAGAACCGCTTCATCACAAGAAAATTCACAAGCCTTTGTAATTTCCCTGTTCATAAGATGCACAAAAGGATTAAACCAATGCAGGCAAACTACAACCTGCACCAACCATTTGTAAAACATATCGCGTCGCTTATAATGCATCAACTCATGCAAGACAATATAGCAAAAATTCTTTTTTGAAATATCTGCACTTGGCAGTACAATACATGGACGAAAAAAGCCAATCAATAGCGGAGAAGAAACTAATGGATTGACACATAGCTCTATTGGCTTTTTTATACCTGCCTGTTTTGCAACAATAGAGAGCTGATCTAAAATCTCAGTGTCAGAAATTGGATTCCATCCAGCCTTGATATACTGTATAAATCCCTGATAAATTGTTATTTTTCGTATCAACATCCCTAGGGCAATCGCCAGCCAAATGTGATTGATGACCAACATTTTACTATCTTGAAGTGGATAGGCGATTGTCAAATTCTCCTCCAGGCTATTTGGATTTTCATTGTCTTTGATAGCAGGGGCAAAGCCGCTTCTTGTAGCGTTTGGTGCAGGCTGTTGTTTCGGTGAAGGTACAGACTGAGTAATCGCCTGATCGACAGCTTGATACGTTTTTCCCAAAAGAGTTCTTTCTGACCCGAACGGAAGCAACAGGCGCAAAATAACGATAAGCCAAATATAATATTGCCACTGTCGGCTAATTTTCTCTTTCAAAAATCGTTTCGCCAAAAGCAGAACTAGAATTAGCAAACTGCCAGAAATAGACATAGACAGAAAGATTTTCAAAACTGTATTCATGCTTATCCTTTCCCTTTCTCCAACAACCTTTTTAACTCTTCGTACTCCTCATCTGCCAGCAAGTCACCCATGATTAGCGTAGAAACTAGTCCTTTTGCGCTCCCCTCATAGATTTTATCCAAAAAGTTTCTTGTCTGTACTGTCTGGTACTGTGCTTCAGAAACAAGCGTGGTATATTCATTATGGCGTCCAATTTTCTTGGCCCTCAAAAATCCCTTATTTATCAGACGCGACAGCAACACAATTAGCGTATTCTTTTGACATGGCTTACCTCTGGCCGCCAGTCCATCCATAATATAGGAAAATAGTGTCACTGCCTCTGGATTCCCCCATATGATTTTCATAATTTCAAGTTCAGCATCAGATATTTGTTGTATCATGTTGTAATCCCCCTAATGTATAACACAATGTTGTCAATAGAAAGAATAACACTTTGTCGTACTTTTGTCAATCCAGATCCTCAAAAATCCATTGCGAATTTCTAAACACCCTATCCAAGATCATACAAAAACACCGCTCCAATTTTAATGAAAACGGTGTTTTTTGTAAGGTTGAAAATCCATTTAAACTGTTGTCTTTGCGCATATTCTTGTCAAAGAAAGATACCTCTTTTTCCAAATAAACAAAATATTAATTATGTAAAATTTCTTTTCTCCATTCCACAATCTGCAAAAACAATTCTTCCATATCAACTTTTGAGAAATCTGTTGTGTCAACTTTAATCTGTTTGCCATCAACCAAAAAGTCTTCAAATCCTCTTTGTTGTATTCCATGTACATAATTTTCATAAGAAATAGATGGCGCTTTTAATTTCTTTGGATTGCTCTCTTTCTTTTCTGGATAGCAATCATTTACAACATGCCCTCTATGCCTGTCAGGACTACTATCCCTTTCCAAAAAGCGTTGATAAATTACTTTGTAATCGCCTGTTAATGTAATTGTTAGTACAAAATATTGATACTTTTTTAACAACGTTTTTATTCCATGTTCTGATGAATATTCAAAATTATTCTCCAAGATAAACGCTTGTCCTGCTTTCATAAGTTGACCTGCAATATAATACATAATTTCCATGCTGGCAATTCCAAGATTTACTTTTTCCTCTCGCGACTCAAATCCAACATTGTCAAATAGCAATTCTTTAATGGTATCCTTTGAAATCACAGGGATCTTTAGCCTTTCTGACATAACTTCTGCCATAGTACTTTTTCCTGCTGCCGGAATTCCTGTCACTACTATACAATACATTTCTTCGCACTCCTTTCATATGATCCATTTCTATACCCACTTCATGTTCAAGGGGTTTTGGGGTGTTCCTCCAACAAGCAGACACTGCTTGTGAAATAGATAAAGGCTCTACAACAAAGCTTGAGCACCAGATAGTTTTGTGCTACACTTGAAGCGAGTTGATTCTACGAATCGGGACTTACTTTATGACTTTTGGATGGTAAAATACGCCTTTCCTTTAGGCGTTTTGAAACAAATATGGATGGTAAGAACAATAAGAGGAGGAAAAAATTATGGCAAAAAGTCCACGCCCTGCTTGGGTTGGGAAGCTGCTCAAACAGCTCAAACGCGCCAAAGAAAAGGACCCAGATTTTTCCCGCTTTGGTGCCTACAGTCACAAATACCAGCTAAAACCGCCTGCAGTGCGATCCACCCATCATCATGCGGGAGCAGGACTTCCTGGCCTGGTTTGATCGCTGGACTCGGGAGGTGATTGCTGGATATGACGATGAGGAGATGTACTTTGGCCTATATCTGGATGGCACGCCTCAGGAGCTAATGGAGTTATATGAGCAGACAGAGGACGTACAGACCCGCATTGAGATCGTAGAGAGCTACTATAAGTTCCAGCAACTGCCCTCTCGACAGAAGACATACTTCAAAAAGGTCTGCAATGGAGAGGGGAACTCCAAGCTGCGCATGGTCCTCATTAAGATGCTGTCCCATTTCCGCACGCCTGGCATGGAGGACCAAATAGATGCTCTGTGGGACTTCGGGGCTTATCCAGAGGCCATCTTTGTCATCTGCTATTCAGGCGGCCGAGCGGTCAAGGAAGCTTGGTGGGCGCGGGTACTGGAGAAGATGTACTCCCTACGGGGCCAGCCCTTCTGGGACGCCTGCAACATCTTCTCCACCTTGAAGGATTACCCTGAAATTCACGCTAGACTGCTGAAGGACCAGTTGTATCGGACCGACCTAGACCAGAATGATAAAAACTTCCTGTTCACCTGTTTGAGCAAACTCAATGGACGAGAGAAGGTGGTGGACTACTTCTTAAACTATCTGACCGACGAGAAAAACCATGAGCGGACAGAGTACTCCACCTTGATCCATGCTATATGGGTGACAAAGGATATTGAGGACCTGCGGCTGAAGCAGGTCTGGGTGTCACTGCTGGACAAATTTCGTACCACTCAAGATGCTAAAGACGACTACGCGGGCAGCCAACTGCGTCTGAAAAGCCTGATAAATCCAAACGAATACTGTTGCGCCGGAGCCAGACGCCCCTTTGGAGTGATATGCTCTAACCTAATGGGCTGTCTGGACCATTTTGGCCTGGACTACCGAGGGGCCTGGAAACTGCTGATGGATAACGAGCAGTGGACAAGATGGAAACAAGAACACGGGTTTGTGTTATAATTCTTGATATGTACGCTCTCATTGTTCGTGCCGCTATCTTTGGAAAGCCTACAATAGAAAGCAGTGATTTTGTCGTTATTTAATTTTGCTCTTTTCATTCAATCCTTTATGTTTTTTGGAGGAAACTGCGACTGCCTTGGCAAGAGCAGAGGATTTTCCTCCTTGATGAAAAGAGACTTCCTCTTAACTTTTATTATATTGTATTCCTATTTTTGTTTCCAGTGTTAATTTTCGCTATTTCCTTAATTTTTTTGTTATCTGTTCCTTAACTATCCACCAAATATCGTTTCCATTTTTTGGTGTCTACAAAGTGCTTTTCCACGATTATTTTTGCGGATGCTATCAAGTGGAGCTATGCTGTATGTTGTTGTCTTTGCTCATAAATTTGCTTCTTTATATAAAAATAGAGTGCATAGATTTGTTTCTATATGCTCTAATGCCTGTATGACTTATTCCATTGTGATTGTTGTTATGGTGATTTAAACAAACTAGACGTCAACCTTTTAAATAAGTATCAATATCCTTGCGCAATTGTGAACGTTTTCCAGTTCCAGTAAAAAGTTTTTTTAAAGGCTCAATAACTAAAATGCTGCCATTTACCGTCTCATAAGAAAGCCTAATATGAAAATAATTGATTTGTTCTATTATCGCCATAAAATACAATAAAATTCCAACAATTATTCCAGATAAATCTTCTTTTTCAAGAATCGCAATAAGAATAATTGGCAGATAGGCTGCTAATAAAATTACATTTATCCATCTTAATTTACTGTAAATCCTCCCAATTTCAAAATTACTTAACGCCGTTTTTCTTCTTACCATTCTCAACTTATTACGCCAATAGAAACTACCCTCTATTACTATAACAGAAAATATTAACAATGGATAAAACGAAGTCCAATTTAATTTGAACGTGTTTTTTCCAAAGTCCATATCAAGAATAAACTTTGTTGCAAAATATATTCCTGCAAACATTAACACGCCGTATAGTTCAAAGTCAGCTAAGAATTTCAGTTCTTTTTCGATTGGTCTTTTCTTTAACTGTTTTTCCATATAGTTTTGTCTCCTTTGCAACTTTCAATTTTTACCACTAATAGAATACCACAATCACCCTCATATTTCTATCAAATTTCCACTAAAGTTCTCTCTCCTCTTTGTTTCGGTCTGCTCTGTTGTCTTATTATGCTGCCGACTCTCATTTTGAAGTTTCTTTTTAATTATAACTGATTATTACACGCTGTTTTGCCTGTTCCAACATTTGCAATGCTTTTTCTAAGTTCTTACTCTCAATCATTTCTGATATCTCATTCTTTCCAAAAATAAAAAGGTAGCTGATTTTCTATTAAGATAATCGCTACCTAAAGGTAAATAAGATTCCATTTTTCCTATTTTGATTTTTCCCGACAACCTTCTGCCTTGATCTTATATATTCTAAATGCACAATCCTTTTCTAAACGAATATTTGCCCAGTTTTCCCCTATCTGTCTCACAAAATAATTTTCGTCCTCTGGAAATATCTGTTTTGTCATAAATC
>CAJUHQ010000037.1 GCA_910586095.1 uncultured Lachnospiraceae bacterium | reverse complement strand
CCGGCGCGGCGAGTAGGAGAAAGACCTTCCTACTCGATTGAACACGGACGCGGAAGGGAACTATGCAACCCATGCAAAGGAAATAAACCACGATGGCAGTGTAGTATAGCATTATTTTGGGTACTAAACAGGAGGGGGAGATCATGAAGATGGAGCAGATTAGGCAGAAGGTACAGTCATCTGCCTATCGTTTTTTGAGGGAAGATCAAAATTTAGGAGATAAGATCTTGCTTCTAGCACTTGGTGGAAGTCATGCGTATGGCATGGACAAAGACAGCTCCGATTTGGATATCAGGGGAGTTGCACACAATAGCAAGGAGGAGATTTTGCTAGGAACCGATTTTGAGCAGGTAGTCGATATTCCTACAGATACCACAATCTATTCATTTAATAAGATGATACAATTACTCTCCTCTAACAATCCTAATACAATGGAATTATTAGGTTGTAGACCAGAACATTATCTATATTTGTCTGATTTAGGCAAAGAACTCTATGAAAACAGAAAAATGTTTCTGTCGAAAGTATGCATACACACTTTTGGCGGATATGCAGGAAGTCAGTTGCGGCGTCTAGAAAATAAGGCCGCGCGATTAGTAGGTCAGGCACAAAATGAAGCGTATATCTTAAAGAGTATTCACAACGCACAGTATGATTTCAAAAATAGATATTATCCACATAATGACAATGATATTCGACTCTATTTGGACAAAGCTGTTCAAAAAGGATACGACAGCGAGATTTTTATGGATGTTATTCTCAAGCATTATCCATTGAGGGACTGGGCAGGGATGTGGAATGAGATGAAAGCAATTGTGAACAGCTACAACAAGATTGGAAAGCGCAATGAAAAGGCGATAGGACATGACAAATTAGGAAAGCATATGGCACATTTGATTCGACTCTATATGATGTGTATTGATATTTTAGAGAAGGAGGAGATTATTACATATCGTGAGGAGGAACACGATTTGTTGATGAGCATCCGAAACGGAGAGTATTTAGATGACAACAGACAACCAACCACAGCATTTTATGCGCTACTCAATGACTATGAAAAAAGATTTGAGAGAGCAAAAGAGCGAACAAGATTGCCAGATGTTCCTGATTATAAAAGAATCAATGCATTTAAAATCTATGTGAATGAATGTATTGTGACAAACCGCGATGTTGGTCATAAATAGGTGTATCCTGGTGGTTTATGAATAGGTATGGATAAATTGTCACTATCATTGTGAAGGGATAAGTCTGCATATAGATTGACAAGATGGAAGTTCCTATCTATAATGAAAAGCATAACAGGAAATTTTTTCAA
Organism: uncultured Lachnospiraceae bacterium; assembly: GCA_910586095.1. Taxonomy (GTDB): domain Bacteria; phylum Bacillota; class Clostridia; order Lachnospirales; family Lachnospiraceae; genus COE1. The sequence continues at coordinate 26,980 of CAJUHQ010000037.1, read as the reverse complement.
GTGTTTTACAAAAGGATATAAGTTTGTGGCTGCGCTGTAACCACAAACTTGAAATGCGCAAAAAACAGCGCAGAAATGAGGGAAAAATGAAAAAGCTTACCGGAAAAATAAGATTGTCACTCAATGCACCAGTAGTAATAGGATTTTCAGCAATTTGTTTTTTAGCACTGGCGTTGGGATGGCTTACACAAGGATGGACAACACAGACTTTTTTTAGTGTATATCGCTCTTCTTTGTTATCTCCCTTTACATATGTGCGATTTATCGGACATATTTTTGGACATGCAAACTGGGAGCATTTTATTGGAAACATTATGTTGTTATTGGTAATTGGGCCGTTGTTGGAAGAAAAATATGGATCTTCTAATATTGCGTTTGTCATTCTTGCGACAGCACTAGTGACAGGGCTTGTGAACTTTATTTTTTTCCCGCATGCACAGTTGCTTGGAGCAAGCGGAGTAGTATTTGCGTTTATTTTGCTTTCTCCATTTACTAGTATGAAGGAAGGAACAATACCAATAACCTTGTTGCTAGTTGCGGCAATCTATATTGGAGAACAGGTTTATAGTGGAATTTTTGTTCAGGATAATATATCGCATCTGACACATATATTAGGTGGTTTTGTAGGATCAGGTTTGGGCTTTGTCATGTATAAAAATAAGATGGACCGCGCACAAAATTATAGAAGGCTGCAATAATGGAGGAATAGGTCAATGGAAGAAATAACCAAGGTAGCAGTGGATGCTATGGGGGGTGACAATGCCCCTGTGGAGATCATAAAAGGTGCGGTGGAGGCCATCAATGAAAATAGCAAGATAAAAGTGTATCTGACGGGCAAGCGTGATGTGATTGAAAAGGAACTTGCGCAGTATACATGTAATCAAAGCCAGATTGAAGTGGTCAATGCCACAGAAGTGATTGAGATGGCAGAGCCTCCGGTAATGGCCATTAGAAAAAAGAAAGATTCGTCTATTGTCGTGGCACTCAATCTAGTAAAGCAGGGGACTTGTGATGCATTTGTTTCAGCGGGAAGTTCAGGGGCAGTTCTTGTTGGAGGGCAACTGATTGTAGGGCGAATTCGCGGAATCGAACGAGCACCACTTGCACCGCTTATTCCAACAGAGACAGGATGTTCCCTATTGATTGATTGTGGGGCAAATGTGGATGCTAGATCCTCTCATCTTGTGCAGTTTGCAAAGATGGGATCGGTTTATATGGAAAGTGTCATGGGAATCAAAAATCCAAAAGTCGCTATCGTAAATATTGGCGCTGAGGAGGAAAAGGGAAATGCATTGGTAAAAGAAACATTTCCACTCCTAAAGAATTGTCCAGAAATTAATTTTATTGGAAGTATTGAGGCGCGGGATATTCCAACAGGATATGCGGATGTTATTGTGTGTGAAGCATTTGCAGGAAATATTATTCTGAAGCTTTACGAAGGTGTAGGGGCTACTCTGATTAAGAAGGTGAAGGCAGGTATGATGACTTCACTGCGCAGCAAAATAGGAGCACTTCTTGTAAAGCCCGCTTTAAAACAAACATTGAAAGCATTTAATTTGGAAGAGTATGGTGGAGCTCCACTTTTAGGATTGAACGGACTGGTGGTAAAGACACATGGAAGCTCCAAGGCGATTGAGATTAAAAATTCTATCTTGCAGTGTGTGACATTTAAGGAGCAAGGTATTAACAAAAAGATTAGAGAAAAAGTTATTCTAAAAGATGAATAGAGAACTGTCTAGGATCATTGGATACAAACGTTGTTCTGGGTGGCTCCTATAAGGAAGGAATCTGATAAAATGGAGTTTGAGACGTTAAAAAAAGTTACGGCGGCTGTTTTGGGCATGGACCCTGATGAGATTGAAATGGATATGACATTTTTGACCGATTTAGGGGCAGATTCTTTAGATTTATATCAGATATTTATGGGGGTGGAGAAAGAACTCGGAATAAAGATATCGCCAGAAGGATTGGATAAGATTACAACAATCAGAGAGGCTGTTGAGCGGCTACAGGGTTGAGTGGCAGTTCTGAATCAATTGGTGTGCATAAAGTACTAGACAGTAAATTAGATCGGTTTTTTTGATATGTGACATAATTGGAAGCAAAAAGCCCTGATAAGGGGCTTTTTGCATGATGGTGCAGAGAAAGTTTCGATGATTTACAGCAGAAAAGAAGCGGCTGCACGATAGGTAAATGGGGGCAGTGTAAGATGCGTGATATGAAGAAAGCCTTGCATGAACTGCAAGAAAAGATTGGATATTTTTTTGAGGATGAGACGCTGTTAAAACAGGCATTGACACATAGTTCTTTTGCAAATGAGCAAAAGATCAACAAGCTTCACAATTATGAGCGACTGGAATTTTTGGGGGATGCAGTGCTTGAGTTGGTTTCCAGTGAGTTTTTGTACAAGGAGAATCCAGACATGCCAGAAGGACAGCTAACAAGATTGAGAGCTTCTATGGTGTGTGAGCCAGCATTAGCTTACTGTGCACGCGATATTGATTTAGGGGCTTATATTTTGCTCGGAAAAGGTGAGGAAGCCACAGGTGGTAGAAATAGAGATTCGATTACATCGGATGTGATGGAAGCCGTGATTGGTGCGATTTTTTTAGATGGTGGCATTGAGCGCGCAAAAGACTATATTTATCGGTTTGTGTTGTCAGATTTGGAGGATAAAATTCTTTTTTTGGACAGCAAGACACTCTTGCAGGAGGAGATCCAAAAGAAGAATACTGCGCAGTTGCGGTATGAATTAGTAGAGGAGACGGGACCAGATCATGACAAGCAGTTTCGCGTGGAGGCTTATCTAGATGGACAGTTAATTGGAACAGGGCTTGGAAGAACAAAAAAAGCGGCAGAGCAACAAGCAGCATATCAAGCGCTGGTCAAGATAAAGCGATAACTAAATGCGCGAAAACGATGCGTGTGATACGTACACAGATAATTTGCGGGAAATTGGCCAAATAAGAGATCCTGCTCGGTGGCGGATGGGAGTGTTGGAATGTATTTAAAGAGTATAGAGATACAAGGGTTTAAATCTTTTGCAAACAAAATTGTATTGAAGTTTCATGAAGGTTTCACAGCGATTGTGGGGCCAAATGGATCGGGAAAGAGCAATGTAGCAGATGCAGTGAGATGGGTGCTTGGGGAACAGCGTATCAAACAGCTACGCGGTGAATCTATGCAAGATGTTATTTTTTCAGGTACAGAGCTGCGAAAACCGTTAGGCTATGCATATGTTGCGATTACGTTTGACAATACAGATCATCAGCTTGCCATTGAGTATGAGGAGGTAGTAGTAGCACGGCGGTTGTATCGTTCTGGAGAAAGTGAATATTCTATCAATGGGACACCATGCCGACTCAAAGATGTGAATGAGCTATTTTATGATACAGGAATCGGAAAAGAAGGCTATTCTATTATTGGACAGGGACAGATTGAGAAGATCTTAAGTGGTAAGCCTGAAGAAAAACGAGAACTTTTTGACGAGGCGGCGGGGATTGTCAAATTTAAGAAGCGCAAATCGACGGCACAGAAAAAGCTTGAGGACGAGAAAGGCAATTTGGTTCGTGTATCAGATATTTTAGGAGAGTTAGAGAAACAGGTTGCCCCATTGGAAAAGCAGTCTGAGAAGGCAAAGTTGTATCTAAGAAAAAAAGAGACACTCAAGCAGTTAGATGTCAATATGTTTCTTTTAGAAAATAAGAAACTAACCGATCAAATCAAAGTGGTAGAGGGAAACTATACCATTGCCTTGGAGGATTACAATCGCACGGCGGCAGAGTATGATAAAGTGAAGACAGAGTATGACAATATACAAACACGCATAGAAGGACTTGACCGCGAAATAGAGGCTGCCAGAGATACGCTTACAGATGTCAGTGTTACGCGCGGCAAATTAGAGGGTGAGATTAATGTGCTGCGCGAGCAAGTCAAAGGTGCTCGCGGAAATGAACAGCATTTTCGGGAACGAATGGAAGCGATTCAAACTCAGATTGCAGATAAGGAACACGAACGTGACAAAACGCTTGAGAGTAAGAGTGTTTTGGATCAGAGTGTGTCTGAGTTAGAGAGGCAACGCAGCGATGCCAGACTACTTTTATCAGAAGTGCAGACACACATTGAAATGCTCAATGCAAAAATTGAGACAGAGCAAAATAAAATTATCACCATGCTGAATGATCGTGCAACGATCAAGTCCAAAATAGGAAGCTTTGACACGATGATGGAACAGTTGCGAATCAGAAAGGCGGAATTAAATTCGCGCTTGTTGCGTGCAAAGAGTGATGAGGCGGAGAGAGATGCTGAAATAAAAGCACTACAAGAAGAATTTGAGGGAATTAATAGCCAAATCAATGAAATGAACCGTCAGTTAGAGGAAATGGATGCGCACGGTCGTACTTTTAAGGAGAGATTGGGAAAGAAGGATGAACAGATTAGAGAGCTGCAAGGCACTTATCAACGATATCGATCTAAGTTAGATGCAATCTCTAATTTGACAGAGCGCTACGAAGGCTATGGAAATAGTGTTCAAAAAGTGATGGAACAGAAGGAGAAAACCGCAGGAATTGTCGGAGTGGTAGCGGATATTATTAAAGTAGATAAGCAGTATGAGACAGCTATCGAGACAGCACTTGGAGGGAGCATCCAGAATATTGTGACAGAAAATGAAGAGACTGCAAAGAAAATGATTGATTTTCTAAAGAATAATCGCTTTGGTCGTGCAACGTTTTTGCCACTCACTAGCATCACAAAGCCACAGGAATTCAAGACGCCAGCAGTGTTGCAGGAACAAGGAGTTATAGGGCTTGCAGATACACTTGTGCAAATTGAAGCTAAATATCAAAGTGTGGCAAAATCTCTTTTGGGGCGAATTGTAGTGATTGATACAATTGACAATGCAGTCAAGATAGCGCGAAAGTATGAGTATCGTGTCAGAATGGTCACATTAGAAGGAGAACATCTTGTGCCTGGTGGTGCAATCAGCGGTGGTGCTTACCGCAACAACTCCAATCTTTTAGGAAGACGACGAGAGATGGAAGAACTTGAAAAGAAGAAAACAAGTACCAAAGAACAATTAGATACTGCTATGCAAGATATTGAGCGAATCAAGGCTGAGCGAAATGAGCATAGAAAGGCAGTGGAAGAGAAAAAAATAGCAGTTCAGGAACTTTTTATCAAACAAAACACAGTAAGATTGAACGTGATTGGTGCAAAAGAACGCAAAAATGAAGCCGAACAAGGATTTGATTCTCTAAAACAAGAGCAAGTAGAGATTGAGCAAAAGACAGCACAACTGAGTGCTGATAAAGAGCGTATTCAGGAGGAACTTCGAGTATCTGAAGAAAACGAAGAACAGATTAGACAACAGATTGCCACATATCAAGAAGAGATGGACCAGTATCGCACAGAGGAGGCTGACAAGACCAACATGGTGGGAGAATGGGAAGTCGCATATGAAAAGATACTTCAAAAGCAAGAGTTCGAGCAGACAAATTTAGAACGTATTATAAGTGAGCTAGAACGATATCAGGCAGAAGGTGATGAAGTACAGGCAAACCTAAATTCGTGTCTTTTGGATATGGAGATTCGCGAAAAAAGCATTGAGGATATCGAGAAGACCATTACCACATCACATCACACACAGTCGGATGCAGAGAAGTCTCTCAAACAGCGGCAACAAGAAAAGGAAGGACTTGCAGTTAGACAAAAGAATTTTTTTGCCAAGAGAGAAGAGATTGCCGAGAAGAAAAATGCGCTTGACAAGGAAGTGTACAGACTAAACGCACAGCGTGAAAAGCTAGAGGAAACAACAGAGAGCCAGATCAATTATATGTGGAGTGAATATGAGATTACTCTGGGAACTGCTATAAAGATGCGAGATGAAACACTGACGGATATCGCAGAGATGAAAGAACAGATTTCTGAGATAAAGGATGAGATTCGCAAATTGGGTGATGTGAATGTAAATGCCATTGAGGACTACAAAGTGTTGATGGAGAGATACACATTTATGAAAAATCAGCACGATGATTTGATTGAGGCACAAAAGACGCTGGAAAAAATTATTGAGGAACTTGATATAGCGATGCGCAAACAATTTTCTGAAAAGTTTGAGCGGATTAAGAAAGAGTTTGACAGAGTATTTCAGGAATTGTTTGGTGGCGGTAAGGGAACTCTGCAATTGATTGAAAATGAGGATATTTTAGAGGCAGGAATTCGCATTATCGCACAACCTCCTGGCAAAAAGCTACAAAATATGATGCAGTTGTCTGGTGGAGAGAAGTCCTTTACAGCGATTGCGCTTTTGTTTGCAATACAGAATCTAAAGCCGTCGCCTTTTTGTTTGTTAGATGAGATTGAGGCGGCTCTCGATGAGGGAAATGTAGGCAGATTTGCAAAATACTTAAATAAGCTTACACAACATACGCAGTTTATTGTGATTACTCACAGACGTGGGACAATGGAGCAGGCAGACAGACTCTATGGGATTACGATGCAAGAAAAAGGGGTGTCAACACTTGTCAGTGTGAACCTTGTAGACAGTGAGGTAGACAGTTGGAGCCAGGAACAGACACCAAAGCAGTCTGTTGGGTGACAGAAGGAGGGATCATTCGTGGCAGAGGAAAAGAAAGGGTTTTTTAGCCGTTTGAAACAGGGGCTAAACAAGACAAGAGATAATATTGTAGCAGGTATAGATGCTGTTTTTTATGGTGCATCTGAGATTGATGATGATTTTTATGAGGAACTTGAAGAAATTTTAATCATGGGAGATATCGGGGTAAATGCTACAAACGATATCATTGAACGCATGAAGGAGGAAGTTAAAAAACGACATTTGCGAAAACCGTGTGAGTGTAAGGAACTGTTGGTTCAAAGTATTAAGGAACAAATGTATGTAGAAGATACTGCATACGACTTTGAAAGAGAGCAGTCAATTATTTTTATAACTGGAGTAAATGGAGTAGGCAAGACTACTTCAGTGGGCAAACTTGCTAGTATTTTGAAACAGCAGGGAAAAAAAGTATTAATTGCCGCGGCAGATACATTTCGCGCAGCGGCTGGAGAACAGCTTGCAGAGTGGGCACACCGTGCGGGAGTAGATATGGTTGGCGGTACAGATGGAGCCGATCCAGCCTCTGTGATTTTTGACGCGGTCAATGCAGCAAAGGCACGAAATGTAGATGTTTTAATCTGCGATACAGCAGGACGCCTTCACAACAAGAAGAATTTAATGGAAGAATTAAAAAAGATGAATCGCATTATAGATCGTGAATTTCCTGATGCTCATCGCGAGAATTTGATTGTTCTAGATGGAACTACCGGACAAAATGCACTCGTGCAGGCCAGAGAGTTTGGTGAAGTGGCAAATCTTACAGGGGTGATTCTCACTAAGATGGATGGGACAGCCAAAGGCGGAATTGCAGTGGCAATACAATCGGAACTGAATGTACCTGTCAAATATATTGGAGTTGGCGAGAAAATTGAGGATTTGCAGAAGTTTAATGCGGATGAGTTTGTAAATGCATTGTTTGATATCAAACCAGAGGAAACACAGAATATTGTCACAGCTTCTAATATAGATCAGACAGAAGATTTTGATGAAACGCAGCTAGAGGAGGAGCAGGAAGCTCAAACGATAGATGTGCAGGAAAAAGAGCCTTCCAATGAAGAACCCGAAACGCTACAGGAGTCTGATAATGACGATGAAACAGAGGAAGAAAGCTTAGATAAACCAAAAAAGAAAAAATGGTTTTTCTGGTAAGTTAGGAAATGTTAATAGGTATTACATTTATAGAGTATCAATAAGGGATGTGAAACACAAAAAGGAGGATTGAATATATGGCAGACATGCTCACACTTGAAAAATTTGAGGAAGCATCAGAGATTGTCAAGAATGTCACTTCTGAGACAAAGTTGATCTACAGCGAGTTTCTCAGCAGTCATACAGGGAACAAGGTATATTTAAAACCAGAAAATATGCAGCTTACAGGAGCCTACAAAGTGCGTGGAGCATATTATAAAATTAGTACCCTTTCGCCCGAAGAGCGCGCAAAAGGATTGATTACTGCTTCGGCGGGCAACCATGCACAGGGAGTAGCGTATGCAGCCAAAAAATACAATGTACATGCAACTATTGTGATGCCCACGACTACCCCCTTGATGAAAGTCAATCGCACTAAGAGCTATGGTGCAGAGGTTATTCTTAAGGGGGATGTGTATGATGAGGCATGTGAGTATGCATATCAGCTTGCAGATGAGAAGGGCTATACATTTATCCATCCGTTTGACGATTTGACCGTTGCGACAGGACAGGGAACAATTGCGATGGAAATTTTTAAGGAGCTTCCGCTGGTGGATGTGATCCTTGTGCCAATTGGTGGGGGCGGACTTGCAACAGGAGTATCAACGCTTGCAAAGCTGTTAAATCCTAAGATTCAGGTGATTGGTGTGGAGCCAGCAGGAGCCAACTGTATGCAAGAAGCACTCAAGGCAGGGGAGATTGTGACACTTGCGGCAGTCAATACCATAGCGGATGGCACAGCAGTAAAAACACCTGGAAAGAATATTTTTTCGTATATTAAAGAAAATATAGATAAGATTGTTACCGTGCCAGATGAGGAGTTGGTAACTGCGTTTTTAGATATTGTGGAGAATCATAAGATGATTGTGGAGAACTCAGGACTTCTTACAGTGGCAGCTCTGCGTCATCTAGATGTAACAAACAAAAGAGTGGTGTCTATTTTAAGCGGTGGAAATATGGATATTATCACTATGTCTTCAGTGGTACAGCAAGGATTAATTTTTAGAGATCGCATTTTTACAGTGTCTGTGCTACTTCCAGATAAACCAGGAGAACTTACAAAGGTTTCTGGAGTGATTGCATCAATGAATGGCAATGTAATCAAACTAGAACACAATCAGTTTGTGTCTATCAATAGAAATGCGGCGGTGGAGCTTCGTATCACACTTGAAACTTTTGGAACAGAACATAAGAACCAGATTATTCAAACATTAGAAGAGAAAGGATATCAACCTAAACAAGTCAGAGCAAACATTTAATTTTAAATGAGGTAAGAGATGGAACATGTAAAGACAACAACAGGAAAAACAGTCAAAATGCTAAAAACATATGGTATGATTACGGCGGCAGCGTTTATTTACGCGGTTTCTATCAGTCTATTTCTCGATCCAAACGATATTGCGCCTGGTGGGATTACGGGAATAGCGATTTTAATCAATCGGTTTGTAGCGATTCCAACAGGAACATTGAGTTTATTGCTCAATATTCCCATTGTGATTTTAGGATTTTGGAAGTTTGGTTGGCGTTTTATCTGTTCCACATTGTACGTGTTGATTTTAAATGCAATTTTTATGAATCTGTTGGCACCTTTTGGGGCGGTTACGACAGATTTGTTGATTGCAAGTGTTTTGGGTGGAACATTGCTTGGCTCTGCACTTGCTATTGTGTTTAAGGCAGGAGCAACCACTGGTGGCGCAGACATCATTGTGAAGGTGCTTCGCGTTAAATGGAAACATATCAAAACAAACGTTCTATTTCTTGCCTTTGACAGTATGGTGATCTTAGCATCTTGGGTAGTATTTCGTGATTTGACTGTAGCATTTTATGCAGGAGTAGCAGTGGTAATTGATTCGATTGTGATGGACAAAATTCTTTATGGATCAGATGAGGCAAAACTGATATTTATCATAAGTAGTAAACCAGATCAGATGAAACAAAGAATTATGGATGAGTTGGAAATTACGACTACCATTATTCCTGCAATTGGAGCTTACACACGCGAAAAGAAAGAAATTCTAATGGTAGTGACTAGAAAGCAAATGGCACCCAGACTAGAAGAGATTGTCAAAGATGAGGATCGAAATGCGTTTATGATTATCACCTCTGCCAATGAGATTTATGGTGAAGGGTACAAAGATATTACAAGAGATAAGATATAAGGAGGCTCTTGTTAATAATACGGAGGCAAAGATGGCAAAAATTACAATACAAAATATAGCAAAGGAGTTAGGACTGTCGCGCAATACGGTTTCAATGGCGCTCAAGAACAGTAATTTGGTAGCTCCACAAACTAGAGATCTGGTTCTGCGGTATGCGCGAAGAGTAGGATATATGGAGGATACTGCTGTTCAGGAGGAATATAGACAGACTGCATATCATATTATGATTTTGCGCAAACCTGACAGAGCAGTATATTGGGATAAAGTAATTAATGGAATCTTGGAGGAGGCAAGCCGCAATCATTGTCAGACACAGGTAGCAGTTCTAACAGATGAGGAGGAGCAGGCAAATCAATTTCCACTGGGATTAGACGAAAAGATTAGCGCTATATTTTGTATTAAGTTAATTAGCCAGGAATATCTAAAGAAGCTCAAGGAAAAAGGTTTTCATATGATTATGCTAGATTACTATTGGGATCAACAACAAGAACTGCTAGGGGATGTGATTCGGATTGAAGGATTAAATGCGACAGCATATCTCACACATCATCTGATTGAGCAAGGAATGTGTCGAATCGGTTTTTTGAATGAGCATAGTAGTATTTATGAAACCATGCACGACAGATATATGGGTTATTTGAAGGCAATGGAGCAGGCAGGTCTTGCAGTGGCATCAGATTGGGTGTATCCCGATATGGAGAGCGATCATTTTTATTTTCAAAGTACATTTGATGAGTTAGTAGAACAGCATACTGCTTTTCCTGAAGCTGTCGTATGTGGCAATGATCGGATTGCCCAATATTTGACAATAGCATTTCGCAAGAACGGAATTCGTGTGCCAGAGGATGTGGCAGTTACTGGATTTGACAATGATGAGGATGAGTTGATCGAACCTTTTTTTTCTACAGTTCAGGTAAATGCAAAATGGTTGGGGAAGCGTATGGTACAAAGTTTTTTGTGGAGGATGCAAAACAAGGAGGCGCCTTATGAGAAGATTATTGTATCAGGTGAGGTTATTTTGCGTCGTTCCTCTGCTAAAATACACAAATAAATAGAATCTTTTTATATAGTTATATGCATACAAAAAGGAAACGTTTCAATAGTAGACGTTTCCTTTTTGTATGTATAGTCTTATGAAGAAGAGAGAAGAATGTGGACAATTACAGAGTGGATCTTCCGATCTGGTAGACGGATTTGATAGCAAAATTAGTTGCCGATCCCTCTACAATCTCTACACACTTTTCTCCAGAATTCATGTCAAAGAAGTTGTCTGAAAGTCGTACATCTCCATCGATTCCCTCAATTTCCACATTTTTTGCGTAGGCACTTGCCGTCACAAACAAAAGATTGCCTTCTTGGCGCCAAGACAACTTTGGATCACGAAACGCAAAGTGTTTTGGGGCTGTAAATAGGCAAGTATTTTCAGAAACGCTCTTTCCATTAACCAAAAAAGCGTAGCTAAGATAAATTTGAAGCTCATCATAGTCTGAAAAGTCTAGCTTCTCTAACCAGACGCCGTCGAGTGCTTCCACTGTAATCTCTTTTTTGCCAGAAAGAAGAATCTGGCTATCGGGAGTGCGTAGTGTCCATACAACAGTTCCGCTTACGGGATGTTGTGTTTCGTTTGCTACATGAAGAGTAGCGGATTTTTCTATAGGTTTAGGCTCCTCAATACAAAATGGACGTTCGCTTAACTCACCGACCTCTGCACAGGAAATCATGACAGGGGCAAAAGCTCTTTTCTCTGCATAGTGAAGAGCTTTCCATCGACCATAATAGTCAATACTAGACCATGAAGCAACTGGCCAGATATCGTTTAGTTGCCATACAATTGTACCCATACATCTTCCACGATAACGCCTAAAATGTTCTATCCCATAGCGAATAGCGTCGGCTTGCAGCAGCTGAGAAGCGTAGAGCAAGGTTTCAAAATCTGTAGGATACAAGTAAGTTGCAGATAGATAGTTCATAATTTTTCCGTTTGCAGCTTTGTTTCTCTGATGCATCTCCATCACTCTAGAGAAAATATTTCGGTCCTCTGGCAAGGTGAAGGAAGCAACGGTCTTGAGACAAGGAAAGGATTGAAACCCAAATTCTGAGACATATCGAAAATAATATTTTCGATATTCTGTAAAGGGCTTATCCCCATGCCAGACAGACCAATAATGTGTATCACCACGATTTTCGTCCCAAGGATTGTCATAGTTTCCGCCAGAAGATGGTGAGGATGGCCAATAGAAGGTGGCTGGGTCTTCTTCTTTTAGAATTTTGGGTATGATATATTCAAACAGTTTGATATAGTCGTATTTTTGCTTAGGAGAAGGCTGCCAGGCTCCATCCAAAACTTGTGTTTCCATTTCGTTATTGCCGCACCATAGTCCAAGACAAGCATGGTGACGAATTCTACGTACATTGTCGCGCACTTCTGCCACAATATTTTTTTCAAAATCTTCATCCAATTCATAAGAAGCACAGGCAAACATAAAGTCCTGCCAAACAAGAAGTCCTAGTTCATCACACAGATCATAAAACCAGTCATCTGGATAATAGCCGCCTCCCCACACACGAATACAATTGTGGTTGGCAGCCACGGCATCCGCAAGGAGTTTTTTCGTGCGTTCTTTTGATGTTCTAGAAAGAAGGTTGTCTTCTGGAATATAGTCAGCACCCATAGCAAAGATCTTTACACCGTTGACTTCATGGGCAAAACATTCGCCCCAAGCATCACTAGTGGTATTTACAGTCATAGTTCGCAGTCCGATTCGTCTGGTAAATGAATCGAGCACCTTTTCATTGGTATCCTCTAGAAGCACTTCTATAGTGTATAGTGGTTGTTCTCCATAACCGTGTGGCCACCATCGTTTAGGATTTTCAAGTTGGATTGCACCCCAAACTTCTGTGTCACAGGTAGAGGAATGTTCAGCGATTAGATGACCATCAGGATCGTATAAAGATGTTTTTAGAACAAGAGTGTTGTTGACACTTTGTGCTGTGAAAAAGTCTACCCAAATATGATAGTGCACAGTTACTTGCTTCTCTTTCCATTCCTGTGTCATATAAACTTGATCGATGCGTGCTTTTTTTCCTGATAAAATAGAGACTGCTCTAAAAATGCCAGCATCTGGAAGACGTGGTCCCCAATCCCATCCAAACATACAATGTGCTTTACGCAGGTGTGGAAATCCTTTCATACATTCTAAAGAACCTCCCGTAAATATGTTTTGATTTTCTTTTTCAATATAGTTTGTGGGGGAGCGCAAGATCACTTGTAGTAAGTTTTGTCCCTCTTTTGCAGTTTGCTTTATGTTGTATTCCCAGACACGATGCATATTGTTACAGTGTCCAAGACATACATTATTGAGCACAATCTCTGCCAAGGTATCGATTCCCTCAAATCGCAGCAACAAAACATCCTCTGAGATTTGTTTGTCCGTCAGAGAAAATGTGGTCTGGAAACAGAAGTCTTGTTTCATCAAAGGTAAAAGATCTAACTCATTCATTCGATAGTAGGGATCAGGTATTATTCCTTTTTTTAATAGAGTACTGTACACAGAACCTGGTACTTCTGCCTCGATCCAGTCTGTAGGCATGCCAGATAGCGATTCGCCAAGAATCTTCATCTGCCAGTTTTGGGTTAGGTTTAATTTGTCCATAAAGATATCCTCCTATTATAGTAAATTCGCATCATACTTGATCTGTCGTATGGCCATTCATATTATCAAAGTCAAAGACTTTCATAATAATAAGTTGAAAATGAAATAGGTTGTAAGTTCTAGTTTTTAGCTTATATTTATTATAAATTAACTTTAATGATTTGTCATTGTTTATTTTAAGAAAAAATAATTGGGTAAAATATAACAAATAATAATGCAAAATCGTGCAATATTGAACAAATATTTATACAAAATTTATAAATATTAAATGTTTATAAGAAAAATATTGACAAATTGACAAGAGAGGTGTTTAATTTACTTAAAGATCACTTAAGAAATGGTTAAAATATTGCAGAAAAATTAGCATGCATAAAGTAAAATTAATAATGCAAAATCATGCAATATTTAACAAGGTACAAAAGCAACTGTGCAAAAAGGAGAAATACAAGGCAAGATAAACAAAGATTTTTCAAAAGATAAAGACATTCGCGAAATGAATATAGTTATCTTGTTCATTTGTCCATAGGTATAAATTACAAAAATTGTGTGTCTAACATGGGCAAGAATAAGAGGATCTTGGAGATAGAACAAAGGAGAGGAGGGCAGCGATTCCACAGAGAAGGTAAAACAGATACTTATAAGCAAATACTTGAAAAAGGAAAGGAGAGTAAAAATGGCAGCAAGTAAAAACCCAGCCGCAGAAGGCTGGAGCGATAAGTGCAAGAGAATCGGGCGGGAAATGGTAAAAAGACGATGGATGTATTTCCTATTAATTCCAGGTATTATCTTTTTTACTTTATTTAAGTATGTTCCAATGTATGGTTTGAAAATTGCTTTTATGGATTACAATCAGTACAATCCGTCCCAAAGTACATGGGTTGGGTTGGATCAATTTATAAAGTTGTTTTCAAAGCGGTCGTTCATTCCAGTACTGCGAAATACGGTTGTTATCAGTTTGTTGAAGTTAATTATCGGTTTTCCGATTCCAGTTATTTTGGCTCTGATGATGAATGAGATGCGCAATTTAAAATTTAAAAAAGTTTCCCAGACATTGTTGTACTTGCCGCATTTTATTTCATGGGTTATTCTGTCTGGTATTATTATGACATTGTTGGATGCTGACAATGGATTGATTACTACATTTATTAATAAGATTGCTGGAAGCAGGATTATGGTTCTTACTGACTCTAAATGGTTTGTGCCAATGTTGATTGTGACAGATATCTACAAGGGCATGGGATGGGGCACAATTCTTTACTTTGCAGCAATTAGTGGTATCGATCCACAGCTCTATGAAGCAGCATCTATTGATGGGGCAGGTAGATGGAAACAGGCAACCAATATTACGCTTCCTTCTATTATTCCAACAATTGTAGTGGTATTTATTATGAATTGTGGAAATATCTTAAATGCAGGTTTTGACCAGATCTTTATGTTGTACTCCTCACACGTTTATGATGTGGCAGATATCATTGATACATACGTTTATCGAATGGGTATTGAGAAGAATGACTATTCCTTCAGTACAGCGGCTGGCATGTTTAAGTCTGTGGTTGCGTTTGTACTAATATTGATCGTCAATAAGATTGCAAAGAAAACAGGCAATGAAGGTCTATTCTAAGAAGGGAAAGGAGCATGGTAGAACTATGAAAAATAAAATAAGCGGGACCACAATTCGCAGAAGTAATGGAGAGAGAGCATTTTCTATTTTCAACTATATTTTTTTTACAGTACTTTGTGTGATTATGGTATATCCTTTCTGGCATGTAGTGATGATGTCCTTTAGTTCTGTGGAAGCAACTGCGAGAGGTGGTGTATTCTTGTGGCCAAAAGGATTTAATTTAGATACATACGCAAAAGTATTTCGCGATCCGTCTATTTGGACGGGGTATACAACCACACTTCTAGTAACAATTGCCAGCACTATTTTAGGAACATTGTTTACTGCGACAACAGCATATCCATTGTCCAAAAAAGACCTTCCGTTTTCAAAGACATTGTCTTTGCTGGTGCTCTTTACAATGTTGTTTAGTGGCGGTATGATCCCTGGATATCTTTTGATGAAAAATTTGCATTTAATCGATAATCGTTGGTCTTTGATTTTACCAGGCTTAATCAGTGCCTACAATGTCATTATTATGAAGAGCAATTTCCAGACTATGCCAGAAAGTCTTGAGGAATCAGCACGATTAGACGGGGCGAATGATGTTACGATTTTCTGGAAGATTATCATGCCACTCTCAAAGGCAACAGTAGCAACTATTGCACTATTTACAGCAGTGGGATATTGGAATGATTATTTTTCTAGTGTGTTATATATCAATTCCAAAGATAAATGGGCGTTGCAGGCAGTGTTGCGCTATATGCTGACCAACACAAACCAAGCTATGCAGTCCGCAGGTGTAACTGTAGCTGCAACCACGAATGTAACAGCAGCTACCATCAAAGCAGCATCTGTAGTTGTAGCAACTGTGCCAATCTTGTGCGTATATCCATTTGTACAAAAGTATTTTGTAAAGGGTGTTATGATCGGCGGAGTTAAAGGTTAGTACAACATATAAAAATATAGATAAAAGTAATACATGAGATTGTAAAAATGGCGTATGTAGCCTAATAAATAAATGGGAGGTAATACAATGAAGAAAAAAGTAGTAGCAATGGTATTAGCAGGAACAATGATAGCCGGAATATTGTCTGGTTGTGGTGGAGACGGGGGGGCAAATCAGTCAACGGGTTCTCAAAACACAGCAACCCAAACTCCTGTATCAGACGAGAAAATTGACGTTCTAAATCAGAGTGAGAAAATGAAACTTTCAGTGGTTTGTCTGCAAGGATATACACAGCCAGACAGCGAGATGGAAAAGTGGATGGAGGAGCGCTACAATCTCGATATTGAGGTGATCGCTTTGCCAGGATGGTCTGATGCGACCGCAAAGATCACATTGTTAATGGGAGACGAGACGCAAAGACCAGATATTATTTGGTGGTGGAATATGGAAGATGACTTCACAAAGTGGGTGGATGCAGGACTGTTAGTAGATGTAGCTCCATATATGGATAAATACACTGTTATGAGAGACTACTACAACAGCATTGATCCTGGTGTATTGTTCTATGCTTCCAACGAAGATGGTGCTATGTATCGTATTCCTGGTGATGTGGCTGAGCCTGCGTGTGAAGTGCTCTGGATACGTCAGGATTGGCTCGACAATCTCAATCTAGAAGTTCCGACAACTCTAGATGAATTGGAAGCTTGCATGTACGCATTTACCAATGATGATCCAGACGGCAATGGAATTGATGACACATATGGATTGAGCGGTGATGGATATGATTTTAGAAGCTTTTGGCCTTGGATTCAGGGTTGCGGCGAAGGCAAGGGATGGATGGAATTTATCAAGGATGATGATGGTTCCTATGTCTATGGAGCAGCTACTGAAGACTGCAAGACTTGGCTGGGCAGAGTTGCAAAATTGTATGCAGATGGTGTCATTAAGTCAAATATGATTACGGATACAGACCGCGATGAGGAGATGGCAAATGGTGGTTTTGGCGTGACATATAGTTGGGTTACCTGGAACAATCCATCTAGTGGAACTATGCAGTCATTCTATGCATCTAATCCAGGGGCTAAGTGGGTTCCTATTGATATGGTAAAAGGTGACAACGATCATCCTCAGGATAATCCTGCATCCATTGGAGCATGGTGCTATTTTGGTATCACCAATGTATGCTCAGATCCAGAGAGAGCGTATGCAATTTTTGATGACATGGCACAACCAGAAAACTATTTGCACAAGAGATTCGGCGTTGAGGGCAGAGATTACATAGACAATGGTGATGGTAGCTATGAGATTATCCACGCAGGTGATGGCGCAGAGAATACAGAAAATAACTATGGTATTAATTTGTTCCAGGATCTGTTCTCAAGAAAAGATGCCTGCAATATCGCTAACACAAAGGAGACAAATGATTTATTTGAAAAGGTAAAAGAGAGCAGCCGTGAGGCATACGCTCATAAGATTGAGAAGAGAAATCCAGCAGCATATACAGTGAATGCAGAATTGGGTACAGATATCGGTGATATGATGAAAGAGTATGCATGGGGTGTTATTGGTGGAAATAAATCGCTAGACGACTGGGATTCTTACATAAAAGATCTTGAAAATGCAGGTCTTCAAGATATTATTGATGAGCTGACACAGATTCACGGTGCACAGGCTGAACAGTATGAAAAGTATATGCAAGAGCATGCAAACTAAAAAGTTCTAAAGAACGTTAGACAGTACAGGTTAGTCATAGACATCAAGCCCTGTGGCAGACAAAGGGTCTGTCGTGGGGCTTTTATAAAAGATATTGAATTAGAATGGAGTGTGTGATACGATGAATGAAATAAAAATAATCGGGGCAAATGTGCCCAATATGCCGTGGCAGGAGCGGCCTACAGATGCAAAATCATGGATGCCGGTATGGCGTTACAAGGAAAATCCAATTATTGATCGGAATCCTGTAGAAGGAGTGGCAAGAATCTTTAACAGTGCGGTGATCCCGTATAACGATTCATTTATTGGAGTGTTTCGCGGTGAGCAGACAAATGGGATTCCTTATATTTACTTTGGCAGAAGCAAGGATGCGATCCACTGGGAGTTTGACAAGGACAAAATCTCTTTTGTGGATGAAAATGGAGAGGCATTTATGCCAGTATATGCCTATGATCCGCGTCTGGTTCAAGTGGAGGACGTCTATTATATTATTTGGTGCCAAGATTTTTATGGTGCAGCTATTGGAATGGCAAAAACGACAGATTTTAAAGTGTTTACTAGGATAGAGAATCCATTTTTGCCATTCAATAGAAATGCAGTATTGTTTCCTAGAAAGATCCATGGCAATTTTATGATGTTGTCGCGTCCTAGTGATAGTGGTCATACTCCTTTTGGAGATATATTCTTGTCTGAGAGTCCAGATATGATCTATTGGGGCAAGCATCGTCATGTGATGGGTAAAAGCTCAGAATGGTGGGAGGCTCTAAAGATTGGCGGCGGCGCGGCACCTATTGAAACAACGGAAGGATGGTTGTTGTTTTATCATGGGGTGACAGGGACTTGCAATGGTTATGTGTATAGTATCGGCGGTGCTATTTTGGATATTGACAATCCATCTATTGTAAAATATCGCTGCCAGAATTTCTTATTGACACCAGAAACCTGGTATGAAGAAAGAGGATTTGTTCCAAATGTATGTTTCCCATGTGCTACAATACATGACGCACAGACAGGTCGCATAGCTGTTTATTATGGTGCAGCAGACAGCTATGTGGGACTTGCATTCACTACCGTGGAGGAAGTGGTTTCTTATATCAAAGAAAATAGTGTGGTGCGAGAGGCAGACAGTGAAATTGGAAGGAGATAAGAAGGAGAAAAGAGATGTTTGAAGCGCAAGTCAAAAAGCACTTAATATGCGATCTGATTCCCTTTTGGGAGAAGCTTCGGGACGAAGAGTATGGCGGTTATTGTGGTTATGTAGGATATGACCTTATAAGCGATCCAAAAGCAGAGAAAGGATGTATTCTAAATAGTAGAATTTTGTGGTTTTTTTCCAATGCCTACAAGTTGTTAAAAGAGGATCATCTGCTAGAACACGCACATCATGCATATCGTTTTTTGCAGGAGCACTGCTTAGATAATCAGCACGGAGGAATTTACTGGTCTTTGACATATGATGGAAAGATAGAAGACGATACTAAACATACATATAATCAAGCGTTTGCCATTTATGCGCTATCCTCGTACTATGATGTCTCAAAAGATGAAAAAGCTCTTTGTACAGCGCTGTCTCTATTTCAACTTATAGAGGAAAAGTGTAAGGATGAGTACGGGTATCTAGAAGCATTTGATGCTGCGTTTGGCCCTAGGGATAATGAGAAATTGTCTGAAAATGGAGTGATGGCCGAAAAGACTATGAATACACTGTTGCATGTGATGGAGGCATACACAGAGCTTTATCGCGTTTCAAAACAGGAGACAATAGCAGGCAAACTATGTGATATTTTAGATTTGATAACAAATCATATCTATAACGAGGAAAAGGGAAGGCAGGAAGTGTTTTTTGATCGCACCTGGAATAGTTTGATTGATCTGTATTCATATGGACATGATATTGAGACAGCATGGCTGATTGATCGGACACTAGAAATACTAGATAAGCCTTCATATACACAAAAGCTTTCTCCTATTACTAGAAAAATCACTGCCAATATTTATGAACGCGCATACCATGACCATTCTCTGTGGAATGAGGCAGAAAATGGTCAGATAGACACCACACGAGTTTGGTGGGTACAGGCAGAAGCAGTTGTAGGTTTTTTAAATGGATATCAAAAAGATTCCACACATACAGAGTATCTACAGGCAGCAGAAGAAATTTGGAATTATATACAGACTTGGCTGATCGACAAAAGAAAAGGCTCTGAGTGGTTTTGGGCTTTGGATGAAAATCACAAACCTTTGGAGAAACCAATTGTAGAGCCGTGGAAATGTCCTTATCACAATGGAAGAATGTGTATGGAAGTAATTTGGAGATTGGAAAAAGAACAATAGGTAGCAAACAAGTGATTTCAGAAAGGATGGGGCCATGTTTCATAAGCGATATTATGTAGAACAAGAAAAGTATGAAAAATTGATTCACACAAAGAATCAAAAAAGTGATTTTTATAATGGGATTTTTGATCGTTATCAGTATCCTGTGCTCACTAGAGAGCATGTGCCTTTATTTTGGCGCTATGACTTAAATCCACAGACAAACCCATATTTTATGGAGCGTTTGGGAATCAATGCAGTGATGAACTCGGGTGCAATCGAGATAGACGGAAAATTTTATCTGGTTGCCAGAGTGGAAGGGAATGATAGAAAATCCTTTTTTGCAGTGGCACAGAGCGATACAGGAATTGATGGTTTTCAGTTTTGGGACTATCCGATCAATCTACCAGACACTTGTCCTGAGGAAACCAATGTCTATGATATGCGCCTCACCAAGCATGAGGATGGCTATATTTATGGAGTATTTTGCTCTGAGAGCAAGGATTTAAGCAGTACAGATCTTTCTGCGGCGGTGGCACAGGCGGGAATCGTTCGCACAAAGGATCTAAAAACATGGGAACGGTTGGATAATCTCAAAACGCTTCGCTCTCCACAACAGAGAAATGTCGTGCTTCATCCTGAGTTTGTAGATGGCAAATATGCATTTTATACCAGACCAATGGATGGATTTATCGAGACTGGAAGTGGTGGTGGAATTGGTTTTGGAACTTGTGAGGATATTGAACATGCAGTGATTGATGAGGAGAAGATCATCAGTGAAAGAGTCTATCACACATTGACAGAGTCCAAAAATGGTGCGGGTGCAGTTCCTATAAAAGGAAAAAGATGTTGGATTAATATTGCACATGGAGTGCGCAACACAGCGGCAGGACTTCGATATGTCCTCTATGTATTTGGGACTGCGCTAGAAGATCCATCTTGTGTAATTGCCAAGCCCTCAGGAGTTTTCTTAGTACCTTTTGGATGGGAACGTGTTGGTGATGTGTCCAATGTAGTGTTTACAAATGGAGCGATTGCACGCGACAATGGAGATGTATATCTTTACTATGCGTCGTCTGATACTAGAATGCATGTGGCGACCACAACGATTGATCGTTTAGAAGATTATCTTTTTAACACTCCACAAGATCCAGGACGTTCTCCAGACTGTGTGAAGCAGCGGTGTGAGTTGATCCGCAATAATCTAGAGTATTTGAATAAAGAATAAGTATAAAATTTTGAAAAGGCCCCTGAATGTGCGAGAGAATACGCAGGTTTGGGGGCTTTGTCATAATGGTTGTGCAAAGAAATTTCATGAGTGTTTTAGAAAGTTATTATTGTAAAAGAAGATGTGGTATATTACAATATAGCCATACTGGCTACAATCTGTGATAGGAAGACTTGTTGATAGGCAGGTCAGTGGCCCATGATAAAATACTAAACGTTTGTTTTGCAATGTCTGTATAACAGCAGGATATATAGAAAGCAAACGTACAATAGGAGGATTGTTTATGAAACCGAACAAAAAGTTTTATTTGAGGATGGGTGTTACGATTTTTGCAAGTCTTTCAGCAACCATCTTATTTTTCTTTCTGCTTTTGCGCTATGAGGCGATCCAATCCATATGGAGAGTGATCGTATCAGCACTTCAGCCAGTGATTGTCGGTATAGTACTTGCTTATTTGCTTTGTCCAATTGCAACGTTTTTTGAGAGACAATGCAACAAAGTCAAACAGTTGACACGCGTTGCAAGACCACTTTCTGTTTTTTTGACGCTTGTGCTGTCTTTTGGCGTGCTGGGATTGTTTTGCGCGCTGGTTCTTCCTCAGTTGGCAGAGAGCGTTAAAGGGCTTGTGGAAGACCTGCCTAGGATGTTGGAAACTCAATTGACAAGGCTAAGTACATATCTAGAGTCAGATAGTGAGGCGGCTGCAACTGTCATGCAAATGGTGACATCTATCGAAACCTCTTTGATTGCATGGACAAAGACAAACTTGCTCTCTACGGTTTCTACTGTGGCAAGCAGTGTGTTGTCGATTGGTTCCGCAATGGTGAATCTGATGGTATCTATTGTTGTGACAATCTATTTACTGTTAGACAGAGAGCGCTATTTGGCTCAGTGCAAAAAGTTATTTTATGCAGTGAGTAGAAATAAGCGTTTTAATCGTATTGTTATGGAAGCTGTACATCAGACAGATCAAATTTTTAGTGGATTTATTTCTGGAAAGTTGCTGGATTCTTTGATTGTAGGGATTCTTTGTTTTGTGTGTTTGACTCTTTTGAAGATACCATATGCGCTGTTGGTTAGTGTCATTGTCGGTGTGACCAATATTATTCCAATGTTTGGCCCATTTATCGGTGCTATTCCCAGTGCATTTTTAGTATTGTTGGTTTCTCCTATTGAGTGCGTTAAGTTTTTGATTTTTGTTATAGTATTACAACAGTTAGATGGAAATGTGATTGGACCGCGAATTCTTGGAAATTCGACAGGCTTGTCAGCGCTCTATGTGACAGTGGCCATGTTGCTTTTTGGAAAACTGATGGGATTTATGGGGATGATTGTTGGAGTACCACTCTTTGCAACACTCTATTACATTGTAAAACGACTTGCAGAGTACTCTCTAAAACAGCAAGAGCTGCCTGTGGAGACTGCTTATTACAAAAAGACTGAACAAAATTGAGGAAAAATAGTGAGTATATTTAGTCGTTCTGCCATTGACTTTATTACGCTGCACTGATAAACTGATAACGAAACATTGTTGTTGTATTTTCACAGCAACAAATATCATGCGAAGTCTGCTGTTTTGTCAGGCTACAGGGCGAACCATATTATGAAATTTTTTCATAATCAATGATTTTGGAGGAGGAGAAATTATGAGCCAAAAAGAAATTCCGTACAAGATTTATCTTGAAGAACAGGAGATGCCAAAGCAGTGGTACAACGTGCGTGCAGATATGACAAACAAACCAGCACCACTCTTAAATCCGGCGACGTGGCAGCCTATGACGGCGCAGGAATTAGGAAAGGTGTTTTGTGATGAACTAGTAAAACAGGAGTTAGACGATCAGAATCCCTATATTGATATTCCTGTAGAGATTCGCAATTTTTATAAGATGTATCGCCCATCGCCACTTGTGCGGGCGTATTGTCTTGAAAAGAAACTGCAAACACCTGCAAAGATCTATTATAAATTTGAAGGAAATAATACGAGCGGAAGCCATAAATTAAATTCTGCTATTGCACAGGCTTATTATGCAAAAAAGCAAGGGCTTGCCGGTGTCACAACAGAGACAGGAGCAGGGCAGTGGGGAACAGCGCTCTCTATGGCATGTGCTTACTTTGAGTTGGATTGTAAAGTATATATGGTGAAGGTATCATATGAGCAGAAGCCATTTCGACGTGAAGTAATGCGTACATATGGTGCGAGTGTGACACCGTCACCTTCAGAGACAACAGCAGTTGGAAGAAAAATCTTAGAGGAGCATCCAGGAACAACAGGAAGTTTGGGCTGTGCAATTTCTGAAGCAGTGGAGGCGGCAACCAGTACAGAAGGTTATCGGTATGTTTTAGGCAGTGTACTCAATCAAGTGTTATTGCATCAGTCTGTGATTGGGTTGGAAACAAAAGCGGCCTTAGATAAATATGAAATTGTACCAGATATAGTGATTGGTTGTGCAGGCGGCGGTTCTAATCTAGGAGGATTAATCTCACCATTTATGGGAGAGAAGTTGCGTGGGGAACGCGATTATAAATTTATTGCGGTGGAGCCTGCTTCTTGCCCAAGTCTGACAAGAGGTCGCTATGTATATGATTTCTGTGATACAGGGCGCGTTTGTCCGCTGGCAAAAATGTATACTTTAGGAAGTGGTTTTATTCCATCTGCAAACCATGCAGGAGGACTTCGCTATCATGGTATGAGCAGCACGCTATCCCAGCTATATGCTGATGGATTGATGGAGGCGCGAAGTGTAGAGCAAACAGCCGTTTTTGAAGCGGCACAACAGTTTGCAAAGGTAGAAGGTATCTTACCCGCACCTGAAAGTGCACACGCGATTCGCGTAGCTATTGATGAAGCAATAAAGTGTAAGGAAACAGGAGAGGAAAAGACAATTGTCTTTGGACTGACAGGAACAGGCTACTTTGATATGAAAGCGTATGAACGCTTTAACAACAAAGAAATGGTAGACTATATTCCAACAGATGCAGACTTGGAGGCAGGATTTGCGGGGCTGCCCCAGAAATAAATAACAGATTAAAAAAGTAAGCAACTCTAAGGTATCGACAGATGCCAGTTAAGAGTTGCTTATTTTTTACAGTAAAAATTAAAATAAAGTTATTGACAACTTATACAAATTAGCATATACTAACTAAAAAGAGTTACAGGTAACTTATAAAAATATAAACTAAGAAATTTAGAGGCGGTTTAGTAGATAAAGGAAGGAGTGGTGTAATGCCTTTAACAATGATTGGAGCAGGTGAGCCTGGTATTATTAAAAAAGTTGGCGGAAAAGAGGCGACGCGAAAGTTTTTAGAGAAGCTTGGATTTATTGAGGGAGCAACTGTGACAGTAATTTCTAAGACAGATGGAAATATGATTGTGAATGTAAAGGATTCTCGCGTAGCCATTGGCAAAGAGTTGGCAAATAAAATCGTAGTATAAATATTGTGACACAATGAAAAGGAGTATGATTGTAAAAAATGAGAACATTAAAAGATATAGCCTGCGGGCAAAATGTTAGAGTGTTAAAATTAACA
Organism: uncultured Lachnospiraceae bacterium; assembly: GCA_910586095.1. GTDB lineage: Bacteria > Bacillota > Clostridia > Lachnospirales > Lachnospiraceae > COE1. The sequence goes on along the minus strand of CAJUHQ010000037.1, from coordinate 2,033 downwards.
GGTGAAGGCCCTGTTAAGAGGCGCATAATGGATATGGGCATTACAAAGGGAATTGAACTCTATGTGCGTAAGGTGGCACCCTTTGGAGATCCCATTGAAGTGACAGTAAGAGGATATGAATTGTCCTTGCGCAAGGCGGATGCAGAATTGATTCTAGTAGAATAAAAAAGTATGTGTGCGAAAAGGCACATTTTTTTAAGATTTATAGTTAGATTAATATAACTAAAAATAGTTATATATAATAAAAGATAGAAAGATATAATAAGTTGCAATTTTGTAGAAAAAATAAAAAAGTGCGCAGGCAGCACAGAAAAGAGGAGCATAATGTCGGTAACAATTGCATTGGTAGGTAATCCAAATTGCGGGAAAACAACACTATTTAATACACTGACGGGTTCTAATCAGTTTGTGGGGAACTGGCCAGGAGTTACAGTAGAGAAAAAAGAAGGTAAGTTAAAGAAAAATAAGGATGTAATCCTTGTCGATTTGCCAGGTATTTATTCTCTTTCGCCATATACGCTAGAAGAAGTTGTGGCTAGGAATTATTTAATTGACGAGAGGCCAGATGCAATTATCAATATTGTGGATGGCACCAATCTCGAGAGAAACCTATATCTTTCTACACAGATAATAGAATTGGGCATCCCAGTGATTATGGCGGTCAATATGATTGATATTTTAGAAAAGACAAAAGATCACATACAGATTGATTTATTGAGTAAACGATTGGGGTGTGAAGTCATAGGGATTTCGGCATTAAAGGGAATAGGGATACAAGAGATTACTAAGCGAGCAATAACTTTGGCAAAGCAAGGAAAAGTGACTGTACCTGTACACAAATTTGCAAAGGAAGTGGAAACAGTTCTTGAAACAATTCTGGATAAGATAGATTCGAGTATTGCCATAGAGCAAAAACGGTTTTTTGCGATTAAGTTGTTAGAGGGAGATCACAAGATTACAGAGAGAATGAAAAATGTACCTGATATAACAGCACAGATCACACAGTTGGAAAAACAGTTTGATGATGACACAGAAAGTATTATCACCAATGAGCGTTATCAGTACATATCATCGATTATAAATGAATGTGTGACAAAGACAAAAAATGGTACAAAGAAGACAATTTCTGATCGGATTGACCAGGTTGTGACCAACCGATTTTTGGCATTACCTATTTTTGCAGCAGTGATGTTTTTGGTGTATTATGTGTCTGTGACTACCATAGGAGATTGGATGACTGGATGGACAAATGATGTCTTGTTTGGTGAATGGATTGTGCCAGGAGCACAGAATTTTTTTGAAAGAATCGGATGTGCAGGTTGGTTGACAGGGCTTATTGTGGATGGTATTATTTCGGGTGTGGGAGCAGTATTGGGATTTGTTCCACAGATGCTAGTGTTGTTTTTATTCTTAGCTTTTTTGGAAGCATGTGGATATATGGCACGCGTCGCGTTTATTATGGATCGCATTTTTCGCAAGTTTGGACTTTCGGGGAAATCATTTATTCCAATGCTAATTGGCAGCGGATGTAGTGTTCCTGGTATTATGGCATCGCGCACAATTGAGAATGAACGTGATCGCAAGATGACAATTATGACTACTACTTTTGTGCCTTGTAGCGCAAAACTTCCAATAATAGCATTGATTGCAGGAGCTTTTTTTAACAATTCAGGTTGGATTTCCTGGAGTGCATATTTTGTAGGGATTGCGGCGATTATCTGCTCAGGAATTATATTAAAAAAGACTAGGCTGTTTGCGGGGGAACCTGCTCCCTTTGTGATGGAGCTTCCATCATATCATTGGCCAACAGTAGGCAATGTACTTTGTAGTATGTGGGAGCGCGGATGGTCGTTTATTAAAAAAGCAGGAACGATTATATTATTATCAACAATTGTACTTTGGTTTTTGATGAGTTTTGGATGGTCAGATAGCAGGTTTGGTATGTTGGAAGCCCAACAGCTCGACAAAAGTATTTTGGCTAAAATTGGCAGTGCGATGGCATGGATTTTTGTGCCTCTTGGCTGGGCACAGGC
>CAJUHQ010000036.1:26697-28303 GCA_910586095.1 uncultured Lachnospiraceae bacterium | reverse complement strand
GCCATATATCCCGCACCATACCCATTGTCAATATTGACTACTGCAATACCATTTGCACAAGAGTTAATCATAGTCAGAAGCGCCGACAAACCATGAAAACTAGCACCATACCCAATGGATGTTGGCACCGCAATTACAGGATTGCTTACTAGTCCGCCTATCACACTAGCAAGCGCGCCTTCCATACCAGCTACTGCCACCACGCAGTTCGCCTCTTGTATAGTTTCTGTATTTGCCAGAAGCCTGTGTAAACCACTCACTCCAACATCATAGATTCGTTCCACATACGATCCAAAATATTCCGCGGTTTGGGCAGCTTCCTCCGCAATCGGTATATCTGCTGTTCCTGCTGTACAGACGGCAATCTTTCCTATGCGCTTTGATATCTTCTCCTCCACATTCTTCTCTACTTTCAATATCCGTGATATGCTGTCATACTCTACCAAATCAAGCACTTTTTTGACGTGCAGATACTGTTCTTTAGTTGCCCGCGTTCCAAATACCTCCCCGTTTTGATCGTACAATTTCTGATATACACAAGCTAGATATTCATCAGGTTTGCCTGCGCAATAGACTACCTCTGGAAAGCCTGAGCGCACTGCTCTATGTGTATCTAACTTTGCAAATCCTATATCCTCAAATGGTTGGCGTTTTAGATAACTTTCACCTTCCGCGATTGACATCTTACCACTTTGTACTTTTTCAAGTAACTCTCTTATTTCCATATTCATACTCCATTCTTATTAAATCCTGTGCCTTTTCACATAATTTCAATACACCCTTGTTTTAAAATCTCTTTTTTTAACTGCTGATTTTTATTATAATACATATTCCAAACAGGCACAAGCTTTGTCCTATACCAAACAAAGAAGGCCTTGTTTCGACAGCAAAGTATTGGGAGGATACTGCCTGAAAAAAGCCTTCTCATAAGGATTACTATATTGAAAAAGAGTTAAGTGAAAAGCATTTAAAATGCTCTCTCGTGATTGGAGTTATCACGAACACATCTACAATATACCAAATTGTCTGACAATTGTCAAGTATTTCTACTAATTTTTTGAAATTATTGTTACTATTCAGCCATACCCATTTATAAGTTGTCGAATTGTACCATCTGACAATTCATTTTGGCTATTTCCAACAACTTATTTCATGTCGGGCGTCCGCCCTATAAAATCGAATATACAAAATGCCTTATGCGAGCAAGCTCCCAACAGCATTTTGTATATTCAATTTTGCATGGCTGAACTGTTACAAATTATTGGAAACTTCAATTTTTTTAGTTTTCTTCTTGACTTTTTTATTATACCTGTGTATACTATACACTGTCGCTACTACATAGCAGACGCGTTTTTAGCAGCGGGGTGTGGCTCAGTTTGGCTAGAGCGCCACCTTAGGGAGGTGGAGGCCGCAAGTTCGAATCTTGTCACTCCGATTTACTTAATAATACGAAAACACCGCAGAATCACAGGTTCTGCGGTGTTTTTTGTATTATAGAGCTAGTATCAAATTCCTTTACTCATCACGTGTACAAGAAATCTACAATTGTCTATATGATCTTTGCAATCTCAATACAATTTATTATGAAAGTCTTTGACTTTCATAG
>CAJUHQ010000036.1:0-26597 GCA_910586095.1 uncultured Lachnospiraceae bacterium | reverse complement strand
TATGGATGGCCATGCGGCCCACCAGACGGCAGGCTATACATGATGAGAGTTTACTATGAAAGTCTTTGACTTTCATAGTATGGATGGCCATGCGGCCCACCAGACGGCAGGCTATACATGATGAGAGTTTACTTTGCCATTATAAGATCATCATTCTTAGAGATTCCCTGAATATATTTTTTATATCATATATTTTTGGTATGTTGTAAATTCCACTCCAACTCACATTGTCCACTTGCTAAAGTATACTGAAAAACAAGCCAACAACTTTTGCTCTTATCAAAAGCCACTGTACCGCTTCTTTTATTTTGGTCTAAAAACATGATTACTTTTTGATTATCATACAACTCTACAGAAATATCGCCGCTAGTTAAGGCAACATCAAAAATAAACTGATATACCTTACCTCCTTTTACTCGAATCATATGTCTTCGATATCCACTGCTAGAAGATAACGTGATCTTATAGCGGTTTCTACCTCCCTGAAACGAATTGGTAACAATAGTAGTACATTTGTTACCAATTGTCAGACGGCCATTTTTATATAGAATATATATTATCACACACCATACCACCAAAAAAACGATTGAACTCAAAACATATTGCATTATTTTTTCGCCTTTCTCACAGAAAATTTTAGATAGCGCTATGAAGCTCCTTATTTCTCCCACTGTTGTAAGACCGATACAAATGCTGGTATCAGTTGTTTCTTTCTAGAAACCAGATTCTTAAGTTCAAACTTCTTTTGTGTCTTTGGAAGTTTGAATGCCTCACGTACAAGCTCTCTCGATCGATCTCCAAAACACAATAACAACGTCTTTTCATTAGCAATATTGGTAAGCATAAAAAAGCACATCTCTACGCCCAATTCTGGCAAATGTTCTTTTATGTACAAATCTAGTTTTGCACGAATCTCCTCAAGCTCTATACTATTCATCGAATTAATCTGTCCTACTCCAAACTCAAAACCATTCACAGAAAAATTCTTGTAATCTTGATTAAAAATCTCTTCGGGTGCCTTGTCACCTAGATTACTCCCTGCGCCAAACATATTGATGGCAAACTCCTCAATATCAATTCCGCAAATGTCAGCTAATTTGCATGCGGCATCCTTATCAATCTGTGTGGCTGTCGGAGAATGAAACATCAATGTATCCGAAATAATCGCTGACATCATAAGTCCTGCTATATTTTTAGGAATCTCGATTCCTCTTTCCAAATACATTTGATAAATAATCGTCGATGTACATCCTAATGGCTGATTTCTAAAAAACACAGGTGCTACCGTTTCTAATGTACCAATTCTATGATGGTCAATCACCTCTAAAATATCTGCAAACTCTATTCCATCTATTGTCTGTGAAACCTCATTGTGATCCACTAAAATCAATTGCTTTCTGCGCAAATTCAATAGAGTACGTCTAGAAATCATGCCTACATAATTATCATCCTCGTCGAGTACAGGAAAATCATGATAGCGTTTTTTCTTCATAATCACTTTTATATCTTCTGTTTTGTCTGTAATTCGGAATGTTGTAAGCTTCTCACGCTTCATAAAAAATCCAATTGGCATACTTTGATTGATAAGCCGCGCCACGGTTGCAGTATCATAAGGAGTGTTAATTAGAATACAATTGTGCTCCTTTGCAAAGATCTGAATCGTTTTGGAAATCCGTGCCCCCATTGTCACAATCACACAGGAGGCTCCCATTTCTATCGCACACAACTGCGTTTCATATCGGTTTCCTAAAATTACCATATCCCCTGGATGAATGTAATCCTCAAGAACATCTGGATTTGCAGTTGCAATCACAACTTCTCCATTCTCAAAATATCCACTTTTGTCTCCAACTACAACGCGAGCTTCCAACGTTTCTAAGATATTTTTATAAGAAGTTTTCGCGCGTGATAGAATACAATTATCATACACATCCATGTATGCATTCGCAATGTCACCGAGTGTGATGATCCCTACTAATTTCTTTTTATCGATAACAGGTACTGTGACATCTCCCCTGTCTCTCATGCGATGCCATGCTTTTTTTAGAGATACATCCTCTGTCACTCCTTCTACCACATTCATCTCAATATCTCTTACATCTGTCATAACATCATGAAGATATACGGGTGGTTGTGCATGAAACGCATTGAGTACATACTGTGTTTCCTGATTGATTTGTCCTGCTCTTGCTGGAGTGTAAATCGTCGTATTTTCGCAAGTATTTTTTAGATATGCATACGAAAGTGCCGAACAAATCGAATCTGTATCTGGATTTTTATGTCCCACCACGTATATTTGTCTCTTGTCTATTTCCTGATTATCCATACGAACCTCCCTTGCCGCCTTTGGCGGCTCAAATAGAAATGAAAAACACAGTCTTTTGCGTTTTTCCTGTGTGAAAAAAGTCTGCTATGCAGACTTAATCGTTCTTAGGCAGTGTCTTTTGCTGCCTTAGAACTATTTTTCACACGAACCTCCTTAATTCCTCTTTGTGCAATCTTACGCTTATCCCATATCTTTTTGATTATATTATGCTAGTCGTCCTTACTTTTTCTATTATATCTATTTATTAACCTAAAATAATCCTACCCACATTGTCACATAAAGTCAAGAAGTTTGGCTATTTTTTACCAATTACAAGTTATAAGTCTATTGTAATACAATCCGATTCCTATGTATTTTGGTTGATTGTTGAGAAAATACATGGCTTTGTATGAAATTATAGTGATGAAAATATAACAGTTTCGCACACAATGGCCAAACTGTTATAAAAATACTATTTATTCTACATTGCATTTATTATTTTAGATAGGATTCTATCCTGTTGCTGGCATGCGCTTTTAGTGTATCATACCAAAATTGTCCAGTTTCTGCTGTAGCGGCGTCCACGGGAATTTTTCCTTGGGTTTGCAATAATTCTTCACAAAGTATCGCCATCACTTTTCCGTCTAGTCCTGTTTCTTTGCCCTGCTCAAAACGTCCTATGCAATAAGCAAGCGTATATTCCCCATAATAGATTAATTCACGATACACTATAGGTTGTTCCTCTATATACTTTTGTGGATTGGAAAATGGGTTCGATTTAGAACACAATCTATCTACTAATTTTTCGATCACATATTCTGTATCAAGACCACTCGACTGTATAGCTTGTCTATAACAATTTTGTATTTGTTGTACACCAAATTTTTGGCTATCCACTCCATCCGCAACAATATGTTCTGGAAATTTATCGTGAACATCTGATACAAAATAACTTCCTTCACGTGGTTTCCAATATTCCTGCAACTGATAACCATTCTCATTCAATATAAAAGTCAATGCAACTGGAAGGTGACTTCCTCCAACATCCTCTATCCCTTCTGGTGATATGTTATAATTTTTATACATTGCCCAGCCATAGTATGTAATTGTATGAGAAGTATCTCCAGCTAAAGGCGTTGCAGACAATGTTTCTAATACGACAAAATCACAACACGCAAAATCATATTCTTTTGGATATGAAGATGTATTGTTCTCTAGTATGGCAATCCGAATAGCTTCCTCTATATCTATTACATTCTGTTCTTTATGATCCTCCGAATCTATAGATAAATTACTATATTGAAGTGTCCCATCCTCATTATCTCGCCTTTCAAAAATCCACCAGCCCTCATTTATATATATTTCAATGCTTTTCTCATTTAGATATTGATACTTATATCCTATTCCAAAATTTGACTCATTATTTTCCTGTGGTATCTCTGAACTATCTACTGTAGATGTAATTTCTCCGTCAACATCTGCACTGCGATTTTGACGTATACTTTCTGTATTGGTATCATAATAATATTGCCCATCTACTTTGACCATAGGAATGAGATCATATTGAATAGACTCCTCTTCGTTTCTGGAGGCAATCCGCACAGTAACTTGCTCTACACGTATATATATAACACGATCTTGTGATGTTGGATTGTTCAGAACAACCCCAATCCGAAACCACGCGCCTTTCTCCACGTCTACTTTTGTGGATGATCCTGATGTCAAATAAATAGGCTCATTATAGGCATCTTCCTCTTTTACTTCAATAGGTTGTAACAATACCTCTACATCACCTAATTCTTGCCCAGATAAGAGATGTATGCTATTTTTGTTAGGTGAAATCTCCATCTCTGAATAATAAATAGCATCTTTGCTTTCTGCTGGAATCACAATCTTAATATCAAAGGCGTCCTGCGGTGGATTCGTCAAAAAACATACTCCTACTATCACACATACGATCGCCGCAACCACTATCATCCAAAATGCTGGCTTTTTATACTGCAAGACTGCTCTAACCCGCTGCTTTATCCCAATCTCACCAAATGAAAGAGGATAGGCCATGATTCTTTTATTGTGCGCACTACAAGCAACAAGCGCATGGGAATATGCCTTTTTATCTTCTATATTCATATTACGAATCACTTTTTCATCACAAGCAAGTTCAAGATCTGTACAGAATAGCTTATATGAGATCCATACCAATGGATGAAACCAATACACTATCAGTATCAAATACCCAAGCAATTTCCACCAGTGATCTTTTCGCTGCAAATGAGCCTGTTCATGAGCGAGAACATAAGGTATTTGATCCTTCTCCATACTAGAGGAGAGATAGATTCTTGGTTTGATTAGTCCCAAAATAAATGGAGAATGAACAGCATCGCAAATCCAAATCGAATCGTGTAGGGGCACTGCTTCTTGCAGGGGGCTATAGATGCGCCAAAGTTTTAAAAGAGCATACACAATGAATACAATCATACCAGCAATCCACGCAATCGCTGCCCATTCTAACCACATATGCAAGGAATTGGTCTGTCCTTTTGGCACAGCCATACCATCAACTGCTGGATATTGTATATTATGGATTACGGTAGGTTTATTGCCAATCATTGTATTTTGTACATCTACTATGCCATCTGAATGAAAAACCTCTGCGCGTGGTATCAGACTAAGTGAGCTTTCCACAAAATCAGGAAAAATCAAACGAATCGCAAGCATTAACCAGAGCATACAAAAAAGCCAACTAGGTGCTTTTTTCAAAAACAATCGAAGTGTGATGATTGCCAACATTAGCCAACTTGCTGCAATACTTTTATTCAATAGTTCCAAAAAAATTTCAGTCATTGCTATCCCTCCTCTGCACGATCAATCATTTTTCGAATCTCCTCAGCCTCCTTAGATGTCAATGTGCTATTTTTTGTAAAAGCAGCAATAAATGCAGGAAGAGAACCATCAAAAGTATCCTCCACAAATTTTTTGCTCTGCATAGAATAAAATTGTTCACGAGAAATCAAACAAGTCACAGTTCCTTTATTGTTCTCAAACAATCCTTTTTCACACAATCGTTTTAATACTGTATGTGTAGTTGTTCTTTTCCAGGTAAAGGCTTCTGCCGCTAACTTGACTAGTTCAGATGATGTAACTGGCTCGCGCTCCCAAATTATATCTGCAAAACGCGCCTCAATCACTCCTAATTGTATCTCTGCCATATTTCCCCCCCTTCAGACTACATTGAGTAGTCTTTTATTGTATACTACTGTATGTAGTCTGTTCTGTCAAGGAAAATATAAAATTCTGTCTAAAATTAATAACCGTTTGACCCTATCGAATCGACTGTACGATTCTTATAGGGCCAAACGGTTTCTAAAATTGCATACGACTCACAATATCATTCCATGCCTCTTCATCAATCTCCTCATTTCGAAACAGCTTTCTTTTGTCCTCGTCAGAAATTTTACGAATGACTTTGCATGGATTTCCAGCGGCGATACACCAATCAGGAATATCTTTTGTCACAACACTCCCCGCTCCAATCACCACATTGTTTCCAATATGTACACCAGGGCAAACTACTGTGTTGCCGCCAATCCACACATTGTCTCCTATGGTCACTTCCTTGCCATATTCATAGGCTGAATTGCGGCTAACAGGATGGATTGGATGGCCAGCTGTATAAATTGCCACATTAGGAGCCATCTGGCAGTTATCCCCAATCGTAATCGTAGCAACATCTAACAGAGTACAGTTGTAGTTTGCAAAGAAATTTTTTCCAACTTTAATGTGTTTGCCATAATCGCAATAAAAGGGTGGATTTACAAAGGCGTCCTTTGATTCTCCAAAAAGCTCTTTCACTACTGCCTGAATCCCAGCAAAATCAGAGCGATCCATAAAATTCAACCTCTGTAAAATCTTTCTACATACCAATTGTTCCTCAAAAATACTATCATCCGAGATATATGCCAATCCTGCATCTCTTCTTTGTTTGTTTGTCATCTTTGTCTGTGTTGACTCTGTAACTACTTTTTTCTCTTCCATTTTCATTTCCTCCATTTTTGTCATATAATAGCTTCTTGTGGCCATTCATCTACTTTTGCAATCACAACATCCTATTTTCCTATTTCAATGAGAATTGCCTTTCATCCATCCCGATTACTTTAGAAATGTTGTCTGTTTCCATACTATTGTGCTACAAACCTATTTTCTCCTATAACAAAAATTGCCATAAAGAGATTAAATACAACTATTATCTGCGATGTTTATGATACCATAGATTTAGAATTCTGACTTAGTTTTCCTAACATGATTGCATCATGTGTTCCCACTTAAAGTCTTACTCTACTATTTGACAATATCACATTTTTACTTTACAATCTTTCAATATAGTCTATAATTATATAACAATCTTCTTTTATAAAGAAGTCATAGGTAGTTTGTAACAGGGAGGCTGTATATGAATAGTAATGTGAGATATTGTGCTACGTTTAATGTTGATGCTTCAGAGACTGTTGCCTATAATAACCCTTTATTTCCTGCCTATGTCGCATATAGTGTTTTATCCTCCTATCCTGATTACTCCTCAATCAGTCACTGGCACCGCGAACTTGAGTTTATTGTAATCAAAAAAGGAATGATGACCTACAATGTAAATGGCACACTTATTGAACTGACTGAAGGAAATGGAATCTTTGTAAATAGTCGGCAACTTCACTATGGATTTTCAGTAAACCATCATGAATGTGAATTTATCTGCATTTTGCTTTCTCCTGAATTGTTACAAGGAAATGAATGGTTTTATCAAAATTATATTGAACCCATCACAGACAATCTTACCTACCCTTATTTATATCTCAATCGGTATGGCTGGAACCAATCTATTCTAGAAGCTTTAGAATATTTGTATCATTCTTTTGATACTACTTCTAGAAACGGTTTGTCATACTTTATATTGATAGAACAATTTATTGGAATCATGAAAGTATTGTATGAGAATCTTGATATGGAATCTCCTATTCCAAAAATAGAATCGCAAGAATTGAGCTCTCTTAGAAACATGATTACTTATATAGAAGAGCATTTTATGCAACATCTTACTCTGGCAGACATTGCACTGTCTGGTGCTTGTTGCAAGAGTCGTTGTTCCTTACTGTTTAAAAAGTATTTGCGTGACACCCCTATTACATATACTACAAAACTGCGTCTGAGAAAAAGTCTTTTGGTATTGCTTGCTTCTGATAAAACAATCACAGATATTGCCTATGAATATGGTTTTGGCGGCGCAAGCTATTATTGTGAAACTTTCAAGAAATACTATGGCACCTCCCCATTACTATACAAAAAAACACATCACACCACTGAGTAAGGAACCTTACTTCTGACTTATGCGCACCAAATATTTACCTTTTCATTGACATATTTTAGAAGGGTATATTCACCGATACATGATTAAAAACACGTTCCTATCAGCAAATACGCCTTTCTTGATTTATACCACCTATGAATTTACAATAAATCTTTACTTTTTGTATGCTCGATTTGCCTACTATAATCGTTTCAATAAGGGTATTTACGTTGACGCATCTGCAAAAACCTTGCAAAACAATCTTGCTATCTTCAACTTTATTCATAATAATCTCACTTTCCTTTGCCTTCGCAATAGAAATGGCACATCCTCTTACTAAGGATATGCCATCAACACGAAACGGACGTCTCTATAAAACTACAAAAATTAGGCCACTACATACTTCTCGATTCTGCTAATAAATTCTGCGCGTTCTTCTTTCTCTGCATGAATATCCAAAATAAGAGGTCTTCTGCAATCACAACTTAACACACCGAGAAGTGATTTTGCATCAAGATATGTATTTTTACCGCTGATTAAATCAATATCATAAGGAGTACTCCTTGTAATATTGACAAAATCTCGAACTTTGTCTACTGTATCAAGCAAAACTTTAACTCCCATCGCACTCTCCTTTTCTGCCTGTTTCTCTCATGGGCATTGTCAACATTTAAAAATACACATAAACTACATTCATGATATTGGCTTATTTTTCTCTAGAAGCACGTCGTTATTCCTTTTTACACCTGTTTAGGACACTCTTTTGTATAGACTACAAATATTTTTTCAACGCTGTAATAATCTCATTATACTCTGCATCTGTAAGTGTCTTTTGCTTAGGGTCCATCGCAAATGTACTTCCCCACTCAAATGGATCTTCCTGATACTTTGGCACTAAATGAAAATGAAGATGATGACCTGTATCCCCATATGCACCATAGTCGACCTTGTCAGGTGAAAAAGCCTTATGAATCGCCTCCGCAACATGATTTACATCCGCAAAGAACGCATTTCGCTCCTGCTCTGAAAGCTCTATCATCTCGCTAACGTGATGTTTACTAGCAACAATCACTCTTCCCTTATGGCTCTGCTCCTTAAATAAATAAACCTTTGTGGCATCAAGTTCACAAATCTTGATGCCGAACTTTGCCACCAGTTCACCTTCTACGCAGTAAGCACAATTACTATCTATCATAACTATATGCCTCCTTCCTCTTTCTTATCCTTTAATTTTGCAAAATGACGTTGTAATAGCTCTACTACAACCTCCTGATCCTCTAGCTTGTCCAGTATTACTACTGTTCCAAACAATCCATCATACTGAAACAACAACTTATATGGATCATTTTTAATCATAAACTGCGCATCCCCTTCATATGGCTGAACGACTTCTTGTCCTAGCTCCTGCGCTATACTCTGTGCGAGTAAGCGAATGGGTTCTGATCCATAACCATCCGTATCCAAAACAATCCAGCCGTCTTCTTTTGTTATCATATTGATCTGATATCGCATATACACCTCCTATACAGATCTACAATCCCCATCCATACAAACTATGTGCATAAAGAGGCATCACCTGCTATGTGATGCCCCTTTTCATGCTTCTTTTTTATCTGATACCCCTATTTCTGGACAAGATGAATCGCAAATCCACCGATCTCCTCTTCCATATAGATCGCTGTCAGTTTACCATTCTTTACAACTGCGGAATCTTCCAGGAACGAAATGCCCTTTACAGACTCCAGATAATTTTTAGCGCGTGCTACACTGTTTGTCCCAATCGCAATATGCCCATTCTTACCACGGCCAGCCTTCTTCATAGCCTCAATCTCAATTCCTGCAAAAATAGAGCTGTTTCCAACTTTCTTTGTAAAGCCAAACAGTTCATCATATCTAGAAGCTACAGAATCCGCCTCTGCCTCATCCTCGCAATTTACACCAATATGGCGAAGCTCAAAGCCAAGCATGGTTCTAACTGCTTCCTCTGTCAATTTCTGAATCTCATCATACTTTCCAGCAGCTACCAGATCTTTTTTTACCATCCAAGAACCACCGCATGCAATAATCTTGTCAAACGCAAGATACTCACAAATATTCTTTGCTGAAATGCCTCCTGTTGGCATAAACTTCATCTGTGTGTAGGGTGCTGCCATTGATTTAATCATGTTTAAACCACCAGCCGCCTCAGCAGGGAAGAACTTCACCACTTCAAGGCCAAGTTCAATGGCCTGTTCTACGTCGGATGGATTTGCTGTACCAGGTGTCACTGGAATATTCTTGTCCACACAATACTTTACTACCTTTGGATTCAAACCAGGACTTACAATAAACTTTGCACCAGCGTTAACTGCACGATCAACCTGCTCTGTCGTGAGCACAGTTCCTGCTCCCACTAACATTTCAGGAAATTCGCTTGCCATAATACGGATCGATTCCTCTGCTGCTGCTGTTCTAAATGTAACTTCTGCGCAAGGAAGTCCTCCTTTCACTAAAGCCTCTGCCAAAGGTTTTGCATCTTTTGCGTCATCTAAAACAACAACTGGCACGATACCAATCTTACTGATCTTCTCTAATACTTCATTCATCGTCCATTCTCCTATCCCTATAATCCCAAACGTTACATCCTTATCTTTTACACGAACTTATTCTGCCTCATCTTTTATTTAAGGCTGCTTTCCAATGTAAGCAAGAATACCACCATCTACATACAGAATATGCCCATTAACTCCATTTGATGCATCGGATGCGAGAAATACTGCTGGTCCGCCAAGCTCTTCTGGTTGCAACCATCTTCCTGCAGGAGTTCTATTGACAATAAAGGAGTCAAATGGATGTCTGCTTCCATCTGCTTGTTTCTCACGCAGTGGCGCTGTCTGTGGAGTCTCAATATAACCTGGTCCAATACCATTGCATTGAATATTATACTCGCCATACTCAGAACAAATATTCTTTGTAAGCATCTTCAAACCGCCCTTTGCAGCAGCATAGGCAGATACAGTCTCACGTCCAAGTTCAGACATCATAGAACAAATGTTTATAATCTTTCCATGACCTTTCTTAATCATAGACGGAATCACTGCCTTTGACACAATAAATGGAGCATTTAAATCTACATCAATAACCTGTCTAAACTCTGCCGCTGTCATCTCACACATTGGAATTCTCTTGATAATTCCTGCATTGTTTACAAGAATATCAATAACACCAACTTCTTTCTCGATTGTAGCTACCAGCGTATTCACAGCATCCTCGTTTGTCACATCACACACATATCCATGAGCGTCAATGCCTTCTTCCTTATATGCTGCCATTCCCTTGTCTACAAAGTCCTGTTTGATATCATTAAATACAATTGTTGCACCTGCTGCTGCCATCGCCTTTGCAATGCCAAAACCGATACCATAAGAAGCACCTGTAATCAGTGCAACTTTTCCTTCCAGTGAAAATGGATTTACGTTTGCCATTTCTTTTTCCTCCTAAAATTTATTCATAATACCTGGATGTTTCTTATCTCTGAACTCTTCCTGAAGCGTCTCCGCCTGCAAGCGTTTCCACTTCTTTTCTTGATACCAAATTGAAATCTCCAGGAATTGTGTGCTTCAGTGCAGATGCTGCTACGCCATATTCCAATGCTGCCTTGAAATCCTTACCATCTAACAATCCACAAATTACGCCGCCTGCAAAAGAATCACCACCGCCAACACGATCAACAATTGGATGAATACTATATTCCTTAGAATGATAGAATTCTTTTGTGTCGCGAGCATAAATACATGCTGACCAGCCATTGTCTGAAGCAGAATGGCTTACACGCAAAGATGAAATGCAATATTCAAAATTATAGTCTGCTACCATCTGCTCAAAGATAGACTTATATCCTGCAAGCTCCAAATCGCCACTTGTAACATCTGTATTGCCAGGCTTATATCCCAACACCAACTCTGCATCTTCCTCATTTCCAATGCATACATCCACATATTGCATTAAATTCTTCATAACCTTCTGTGCTTTTTCAGAAGACCACAGCTTCTTTCTAAAGTTTAGGTCTACAGAAACCTTCACACCATGTTTTTTGGCCGCTTTTAATGCCTCTTCTGTAAGTACTGCCGCCGAATCAGACACTGCTGGCGTAATTCCTGTGAAATGGAACCAGTCAACGCCCTCAAAAACCTTATCAAAATCAAAATCTGCAACTGTAGCAGTTGAGATGGAAGAATGTGCTCTATCGTAAACCACCTTAGAAGGTCTCATAGCAGAACCAGACTCTAGATAGTAAATACCAAGTCTCTCACCACACTTTGCAACGTGCTTTGTGTCAACACCATACTTTCTCAAAGCAGCAATCGCACATTCACCTAACTCATTGTCAGGAACTGCTGTTACAAAACTTGCCTCATGTCCATAATTTGCAAGAGAAACTGCCACATTTGCCTCTCCGCCACCATAATTGATGTCGAACTCGTCTGCCTGAATAAACTTCTCATTGTTAGGTGTAGAAAGTCTCAACATAATCTCACCCATTGTAACTACTTTTTTTGCCATTGTAAATAATCCTCCATTTTATATCTTAAATTTTATTGACAACTATCACTGCTTATCAGCCAGCTAATAAACTATGCTGAGCAAGTATGCTTATTCTTCTGTTCCTTATAAAGTCACACCTTGCTTGAAAATTGCCATATCATGAAAACCTGCAATCTCACTCTTAACCTGCTTACCCGAAGCAATGGCAACGACTTCATCAAACAATCTTTGTCCTGCCTGATCTAGTCCTTCCCCTTCTGCAACAACACCTGCATTGAAATCAATCCAGTTGTCCTTCTTACCCGCAAGATTTGAATTGCTCGCAATTTTCATTGTAGGTACTGGACATGCAAACGGAGTACCACGCCCTGTTGTAAACAAAACTATGTGCGCTCCACTCGCTGCAAGTGCAGTGGATGCCACCAAATCATTACCTGGAGCACTCAAAAGATTTAATCCTGGTGTACTCACCATCTCTCCATACGCCAAAACACCTTTTACAACCGCACTTCCTGACTTTTGCGTACATCCAAGTGACTTATCCTCCAGTGTGGAAATGCCTCCCTTTTTATTGCCTGGCGAAGGATTTTCATAGATTGTCTGATTATGACTCTTAAAATAATTTTTAAAATCATTAATCAGGGCCACAGTCTTATGAAATAATTCCTCATTTGCACATCGATTCATCAGAATGGTTTCTGCCCCAAACATTTCAGGTACTTCAGTCAAAATAGTTGTTCCATGTTTGCTAATTAACAAATCAGAGAACCGCCCTACTGTAGGATTGGCTGTGATTCCAGAAAAACCATCACTTCCGCCGCACTTCATACCCACGATCAATTTTGATACACTAATTGGCTCTCGATGAAACTGTGATGCATATGCTACAAGTTCCTCTACAAGTGCTAGTCCTTGTGCAATCTCATCATCGCTTTCCTGCGCTACGAGAAACTTTACTCTATCTGAAGAAACATTTCCCAAATATCCTTTGAGAACATCAATATTACTATTCTCGCAGCCAAGTCCTAACACAAGAACTCCTCCTGCATTGGGATGATTGATTAGATTTGCCAAAATCTGCCTAGTATGCTCCTGATCCTCTCCCATCTGAGAACACCCATATGGATGTGGAAATGCACACACTGCCTCGATATTTTCTCTCACAAGCCCTCTAGAAAGCTCTGCAATCTTACTAGCAACGTTATTGACACAGCCAACTGTCGGAATGATCCAGATCTCATTTCGAACTCCCACTTTGCCGTCAGCACGATTGTAGCCCATAAATGTGGCGTCTTCTGTAAATGTCTCCTCCTCAAAATTTGGCTCATAGTTGTACTCAAGTAAGTCTCCTAGCCCTGTCTTTAAGTTATGTGTGTGAATCCACTCCCCCTTTTTTACCGCTGCTGTCGTATTTCCAATGCGAAATCCATACTTGACAACAGGAGTTCCCTGCGGTAAATCCACCAGCGCAAACTTATGTCCAGCCGGAATCTCCATCGTTGTCGTAATCTCCACAAAATCAGTCGCACATGCATCACCTACTCTGACAGTGGTATTTTCTGGAATCAATTCCAGTGCAACGGCTACATTATCATTCTCATTAATTTTTATAAAATTTATCATCACTAAAAATCCTTTATTTGATCTCTATTAGCATACTATCTAATTATCATTTATAACATAACTCATTAAAAATGCTTTTCCATTGCCTTTCTCATTCCTATCGTGCGAATCTCCTCCAGATATGTTGTGACTGCATCCGCAAGTCCTGTTACCTGTGTGAGATCCTGTCCATGAAACTCCTCATTGCCAAGATATGCCTGTACAAAATCTGCGGAAGACTTTTCGCTGTTTGCGGCGAAGAATTCCAACACAGCCATATCATCCATAATATTGTATTCCTGTCCATCTCTATGGCCAATCAACACCTTCTCGCGAATCTCTGTTCCTGTATAAAACGCCATTAGCGCTGCTATAGAAAATACGAGATGTGTTGGCAATTCTTTCTTTCTCTCTACATAACCTAACAAAGAGGGCAAACATCTAGCTCTCCACTTAGATACAGAATTGAGAGAGATTGCAAGCAGCGCATGCTTTATGTAAGGATTCCTAAATCTACTATCTACTGCCTGAGCAAAATCCAATAAATCCTGCTTTGGCAAATCTAAGGTTGGAATGACTTCATCGTAGATTGTGTCATGCATAAACTTTCCAATAAGTTCATCCTCCATAGATTCCTTGACATAATCGTTACCTGCAAGATAGGAAGCAAGCACAAAAGAGGTATGTGCTC
Source organism: uncultured Lachnospiraceae bacterium (assembly GCA_910586095.1). Classification (GTDB taxonomy): domain Bacteria; phylum Bacillota; class Clostridia; order Lachnospirales; family Lachnospiraceae; genus COE1. The sequence continues at coordinate 12,137 of CAJUHQ010000036.1, read as the reverse complement.
CATTTAAAATACGCACTTTTCTCTGCTTATATGGTTTTTGATTATCTGTAAAGATTACAGGCAGTCCCGCATCGGGCAGTGGAAATTCTTTGCTAATATCTTTTGCACTTTCAATTACCCAAAGACCAAATGGCTCAGCCGTAACCACAATATTATCTTGATATCCAAATTCTTCCCACAGTTCTTGTACATCATCCCTTGGATATCCAGTAACTATCCGATCCACTAATGTAGAGGTAAAGACACAAGCCTCGTCAAGCCATGTAAGGAAACCATCCTCTAAACTCCAGAGCTTTGCAAACTGAACGACACACTCTTTTAAATGGATACCATTGTCATCAATCAATTCTACCGGAAGCATCACAAGTCCTTTATCAGATGCACCATTAAAGTGTTTATATCTCGTATAGAGGAACTTGCACAATTTGCCAGGATAAGTCTTTGGCGGTTCTGCCTCAAACTCGTCTGTCTCATCATAGACAATTCCCGCTTCTGTTGTATTTGAAACAATATATCTAAGAGAATCTAACTTGGCATAATCACTGTACTTTGCATATTCCTTATATGCATCAACTGCATCTGCAACACTCGTGATAACCCGCTTAATCACTTTGGGCTCACCGTCAACAATTCCTCTTAAGCACACTGTATACTGGCAGTCCTGATTGTGAAACAGATCAAGGTTTCCAAAATCAATGGGCTTTACCAGAACAATATCTCCATCAAATTTTCCTTTTTCATTTGCAATATCAATAAAGTAATCAACAAATGCACGCAAGAAATTTCCTTCGCCAAACTGAAGAACCTTAATGGGTCTTTGCTTTTTTCCAGTCTTTGCCATATTCAATAATTCCATACTGCTTTCTCCTATCAATTTTTTTGTGCTTCCTTCGTCGTTGTGCTGCTTTGTAAGCACTTACATTTAAAATTTTATATCCTTTTTGCTAGAAAGTCAACCACATTTTCCACTACTTTTTGTAACAGTTTATTATAATTTGCAGCAATTTTACCATATTGTCTGTTATATATCTGACTATTCTACTGCACAACTACTTCTATCACCTCTATTATTTATACACAGCTATACATTTATGCTTCTCTCTATTTTCTTCTCAATGTTCCATATGCTGATGAATTTTATCAAGCATCTTCCATCTGCCAACCCGCTCCTGACGATCAAAGACAAGCATTTCAATCATAAAGACGCTAATCTCCCAAAAAACTTTTTTTGTCTCATCATTCATCTTAACATACTCCTGCATAATTGGATGCAGTTTCTTTGCAAACTCTCCGCCTTTTACATTCTTTAGATCTGTCAACGTTTTGGCCTGCGTAATCTCTATTAACTTAAATAGACTATCAATAAATTCTCCTACCTGTTTTGTCTCTAATCCAAATATCCAATTGTTTATGCGATCATACAGCTCTTTTCTTTTTGGAACTGGTTGCGCTGCACGTTCAAACGCGTCCTTCTCCACACACCATGAAAAACATACATGCTGCTGTACTCCAATCTCTGAACTTTTAATCAATACATAATCTTCTTTTTGCTCCATCAACATCCCGACAAAAGACTCATCTGGCACCACTTTCAATATTTTATTCTTGATTCCATCATAGTCTAATGTCTGCATAAAATCTGGTCGAAAACCAGGCCCGTCCATATTGTATATTCTGCCGATTCTACGTTTGATAGTATCATTGCAGGTCATTGCTGCATACACTGCAAGATTTCCTCCCTTAGAATGTCCTCCTAGATATATGCGCAACTTCTTCTTTTTGGCCAGAAGCTTTGCAACAGTATTGACATATTCCGTACTTCTAATTTGTGCCCCTACAGGGGTGCGATATGCCATATAAAAGTCTTCTTTCCATCCTACAAGAGCATCATCTGTTCCTCTAAAAGAAAGAAATACATCTCCGTTTCCTAAAAAAAATGTCACTGCGCAAAATTGTATCTGCTCGTCCATCTCTTCCACTAGATAATTGACTTTTGTATTTCTGTATCTTCGCGAAAAAGCAATCTTATAAAAAAGTTCCCTATTCTTATCTAACTCCCATTTGACAGAAATAAAGTTATGCCAGTCCATTCGTTGTGCCACATCAGATAAAACAATCGCTGGCTTATTGTCATCAATTGATGGAATAATCCCGCTATAAATAAAATAAGACAGATGGGCATATACTAGCCCGTCAATTTCACAAAAGGGCTTTTCCGCAAAGGTAAAGCCCCCAAACTCATACACATATGAAATAATATCTCCCATATTTCCAATATGCCTCCATAGAGCAATTCACTAATACAATTCTCCATCATAATAGGCTAACAGTAGACCAACCACCTGATTGTATTGAAGCATCCCTTCTTCCACTCCGTTGAGCTTTAAAGTTGTCTCCATAAATGTCTCTGACACCTTTTTGACAGTGGATGTTTTGATAACCGCTTTTTTTTCAACTGTCTCCCAATTTTCAGGAGTTAGAAAAATATTATCTTTTATTACCTTATCACTAATTCTCACATAATTTCTATACGTATTCTTATTTTTTCCAATTGAATCAAAGAAATCATTATTGACATAATTAAGTACACTCAAATACCCACAATACTGTAAAAAAGGATCTTCTGAATTGATGCATGCCAAAAAACCAATCATATTGGCATCATCCTCATATATAAATCCCTTTGTATGTGCCAACTCATGACATACTGTTGGCGCCACATTAGTAATATACATTACCGAATTGATATTGGCCTCCATCGAAAACGGAAAATAATATCCCATAATATACTGCTGACTAAAAAATTCGGAACAACTTAAATATTTGGGAGTCACATAAAAACCTGCAAGTTGATCGTACTCTGTTCCAAGCTTTATCATTGCCTGTCTAGATGCCTCAATCAAATCTCCGTCATAATATAATGCACCACTGTCATCGCGGTCAAACTCCTCTGCAAGAGCATTGCACTTTTGTACAATGAAATCGCGCAACAATGCAAGTTCCTGTCTTGTGTAAACTCTTTCATCTATAACACTATTTTGTACTTTGGTCACTGCATCGTCTGACAAACTCGCTACCATCATTTCTGTATCTGTCTCACATACCATATATTTTTCATAAAAACTGGAAGTGTGATACAAAATAAAACAATTTAGAGTCATCACCCAACTCACAATCAATACTGTCCATATATAAAAGCTGCCAAAACGCTTGAGTGTCTTTTTATATTTTCCTTTGTGTATAAGATTCCACGCTAACAAACCTATTCCAAATACAGTGACGGATACTCCTACAATCAACATAATCTCTCCAACACTAATTGAAACCTTGCTCGTTAGGCGTGCATACGTATTTAACCATATCGGAAAAATATATCGAACATACCAATCACTGAATGATACACTTACCCAAGATGCTATATTTAACAGTATAACACCTATTATGCCTATTGCAAACAAAATGTTGTGCATCTTTACCTTTTTAGCAAATATTTTCCTCTCTTTGTCCATATTTTCACCTCTTCAGCAAAATTTTAGCTTGCTCCTATATAGACATATTATCACAGTATTATTATCATTTTTTTAATAAATTGTGAACATTCACCAAAAAGAAAATATCTTTGCAAAGTAGAAATACCTTTATACTATATATTGTTCATATCGCCCCGAATCAATAAGACTTATGTTTGCGTGAATATGCACACCATCCTCTTTGTACTCTGCATCTTGTACTACTGCATGGTCATTTAAATAAGATACAATATCCCCGCGTTCATAGGGAATAATCATTTCGCAATCCTTGTAACCTCCTGATAATTTTTTTGCGATAAGATCCACCAATGTCTCTCTACCACTTTGTGATTTTGCAGACATATACACATGTTCTCCCTGCACAATTGCAGTCTCACCCATTCCACATAAATCTGCTTTGTTTAGCACATAGAGTACTGGAATTTTCTCGGCTCCTAACTCCCGCAATGTCTCTTGCGTCACTTTAATATGCTCCCTATAGTTTTCGTCAGAATAATCCGCTACATGTACAAGTAAATCTGCTTCCTTCACCTCCGCGAGCGTTGACCGAAATGCCTTTACTAAGCTATGTGGCAAATTAGAAATAAATCCTACTGTATCCGACAACAAAAACGCACTTTTACCTGGCGGTGCAATTCTTCTGACTGTTGTATCAAGAGTCGCAAAAAGCATATCTTTTTCAAATACCTTTTTTTCCTCATCCTCTCCATATGCTGCTAACAACGTATTCATAATAGTAGATTTACCTGCATTGGTATATCCAACCAGCGCCACTCGTGGAATTCCCGACAGTGCTCTTCTTTTTCTCTGTGTCTTTCGTTCCTGCGCAATCTGATCTAACTCACGCTTCATAGTAGTGAGTCTTTGTTCTAGTTTTCTTCTGTCAAGCTCTAACTTTTTCTCTCCAGCTCCTTTATTACTCATAGCGCCACTGGCACCGCCTTGCCTTGACAACGCATCATGAAGTCCTACAAGACGTGGCAACATATACTGGAGTCTTGCTACTTCCACTTGTAGTTTTGCCTCACGCGTTCTTGCCCGCGTAGAAAAAATCTCGAGAATGAGTGTTGTTCTGTCCATTACAGGGCAATCTAGCTCTCTTTGAAGATTTCTAAGTTGTATGGGTGAAAGACCATTGTCAAAAACGACTACATCTGCTTCTAGCGCCCGCGCCATCTCATGGACTTCTGCAACTTTACCTGTTCCAATATAGGTTGCTGTGTTCACGGTTTCCATCTGCTGTTCGATACGTCCTACAGGCTCCATATTACACGCCTTTACAAGATTAATCATCTCTTCCATTGCCATATCGAAGTTGTCTGTAGACCATTGCTGCGATTGTGGTGCTGTCTGTACTTTTTTGCTGCTATTTACACCCACAATTAATACTTTATCCCTCAAACTCTGTTCCATCTTGTTCCTCCTAATCAATATGCACTGCCCACATCCTTTATGTCAGAGCAGTTTACTATGAAAGTCTTCGACTTTCATAGCATGGATGGCCATGCGGCCCGTCAGACGATAAGCTGTGCATGATGAAAGTTTACTATGGTGACATAGATCAAAGCAGATTTGAGGTTTTGGCTCACACAGTAAAGCCCACTCAAAATTGACATTGTCTATATTATTATGATACCATAAAGAACATTTTTTTCGTTGATTTTCATTATTTTTAATAAAAATTTATCATATGTTCCTTGCTTATTCCCTTATTTATTGGATACTATATAAAAAATGATTGCATTTATGCCATTTTTTGTATTCTGATAATAATATTGTTTCAAGAAAATATAAAACCTTACACCAGATTTAGGATTTATGCAAACAGATAAGAGGGGGCGTTCTATGTATTTCAAATTATTTATCAAATATTTATTGCGTTTTGTATTGAAGCCTTTATCCTTTGTTCCAGCTATTCTGATAATGTATATGATTTTTTCTTTTTCCGCACAGGATGGTACCACAAGCTCCAATCTTAGTTACAAAGTCTCACATGAACTTGTCTCTGTTGCTGACCGAGCACTAGATTTAGATCTCACAGATCGACAAATTTCTCGTTGTATCAGTAAAATCCATTTCTATGTGCGCAAAATTGCACATTTTTCAGAATATTTTTTACTTGCGGTTTCTGTAGCCATCCCCCTTTATGTATACGGTATTCGCGGAATATGGCTAGTTTTAACTGCCGAAATTCTCTGTGCGGGTTTTGCAGGTCTCGACGAAATTCATCAACTTTTTGTCAAAGGACGTGGCGCATCTGTAAGAGATGTATTGATTGATAGCTGTGGCGCATTGATTGGAATTATTTTTGTCAGAATATTTGGTTATATTGGGCGAAAAACTATTTTTGAACCACTTAGCAAGCAGTAACTGTTAAAATTTGTATTTTAGCTAATATAATACTATTTTTTCGCAAAATAGTTATAGATATTCAATTTGTTTCCGTGTAGAATAAAATTATGTTTAGCAGTGATGCTAGACTTGCTAATTAGCAATTCCGGAAGAATTCCCCTTTTACACAAACAGGAAGGCTGAGAAATCAGCCTTCTTTGTTTTTATGCACATGGGCGCACAAGGAAATTTGATTCTTTCCCCACCCGATTGATAACATAGACGCATAAGGAAATTTGTTGCTGTCGCAACATACGCCAACGCCATACTAATCCCCCATGCCGCCTTGGCGGCTCAAATAGAAATGAAAAACGCCTGATTTTAGCGTTTTTCAATGTGAAAAAAGTCTGCTATGCAGACTTAGTACTTCTCCACGAAACAGCCTTTGCTGTGAGTGGCTAGAAGTACTTCTCACACTATTAAAAAACAAATTTAGAAAAGGAGTGACTCAATGTCTGTCTGCACGATTCCAGAAGCCTCCGGCGCATCTATCTGCCCGCAAATGCTAGAAAAAACAAAAAAATTATGGATCACTGACTTTGGCGCTTCCATAAAAGCGACTCCCACAGACAACACCGCTGCTGTCAACAAGGCAATAGACTATGCTGCTCATAATGGAGGCGGTACAGTAGTCATTCCATCAGGGATCTTTAAAGTATATACGATCTTTCTACAAAGCAATGTCAATCTATTTTTGGAGGAAGGCGCCATCATTATGGCGGCAAAGACAGAAATTGTTCATTCTTATGAAAAACAAGAAGGTGAAGGTGGCAATTATTGTGAACCAGAAATTAATTTATACGTAGGATTACAAGATCACGGGCATACTTATTTCGCCAACAGTCTTCTTTTTGGAATGGATTTAGAAAATATTATGATTTATGGCAAGGGACTGATTACTGGAGGAAGATTTCATCAAACTACAGGACTTCTAGAATATGTTCTGCAAGGAGGTGATCCTCTAGAGCCAAACCATAGAGATGCAAATGGCCATCAAGGAGAATGGTTTGGCAATAAAGGATTGTCTCTCGTGCGGTGCCGCAACATTGTTCTAAAAGACTTTACTGTCACCTTTGGCGGCCACTTTGCCATCCTTGCAGAAGGTTGTGACAATCTCTATGCAGATCATCTGTTAATTGATACTATTCGCGATGGTTTTGATATTGATTGCTGTCAAAATGTCACTGTGCGCAATACTATTTGTAACTCTCTTACAGATGATAGTTTGTGTCTGAAAGCATCTTTTGGCAGCGGCCTATTTAAGCCTTTGGAAAATGTACTTATTGAAGATTGTACTGTCAGTGGATATGATGCTGGAAGTGTGTATGCTGGTGTATACACATGTGACAAACTGACTGCACTAGATCGCTGCGGTCCAACAGGACGTGTAAAATTTGGTACTGAATCCACTTGTGGTTATCATCTAGTCACCATTCGACGTGTAACTTTTGATCGTTCTAGAGGCTTTTGTATGGAGGCAGTTGACTGTTCTTCATTGACAGATATTCTCTTTGAAGATTGTACTTTAGATAATGTATCTAGTTCTCCACTCTTTATCCGCGCTGGAGATAGGGGACGTTTTCCAGTTACAGGTAACAGCTCCTGTGCCAGGTATCCCGCAGACAAAGAAAATGTACGTATCGATCACCCTGACTGGATTTTGCCAAATACTTCTTCCTATCACTGTTATCCTGCTAAACGATACACCCCCCACTACAATCGTACCAAAACCGTAACTGTTGATGGACATTCTTTCTTTAAAATTGTAGATGCTACAAATCCTATCCAGCACAATCCTATAAACTATGAAGAGAAAGACCATCAATATTATCTAAAAACTTGGCAGCAAACAAAAGATGGTGGCACTTATACTGCAAAATACTCGAAAGAGCTTTCGGTTCTTGACCTGCCTTTATACGCAAATGCAGTGGGCTGTCAACAGTTAGCTACGATAGAAAATGTATGTATTCGCAATGTTCGCATTACAAATGCTGACCCGCGCTATCCTATTTTATTGATGGGAATGACCGATTCTCATCTAAAAAATATTGTTCTAGAAAATATTTCTGTGGAATATCGTGGTGGGCTTTCTATGGAACACGCAGTAGAACAACGCCAGTTAAACACGAATTGGAAATTCTCGCAGTTTCATACAAAAGAACAGATTCAAAACATTCCGTGGCTAGTAAACACCTTTTTTCTAAAAAACGAAGGATTGTTGCCCCGCGTGGACTGGGATGCCAAACAACAATGCTGGATGGACGATCCGTATAATATACCAGAACTTCCTGAAGTATATCCAGAAGCCAGCAATTGGGGAATCCTCCCTGCTTATGGCCTCTTTGTGAAACATGTGGATGGGCTGACACTGCGCAATCTACAGATTACTTGTAAAGTTCCTGATGGCAGACATGTCTGTGTCCTAGATGATGTACATAATATTACTATTGACCAAATGGATGCCTATTGCGCAAAAGAAATTGCTCCGATTGCTGTCGTGACCCATAAATACAGAAGACATACCAACGCAGAGAATGTTCCCGAACAGCCTTATTTTACTACTACTGTCAGCAATCTAATTCTATCGCGTCCAATTGTATTGCACCACACAATTCCTGCTGCTGAGAAAATCACATATGACGACAATACTCTAACAATTGCACAGATCATGGTCAACGCTCCCGCACCAGGGACACCCCCTGACAGTCTTTATTCTAATCCTACTACTCCTTGTCAAGAAACTGGATATACTTTTGCTGTAGACACTGATTTCTATCCACTACCTTTGACTGTGCATCGTCCTTTTATCCAATCTCTAGCTCCTATAACTGTATTTGTTGGAGAACCGATTGTGCTACATTTAACTGTGCGTTGTCCTGCCTCAGATGTCTCAGAGCTTCCAGCCGATGGCATTGTGTACAATGAACAAACAACATGTTTGAACTACAGTGTAAAAGGAATATCTCAATCTCTTACCCTCTACTGTAAAAATTTGCCTGTAGGTTCTTCTTTTGATGCAAACAGTGCACTATTTTCCTGGACACCTGACCAGACGCAAACAGGTACTTATAACCTTCATTTTTTTGTGGATGATGGCATACTTGCAGAACAAACATGTGTTTCCATCACTGTCTGTCCTATTATATAATCTAGAAAATAACTGTGTGCATATCGAGTAGGGAAGAGACATCTTCCCCTACTCGCGCGCCGGACGCAGGCAGCTTTAGCTGCATATCTCCTTTCTGCGTCTGTGTGCATAAAAAGAAAAACTGTCGCGCGACAAACGTGCAACAGTTTTTTGTATAAAAATTATATCACAAGAATTGTGTTCAAATCCTTGATTTTTGCGCCTACAATGTTACAAAATTATATTTTAACCAATTTTTACAAAGCTCTATCCACTGTGCGCACTGTGGTTCGATTTCTCTTTGCTCCATCATGGCTGTTTCTTTAGTGGCAAGCGCATATCCATGCCCACCATGTGGAAATACATGATACTCAAAGTTTACCCCTGCTTTTCGCAAAGCGCTAGCAAACAGTAACGTATTTTCAAGCGGTACCGTCTCATCTTCAACAGTATGCCACATAAATACAGGTGGGACATTACTAGTCACTTGCTTTTCTAAACTAAGCTCCTTTTCCAATTCATCTGTTGCTTTGTTCCCCATCAGATTCACAATGCTGCCTCTGTGAGCAAATTCACCAGAAGTAATCACTGGATATGCAAGAATCATTCCATTTGGTTGATAACATGTTTTTGTCATACCCATTTCTTTCTCTAGCCATTCTTTATCCCAAAAGCAACCAAGCATAGCAGCTAGGTGCCCTCCAGCCGAAAAGCCTGCCACCACTATTTTGTTCTTGTCAATCGCATACTCATCTGCATGTTCTCTAATATATGCCATCGCCCATGCTAGTTCTTTTAGTTCTTGTGGATGCTCCACTCCTTGTTTTGCAATATCATACCAAAGCACAGCGGCATGGCATCCTGCTGTCATAAATTGAAAGGCAATGGGTTCTCCCTCACGGACAGACACATGTTCATATCCACCTCCTGGACAAATCAGAATCATGGGTCTTTTTCGATCTTTGTATGTCTCAGGATAATCTTCTTGCAGATAAAGAGACAACCTTGCCTGAACCACGTTATCCAGTTCTACTTTTATTGTTTCATATTTCATATTATTACCCCACGCCGCTTTTAGCAGCTCAACTAAAACCACCTATATGACAGACAATTAATTATATACAACTGGTCTGCCTTTTTGTGCAACAGCAATGTAAGTCTTACCTTCATTTAGATAAATTTCATTACCAAAATCATCATAATAGATTGTAGGTGTATACTCGCCTAATTTTACCCATGTCACATGAATACATTTCCCTTTTGTAAAGAAGTATCCATCCTCTGTATTGTCTATATTTTGGAATGACAAATATCCTTTATTGTCTAACTTTGTCCACTTTGTATTCTGCACGATAACATTAGCAAACTTTAATTGTTCCCCAGTACTTCCATCTGTCTGTGCTTTTCCATGTAATGACTTATAGTAGAGTCCATCCACAGGATTATATACAAAGGAACTTTGTGTATATGGGAAAATCTGTGACAAATCTATTGCGTTAGCATTGGCTGCTGCTGCACCATACTGAGCTAATGTATTCACTCCATCCATAAAAGAAAAATGTTTCGGATTATAAAATGATCCTTGTCTAATTGTCAGAGAATAGCCTAACTGCGCACATGCATTTTTGATTCCTGTAGCACTAATATAGGCATTATGTGGGGCCTTTCTATCCTTAGAACGGAAAAAAGCGTTAGAGCCTGGTGCCCCGCCTCCTGTTCCATACTGATTGCTTCCTGAAAGATTATTGATATCAGATGCCATGATCCGATCCTTCATATAATATACACCTCCAAAGTGTACCAAAATCGGGTCCCATTCCATTGCTTCTGGCAAGTAATATGCTCTACAGCTTCTAATATTTCCTATTTTAGAAAGTCCATCCCAATTGCTAATTATGGCCATTTGACGTGAAATTTCACCTTCCTCCATAATCTCATACAAAATATCTGCGTTCCCTATACCATAGGACGGCTGCGCTACCTTATCTGTGGGCATCATCACTGCAATTGGCCGTGTTGCTGCCTGCTCTGCTGGTATCCATTCATTTGTATATACACTTCTAACATACCCTGGCAACACCTCGTCAGCCTTTACCTGCGTTGCTGGCACTACACCATTTCCTGCTGTCGTTGCTACAACAGCCGCTGTAAGCACTGCTGCTGCAATCTTTTTGATCGTTTTTGTCCATACCTTGTTTCTCATAAAAATCTCCTTTCTTTTTATACCATTTTAATGACCATCTATCCATCTTAGTGAGTATACCAATCTGGATATAACCTTAAAAACTTTTCTCTTTCTTGTTTTAAGACTGTTTCTTTGCAACTGCTTTTCGCAATTTTGTCTTGAGTCGCTGCAAAGCATTGTCTGTAGATTTCTCCCCTCTAGACAAAACTTTTGCTATCTGAGTATAACTCATACCTGTTAAATACAAATCTAATACCTGTTTTTCAAAATTGCTCAACTCCTTATCAATAATGGCTTCAATATCGGCCACATTTTCCTTATCAATCACAAGCTGTTCAGGATTTGTCTCCACTGCGCTGGCAAGGACATTCACAAGCTCCATCCCTGTCTCATCATCCTCCTGCTCTGTCATATCTGCATAGAGTGAGATATATGTATTGAGCGGTGTATGCTTTTCTCTGCGAGACGCCTGCACAGCATTATACATCTGTCTAGACACGCATAAATCAGCAAATGTATAAAAACTGGCATCTCTACCTGTATCATAATCGCGCACTGCCTTAAAAAGTCCTATCATTCCTTCCTGAATCAAATCATCACTGTCCGCACCCAAAATATACATTGATTTCGCCTTTTTGCGCACCAAATTTTTGTACTTCTCCATAATATAATCTGTAATTTGTGCCTCTCCTTGTCGAATTCGATCAATCAATTCCTCATCTGGGACATCCATACATCTTCCTGACATTTCCTTCTCCATTTTAATCCCCCATTCTGATCAAAGTCTGCGAATTTGGGCGTCAGCACAATATTTGCAAAACGAACAAGTTCGTTTGTGAAAAATAAATTTTTCACACTAACTCCCATCTGCCTGCTTTAGCAGGCGTACAAATCAGGATGGGTG
>CAJUHQ010000035.1 GCA_910586095.1 uncultured Lachnospiraceae bacterium | reverse complement strand
AAACATATCAAAATCTTTTCAAAAATCATCTTGACATATCACCAGATTGCTCCTTGCTCTGTTGACTATTTTGCCATGAAGCTTCCTCTTGATTTTCTGTATCCTTTGATGTACTGAGACTTTCCTTAATGCGCTCCATCGCTGATTCTTGGTTCAACTCTTCGAGATGTCTAACCAGTTTGGCCCCTAATTTCTTGTCAAATCCACACACACTACTATAAACACAGTATGTACAAGCATTGGAATCCTTTTGCTCATATGGATTCAATCCTATTGTACCATCTAGTATAGAGGTCCCAAGTTCTTTAATTTTGTGGTTTACAAAGTGTGACACCATACTAAAGTCCTCGTTGGACAAAACAGAGGAGGTTTGTGTAAAACTACCATCCTTTTTTCGTGCTACAGGTATAATGGTAGACTTTGTTGTGAAGTCCTTGTCGAGCAGTTTAATGACTTCTTCATCATCACTCACCATTCCTGTCATTTTGAGTTCCTCTAAAATCGCCGCTGCAATCTCTTCTGGATCTGGTTCCCCTTTTTCCGTCTCCATCATAGGATCACTCACATGATAATAGAGCATTGCAGCAGGAAGCACGCGCGTTTCAGGATTTTTCTTTTTCTGGACTTCCATAGCTGCATTCATATACACCACCAGTTGCAATTGTAGCCCATAGTACAGTGCTGCCAGATCAAATTTGCGATTTCCCGACTTGTAATCTATTACCTTGACATATAGTTTATCTTCTTGCTTACAAGTATCCACTCGGTCTATACGCCCAACCAAATGAAGACGTTCCTCTTGTGACAATGCAATATTAACCGCGTCGAGATCTGAAACCATGCTAAAAGAAAGTTCAAAATTTTCTGGGGTAAAGGCTCCCTTTTTTATCTGATATTGCAACGTCTGTATGGTACGATTTAAGATTCTATGCATCCTTGTAATCATATACTCATTGCGCTTGTTGCTATAGAGCACCGTTTCTCCATAAGAAGCCGCATAATCTGCTAGACATTCACCTACAAGTTTCTCACCTAATTCTTTTGGAAAGTCAAACCAAGTATAGCCTTCCTCTCCTATTTTCTCAGAGAATTTCTCCAACACAACGTGAAAAATATTTCCCATATCTACACTGCCAAAATTATATTTATCACGCTCCTCCAAACTTAAACCATATTGTAAAAAATGCGCATATGCACAGGAGGCAAATTTCTCAAGCCTGCTTATGCTGTTCTTGAGTACTTGACCATATAATAGTTTTGCAAGCTCTTTTGGCAGGCGATTTTGTTCTGCACCTGACAAGTATGAAAAGGCGGCTTGTTTCATCTGTTCCAATATCGATTCATACTTTTTATCTTGAGCATACGTATCATACAACGTAAGAAACAACTGCTTCTGATCCCCGATTGTCTCTGCTGCATAGCGTCGTAACAATTCCACTAGATACGACAGTGCGTCCTGCGGAGAATCGATTTGCTCTTCTATTGGGCGCAGTTGTGGTTGACTAATCTGAATCGTTGGAAAAATCTTTAAAACCATATTGATTAGATACGCTGGACGGATACCCTTTCCCTCATTGTCTACCTTTGCATATGATAAATAAAGTAATTGTGTCGGTTTTGTCATCATCATATACAAATAAAGTCTTTGTATATACATCTGCTGTCTAGGGGTAGGCGCAAGCTCATACTCTGATTCTTGCAAAAATTCCCGATCAATTTCCGATAAAATACCGCCAGCCCCACCGCTCTTTGGTATGATCCCGTCATTTACTCCCATAAAAAACAAGACCTTAACCTCGCAAAGACGCGTTCTCTCAATATCACCTATAATAATTTTGTCTACTGTTTGTGGTATGGTTCCTACCTCGATCTCTGCAAAACCTGCATCCAAAATATCTGCAAATTCTCTAATTGTAAGCTCTTCATCCCCCAAAAGCGCACAAATCTGTTCTAGCAATTCCATCACAAGCCGATATACCTGCGCATATTCCTTTGCGCGCACCAAATCCTGCTGCTCGATAAACTGTTGTTCGTACGCTGCAAGTTGTTCCTCTATGGATGCATTCACAATAAACTGATATAATGCCTTGACAAACGCCTCTCCCGTCGCTTTTTTCATCATTAGAGGTTCTAACATCGCAATCATTTTCTCTCTAATCTCATTGAACCGTTCTAGTTCAGGCGCTTCTTCTTCCTGCCTGTTCATACGTCTGGTAAATTTATTGTTCCATGCTTTTTTGCCACGGATTCCCATTGTCATCACATAGTTTTCTAGCTGGTCCGTATCCTCTAGACTAATGCCTGCCATGCCACAGCGCAAAAAATGAAACACTGCTTCATAAGAATATTCCTGTAAAACAACTAGAAGCGCACTTCGAATAAATTCTATAAAAGGATTCAACACCAATTTATTGGTTTGATCCAAAAAGATAGGAATATTAAACCGTCCAAACAACTCACGCGCAAGAAATCCATAGCGCTCTAGATCTCCTGTTATGACAGCAATATCACGATAACAATAATTTTTTTCACGCACTAGTCTGCGAATCTCTAAACACACCTGCCGAAGTTCTTCTTTTGGATTGGAAGCTTCAAATATATGAATACTATCTTGCGTACCCTGAAACACCTTGTAAGGATAACGAAAAATTTCACGTTCAAGATGTGCTAACCCAGGATTTTTGCGATATCTATAAACTACCTTCTCCTCTATCTTCTCATCCTTTTCACGCTTTACTCCTGCCTCTTTACATAGTTTATCCAGATCACGTATAGTCTTCTTGCTCAAATGAAAAAGCTTCTGTTCTCCATCCATAATATAAGGATTTTCGCGGACATCTATTGTGATCGTAATCAGTACTTCTGCTGCCTGTACCATCAACTCTTGTATCACTTTATTTTGTACAGGAGTAAAACCTGTAAAACCATCAAACACAACAACACTGCCTTTTACCACTTGAGATTTCCCGAGCACATTGCGCAAGATATCCAATGTCTCCTCTGTTGTAATATACTTTTGATGGATGTACTCCAAAAATCCTTCATATAAGATTTGCAAATCTTTTAATTTATAGGAAAGAGCACCTCTTTTTGCAGCATACTGTGATAATGTTTCTACATCCTTTGTATGAATACCATACTGCATAAACTCTGAAATTGCCGATTTGACTTCGCTGATATAACCAGGCTTTCTAATTGTATGTTTCATCACACCCAGCGATTCTTCTAGACTGGCAGCCACGCGCCGAATCACAAGGCTTTTGCCTGTATCATCAAGCACTGGCTTGTCATTGCCTCCAACCTCCTCAAATATTCTGTAGGACAATCTGCCAAAACTTAACACATCAATATTCATAATCCCTTTGTTTGGATGCCTTTTTACCATTTCAAGCTGTGTTTGCATTGTAAACTGGTCTGGCACCACAATCAAATAATTGGTGTGTGGATGAGCCAATGATTCCTCGATTATATATTCATAAAGTCTGTGACTCTTTCCAGAGCCTGATGCCCCCATATAAAATTTTAATCCCATCCTAATCCCCCCTTGCCGTCAATATCAAAACGAATAAATTCGTCGTATCCTCCCTACTATTTTTAGCGCTTCAATATAGTGATATAAAATTGCATCATTCTTAAAAATGTCTCTTATCATAACAAGTAATACTAAATTTAGTCTAGCATAATACTACCGAAAATGATAGAATATAGATACAAATTCTTGCCAAATAGGAGTATGGTACATTTTCGATCACAAACAGCTCTAAACGAAAATGCCATCCTTAATGTAAGGCAAATCAATAGGAGGATTTTTTGATGAGTACGATCACAAGCTACGAAAAACGCGCAGATGTGCCAAAAGAATACACATGGGCTATCGAAGATTTATATGCAACAGATGAGGACTGGAAACGTGATTTTGAGAAGATAAAAAGCAAAATTCCACAAATTGAAACTTTTCAGGGCAAACTTGGCGAGAGTGCAGATAACCTTCTTGCCTTTCTAAAGCTTCAGGATGAACTTACGATTCTCATAGACCAATTTGCAAACTACTCTATGAGAAAATCTGATGAAGATACCAAAAATACGACTTATCAAGGCTATAAGGATCAGACTACTAGTCTCTATGTTGCGATCTCCTCCGCATTGTCATTTGCTGAGCCAGAAATTCTTGATTTGTCTGATGATACACTAAATACTTTCTATAACGAACAGCCCAAACTAGAAAATTACAAAAGATATCTGAGTGATATACGCAGAAAAAAAGCGCATATTCTAAGTAATGCCGAAGAAAAAATTCTCGCTGCTGCCGGTGATCTAGCACAGGCTCCAGATGATATCTTTTCTCTACTCAACGATGCAGACTTAACTTTTGAGTCCGTGACAGATATTGAGGGAAACCGACATGCTGTTACTCACGCTAGTTTTATTCCACTGCTTCATAATTATGACAAAAACGTTAGAAAGGCTACTTTTGAATCCTTATATAAAACATATGCCCACCATAAAAACACTTCTGCTGCTATTTTGTCTGCTCAGATGAAACAATTACACTTTTTTGCCAAAATGCGCAAATACAATAGCCCTCTTGAAGCTGCTCTCGACAGCACACATGTCGATCCTCAGGTATATTACAATCTGATAGAGGCAGTTCATGAGAACATGGAATCTATGTACAAATATGTACGCCTGAGAAAAAAGCTTTTAAATGTGGATGAATTGCACATGTATGATCTGTATGTACCTATGGTGGCAGATGCTGAACGAAACATTCCGTTTTCTGAAGCCAAAACCAATATTTGTGAAGCGTTGTCTGTACTCGGAACAGACTATACAGATCTTCTGAATGAGGGATTTTCTAATCGTTGGATTGATATCTATGAAAATACCGGAAAACGTAGCGGCGCATATTCAAGTGGATGCCGTGTTCATCCCTATATTCTTCTAAATTACAAAAACAACTTAGATAGTGAGTTCACCACAGCACATGAGATGGGGCATGCTTTGCACTCCTATTTCTCCAACCAAAATCAACCTGTTATTAACGCGGATTATGTAATCTTTGTAGCCGAAGTTGCTTCCACCTGTAACGAAGCTTTGTTAATGCAGTATCTATTACAAAAAACTACAGATAAAAAAGAGCGCGCTTATTTGATTAATTACTTCCTTGAGCAATTCCGCACGACTCTCTATCGTCAGACAATGTTTGCCGAATTTGAACTTAAAATGAGTCAGATGATAATCAATGGAGAAAGCATCAACGCAGAGACAGCCTGCAAAGTTTATCATGACCTGATTGATCTATATTTTGGTAAAGATATTATTCATGATGCACAGATTGATTTAGAATGGGCACGTATTCCACACTTTTATTATAATTTTTATGTATATCAGTATGCTACTGGTTTCTCTGCCGCAATTGCACTCTCTCAAAAAATTCTAGAAGAGGGTGAACCCGCAGTTAAAGCATACAAAGAGCAATTTCTCAGTGCTGGATGCTCCAAAGATCCTGTATCAATACTGAAAGATGCGGGTGTAGATATGTCTACCAAAAAACCAATTGAAGATGCCTTAAAGTTATTTGACAGTCTTATTGATGAAATGGATGCACTGATGCGCTAGTCGTTATATTGTATCAAATCGTATGTGACCAATGGTGTGTTTTAGACACATATACCATTTAACTTTTAGCCAACTTTAGAAATAAACTTTTGGAAGCTGATTTTCTTTTATATCTAAGCGATCAGCTTCCATTATACTTTAACAACACTGATTTTTATTACAGCCTCAACTCTCTATCCTTCTTCTATCATGATATCTTGCAATACCATCTGCTCAAATCCTTGCTGTGTATCTATATCTTTTATAAACTGCTCCAAATCTGCTGTGTTATGAAGCACTCGAACAAACTTCCTGCTTTCTAACCATTGATTGCCCACTGTATTCCCCACTAAACTACTAGAATAACAAGCAATTTGCCTCCCTTGTTGGATAGCATAGCTGACTGTATGCATAGTGCCACTATCACATCCTGTTTCTATCACAATCACGGCTTTACTAAGTCCACTTTGTAGCCGATCTCTTGCCACATAGTGATATTTTTGCACAGAAGAACCAACAGGATACTCACTAAGTAGGCAGCCTCCTTGCGCTAATATCTCTCTTGCAAGTCCTATATTTGATGCAGGTCTAATTTGATCCAATCCACAAGGTAGAACTGCTATACAATGTCCTTTTGCCGACAATGCTCCTCTCAAGGCATGTGTATCACAGCCAAGCGCAAGTCCATTGACTACACAGATCCCTTCTTTTGCCAGTTTATACCCTGTCTGATAGGCAAGTTGTATTGCACTGTGGGAGGCTTGCCTACTGCCAATGACTGCAACACTTTTATCATGAACAATACTAAAATCACCTCGAAAGTAAAGGATTTCTGGCGACCGATCAATCCTAAAAAGTTGCCTGGGATAATATGTGTCATATCGCATTATTTTTTCTGGTAGTTCACTCTTTTGTATATGTCTCATCACACCATTTGTTTATATGCCAAAAATCAATCTGCAACTTTCTCCCATAGATATTGACTGAGACCATTTGCCTAAAATCATAGCTCTGCGCATACATATCGCCTTCAAAGAAAAAGACAATCACCTGCTTTTTTAATGGGTCAACAATCCAATATTCTCGCACCCCAGCGTTTTCATATTTCTCTAACTTTTTAAAATAATCTTTTCGCTTTGTCGATGGAGAGATAACCTCCAATACAAAGTCTGGTGCACCCAATACTCTTTCTTTGTATAGTTTATCTGGATCGCAAAGAATCAGAACATCAGGTTGCACAATTGTCTTGTCATCGCGATCTAACTGTACATTTATAGGATACATTGCTGCCTCGCAGTTACCATTATGCTCTAAAATGTAGTTTGCGATTTGTCTGTAAATTTCTCCCACGATTTTTTGGTGCATAAACGTTGGTGTCGTCATGTCATACAAAACTCCGTCAATCAGTTCTATGCGTCTTTTATCTGACATAGAAAAATAATCTTCTATCGTACACTCTTTCTGCCCTTTTTCTTGAAAAATACCATAAGAATGTAGCGCACTATCCTGTACTGTCATTTCTTTTGGTGTATATGTACTCTTGATTGTCACCTCCGTTTCCATCTGCGAAAATAATTTCTCTAAGGCAATCAATGTGTCATGGCGTGGGCGCGTTGTCTCCCCTGAAAAAATCTTCTGCACTGTTCCCAATGCAACCCCCGATAATTGTGAAATCTGTGCATTGCTATAGCCCTTTTCTATCTTTTTTTGCTTCATCTGCTCAATAGTCATACACCCCTCCTTCTAAAATCTAGTTCCTTTAGTATATCCATATTCAAACCGTTTGTCAACCTTTTTATTTCCATATATATTTAATCTACTATTGTACTGTCACCATTTTACAACCATTTTGTTATAATTTCTTTTTTGTCAACCAAAAATATTTCACAACAAAGCAACTACTTCTTTTTATGGTTGCGCACTACTGTACATAATGGTACAATATAAAAACACTTAAAACATGGAAAAATAGACATGAGGCGAAAGGAAGAATTGTCCATTATGAAATCACAGGAAGAACTTGTTGGGGCCGATTCAAATTACTTTGTCTACTCCCCGAGCAAAAATGCACTTGAAATGTTTTTGTATCCACTACAATGTGGCTGTTTTACCTATTTGCCTGGTTATCGGCTTGTCAGAGAAGCATTTGACAGCTTTCTACTTATGTACATCCAAAAGGGAACTCTGACGCTAGAAGTAGACCAACACATACAAACTGTAAACAAAGGCCAGTTTGTTCTTTTAGATTGCTATAGCCGTCATGCCTACTCTACAAATACAGGTTGGAGCTGTCTGTGGTGTCACTTTGATGGCATCACTGCTAGAAACTGGTATCAAAATATTGTCGCACGTTTTGGAAATGCATTTTCTATTCCTGATACACAACCTATGGTCAGCAAACTCACTTCTATATACAACACTTTTTCTTCTGGCAGCATTGCGCGCGAACCACTGCTGTCAAAGTATTTGACAGATATTTTAACTACTATTCTACTCTATGTTCCAACTCATGCTAGAGCTGACACCCAAATCAATATGGCCGAGAAAGCTGCTGCTTACATCAGTGAGCACTTTGCCGAAAAAATTACAATAGGACAGCTTGCCACTTTGGTTGGATTGAGCGACTATCACTTTATTCGTACTTTTAAAAAACAGACTGGTTTCACCCCTCACGAATACTTGCTCAATACTCGTATCAATACAGCACGATACTTATTAAAAAATTCTAGTCTGCCTATCAAAGAAATTTGTTTTTCCACAGGATTTTCGTGTGAGAGCATCTTTTGTAGTGCCTTTAAGCGAATAGAAGGACTGACGCCTGCACAGTATCGCGAACACGGATAACATATTCCTATCTTCCCGTTATCTCTTCTTCTGTCACAGTTCTTCCATGTTTTTTCATCTGTGTTTGCAATGCCCTTGTCACATGTTCCATAGTGATTGGTTCCTCTTTTGCGGCCGCCAAAAATGCAGCAGCAAGCACTATATTTTTAATCATGGCTCCTGACAATTCAAACTGCCGCGCAAGAAATGTAAACTCCATCTCCTTATCTATATTTGCCTTTTTAGGAAAACTATTTTTCCATAATGCCAGCCGTTGCTCATATTCTGGATAGGGAAAGTGGATCACATACTGAATCCTGCGCAAAAATGCATCATCTATATTTTTCTTAAAATTGGTTGCCATCAGAATCATGCCATGAAATGCTTCCATTCTCTGTAAAAGATAGGACGTCTCAATATTGGCATATCGGTCGTGACTATCCTTAATCTCTGCACGCTTGCCAAATAGTGCGTCCATCTCGTCAAAAAATAAGATTGCATGGTTTCTTTGTGCACTCTCAAATATCTCTTCTAACTGTTTTTCGGTTTCCCCTATATACTTAGACAACACTTTTGACAAATCAATCTGAAAAACTGGCAATCCAAGTTCTGCGCCAACCACAGACGCTGCCATTGTCTTTCCTGTTCCAGGGGAACCCTCAAAAAGCATGGAAACCCCTCTATTATATGGATATTTCTCTTTAAAATTCCACTGGTCATACACAACATGTCCATATTTAATATGATTGATTCCTTCTATAATCTGATTTTTCTCACTTGGTGGCAAGATCAAATCGGCGAGCGTAAAATTAGTTTGGAGCAAATGTACTTTTCCCATCCTATCTGCAATGTATTGTACACATTGGGCCTTTACTTGTTCTACTGTTATTTTTGTCTTGACGTCTGTCTTAACTTCTTTTTTGCAAAAATCAATTAGTTCTTTAATTTGCCCTGGGGTAAGCTCATAAATTGCAGCAAGTTCCTGATAAGAATCCTTCAATTCTGGCAGATATAATTGCCAGAGTGCACAGGCATCCGCTTTAGAAGGTAATCCAAGCCTAATCTCCTCGATTTGCATGATCCTACTAAGCCACTGCATCTCCTTTTTTGTAACAATAAAAAATATTGGAATCTGTAACACAGACACCCTATTTACAAAAGTATAGAATTTTCCTAGTAGTTCATAATCACCTTCACTTATAATATTAGTGACACAGCAGTACGAATTCTGCAATAAAAGTTCTCTTTTAACATCCTGCGCTGCCTGTCGAATCTCTTCTTCTCTCAACAGTAACCAGTCTATCTCAATCAAATTTTTGCCTAGCTCACAACATACAGTACGCAACAATAACTTTCTTCCTGATTTGTTTTCTCCAACTAGTGCAATTGCAAGATTCTGTTGATTACTTTCTTTTGTATCATTCTTTTGTGCACAGCTTGCCTCATTTATCAATAGAATCAATCTTTGTTTTTCTGCCTTGTTTCCAATCATAGAAACCAATGTTTCAGTACAGCTAAAGCACTTAAAATATGAATCGGAATACAACACATTCTCCCCGCTTAAAAATGCAAAGATCCTATTGTGCAACAATAACGGCATGTGAAACTGCGCACCTTCCCTACTGTCCATCTGAAATAAATATGAAAGAACTTCTCTATTTTCCAAAAACTCTGTCACATTGTAAAAAAATAATCCAATCAGATCATTTGTCTCCAAAAAACGACTTCTCTTTGTAATTTGTGCACATAGATAGCCAATCTCACTATCCACAGCACTAAAATAGACACATACTACTGTCGCCGTAAGTACATCCGAAAGATGAAAACAATTTTGTAAATAATATGTTGGAATCAAAAAATTTGCTTGTGCTTCTTTTTCCCGAATCGCAGCCAGCTTCTTGCAAAACTCCTTTTTTGCCCGTAAAAAAGGAGAAAAATCGCCGCCTACTGTACTCATATAACAGCTCAATACCTCCAAAATAGCTTCGCGATACGCCGCAAAAACTTCCTCCACTGACTGATATCCATTCATATTTTTTACATTTTCCTTTTCCTCAAAATTATTCTATTTTTGTCGTTCGCTATATTGTTTCTATAGTACTTTTACAGAGATATTGCTTGCTACTCTTTGTTTTATTTTTATGCTATATCACAAATAAAACATCTTTGACTTTTCAACCTAATCTTCTTATAAAATATTCTACTCATCAAAATCATATAATTACAATTTTACTATTTGAAGTATTTAGTTATCAACTCTTCACGTTGCTTTAGATATTGGTTCTTACGATCATTTGCGTCTGATTTTAATTTGTCGATAGATTTAGCATAGGTTGCAAACTTATTTTGAAGTTCGATTGGTGGTACTAATCCATACAATCTTTTAATTTTTCCTTGAAACAAATTAGGTTGTGCTTGTTGTGTAATTGACTGCTTAATTTGTTTTTGTAAATTATCTGATAATATTAAATATTCTGCAAAAAATGGATTAATTTCTTTCTTAAAACGTAATAAAGCTACACTACGAACCATTTGAAATTTTATATTCTGATGAATTGCACAACATCTTCCAACTGTACCTGAACATGAAATCAGTACATCTCCAACTTGAGGGATAATTCGACAAGATATTCTGTTATATTCATTTTCATCAATATAATCAACATCCTCTAATTGTAACTCGTGATTTAAAATGTTTCGTGCAGATAACAAATATATTCCCTTATTGGTTCTTTTGGGAGTATTATGTTCACCATCTGTAATAATATCGCATATATCTTCAAAATACTGTATGTCCCATTTTTTTGCATCAGTATTCTTCTCAAACATCTCAACAAACTTTTCCTTCACATCTTCTATAAATTTAAAGATAATCCTTTCTTCTTTATCTATCTCTTGATTGATTGCAGAAATTTCATCAATAATATTCTGTTGAATTTTCCTTTGAGGCACTTGAATTGTTAGATTTTTAATTCGTTGCGTAGATGCTCTATTTGTCCGCGAAAATTTTTCATGTTCTCCTTCGATTCTCAATGCAATAGTCAAATATTGTGGCAATATCTCATCCGTGTTGATGCGAATCACTCCACAATGATCCGTCGGATAAAATGGTTTATTCGCTGGAATATAATTTACCATCCAATCTCCATCGATTCCCCATATAATGGATGCTTTAGAAAAATCTGTTATATTTTGCTTATTGATTCTTCCGAACTCTTCAAACACATTAGCACTGTAAACAGGATACAATCCATCTTCTATAAGATCTGTTGAAAGGACACGATTGCCAATACCAATATCAAAATCACTACTATTTAATTTGTATCTAGTCATTCCCGCTTTAAGTAATGTATCACGACTTCTAGTTATCTTGATAACCTTATTGAAATCCACACCACTAAAATCCATCATATCTTGCAGTCTAAGATAATAATAATATTCTTGTAAGTCTGTAACATAATATTGCTTTTGATAAAACATATTTCTTATAATTCCCGCTATTTTATTGTCATCTGTTCTATCTGCTTCATTATACAGTGTTCCTCCTTGGCTTATCATCTGAATTCCTTCTTGCCCTTTTCTATTACTCCATCTATAACCAAGAAATTTCTCTTGTTCTTTATTGTCTTCTGGCGCAACTACAATAAGTGTATTCTGACGATAGCAAAGTGCAAAATATGTCAATTTATCTACTTCAATTTTGTCAATAAAATCATAAAAATGTTGATTATACCACACTAGTTTTTCTTCTTCCGATATTTTAGAAAAATTCTTTTGCTTTTCCTTAGCTATACATTCTGAAGATGTTTTAAATGCTCTAACATACTGTGAAAAATAGGGAACATTCCTCCATTCTATATAATCTAATTCCCGCCTTATATAACTTCCATATGTATTGCTGTCCACCCCTATTTTACCTAAATATTGGTTTATAATCTCCTGATCTTCCCACCCTATAAGAGAACGTTTCGCGAAGATTGCCTGTATACTATCATCCACCATATCTTTTCTTTTTGGAGGTTCACTATATTTTTCCAAAAACAAAATAACTGTATTGGTTCCTGTAGCACCAAATGTTTTACTCCCAAATTGTGCAATTGCACGTATATAAAAATTTTCCAAAATAGACGTACGTGCTGCAATAAAGCTTTCACTTTCCTTGTTAAGAATACTACTTGGCAAAACTACTGCCGCAACCCCTTCTGGCTTTACTAACTGTGCTATGCGCTCTACAAATAATGTTTCAATTTCTGAACCACTATTTGAAATCTTAGGAAATATTGTAAATTCATTATCTTTTAATCGTAGATGTGGTTTAAATGCTGACACAGAATAAGGTGGATTTGCCACTAATATATCAAATGTATTGGGTACAATATTTTTCTCCTTATAATTTTCTAATCCATCTCCAAAAATTATATTTCCTTCTCCTGCTCCATGCATAAATAAAGAAATTTTTGATACTCTTGCAAGGCGATAATCCTTTTCGATTCCATACATTTTATTTTCTACCCATGAACTTGAGATCTCAACAGATGGATCTATTCTTTTAATACAATCATTGACTGCTTCAAAACCTTCTGTTAAAAAATGTCCTGCACCACATGCATAATCTATAATTTTAGGATATTCTGTCACATTTATTTTATGAATGAGTTCTTCTAATGGTAAACTATTCCATATAAACCGCGTTATCGGAATCGGTGTGAAAAATTGTCCCTCGTTTTGCTTGAATCCTTTATTTAAAAGTTGTTCAAACAAATCTCCTAACATCTGAATATCATTAGAACCAATGATGCGATATCTTTCAAACAATTGCACTACTTCAACTACAATTTTTCCATTTTGATAAAATAACTCTTCGTTGTGAACATCTTTAAATGCAAAATCATTATTCGTATAAAACTTTAAAATACGTAACGTTCTTCTTAAATCTTCTATCATTTTCTGCCGTTTATGCCCTGTATATTGTGTTACTAACTCTTCTGCATAGGTGTCTGAAACATAGAAAATCTCCTCTCGCATAAACTTTTCCATTCCTTCCTTATGAAGGCGCTGAAACCGATCTTGCAACGATTCATAGGTATCTGTTCCTACTTTATATTGAAATTCTACCTCATCATTTTCCGTTTTTTGTATCTCATCTACCAACTTGCAAATAAATAATGCAATTAAACGATTAAATGCATTTTCTTTGTCAGATACATTATTGTGACGAAGTATTTCTTCAAAGCGGTTTACTATTTTATCATTCTCACTAAAATCTTTAAGTTCCTTTTTGCGTAGTGGTTTCACTCCAATCTGATACGCTTTTGTATCTTCACGAAATACAACATCTCCACAAAAGCGCTTTTCATATGTTTCATCCCAAACTTCAAATAGTTCGTTGACCGTATGAGCATCTCTATACAATTTTAGTGTTATATCTTTTTTTGCGGATGCAAGAATATTATTGTCGTCACTACAATCAATACTATCTGCAATCCACTCAATTTGATTATCTGCAATTTTTGAAGCATATAAAACAAGCCATTTGCAACTGCCTTCCTGCTGCCAATATGAAAATAACTGTCCTCCATCATTGAGTGTATTTTTATACTCATTTTGATATTCTCTTCCATATGTTTTACACTCTATGATAAAAAGCATTTTCCCAGTATAATCTGTCACACATATATCTGCTCTTCCTCCTTTTGCATCATGTCCAAGATGCCATACCTTCTCCAACTCAATATCCTCTGGTCTATAGCCTTTTGCTAACAAGCGATTTACACATTCAAATACAACAAGATTTTCTTTATGTGAGTCATCATAAAAATCATTGCGCTCCCCACCTTTTATACTACTAGGATAATACAACTTTTGTGTTTGTGTATCTACTTTTAATACAATCCCAAAATCAGGAAATGATTTTTCATAAAAAATACCATCACCAGTTTTAAATTTCATTATTCGTAATGCTTCTTTAAAATTTTCACTCGTAATCATTGTATGTATCCTTTCATCTACTGTATATATTCTTTCATTCTATCTTACTGACTAAGAACTATTTTAAGGCATCTACAGCATCTATCATATACCTACCTCAAACCACTGTAACAAAAATAGCGGGAAATTTCCCGCTTTTTAGGAATACTATAAACCACACCATCCATACGGCCTATCAAACGACAGATTGAGTACAATGTGAGTTTACTATGTACAAAGCCTTGTTTGACAGACTTTTTTATCACTTTTATTATACATTAGATATAACGATAAGGCAAGAACAAAGGGGCACTGTGACTGCCCCTTTTCGCCTGTAGATAAAATTCGATTAGTAATTTTCCTCATGTACTTCAAAGTAGCTTTGTGGATGATTGCAGGTTGGACAAACTTCTGGAGCTTTTGTTCCTACTATAATGTGTCCACAATTGCGGCACTCCCATACCTTTACTTCGCTCTTTTCAAACACAGCCGCTGTTTCCACGTTCTTTAATAAAGCGCGATATCGCTCTTCATGATGCTTTTCGATCTCACCAACCAGTCTAAACTTTGCTGCAAGTTCGGGAAAACCTTCCTCCTCGGCTGTTTTGGCAAAATTCTCATACATATCTGTCCATTCAAAGTTTTCACCATCTGCGGCTTCAGCGAGATTTTCCTTAGTATCACCTATACCATTCAATTCCTTAAACCACATCTTCGCATGCTCTTTTTCATTATCGGCTGTTTTTAAAAACAAACCTGCAATCTGCTCATAGCCTTCCTTTTTTGCTACAGAGGCAAAATATGTGTATTTATTTCTAGCCTGTGATTCTCCTGCAAATGCCGCTTCCAAATTTTTTTCTGTCTGTGTCCCTGTATATTTTGTTGTATTCATCTTGTTTTCCTCCTTAATATGATATGACACACTTGCTGATGATATCGGCGTGTTGCCTGCATGTGCAATATTTGTATGTTCTGATAGTTCCCTGTTGATTGTACAAAGATCATCGACAGACAAACCATGAATATTTGTATTTCCAGTGATTCTTGCAAATGTCTTTAGTTCCTCTGCACAACAGTTCAGATAATTTTCTACTCTTTTTGCTGCTGTATCTATATGTAATCTTTCGCGCAATTTTTCATCCTGCGTAGCCACACCCACTGGACACATTCCAGTTCCACAGATGCGATACTGTTGACAGGCAGCAGCTACCATAGCTGCTGAGGCAATTGCAACAGCATCTGCACCCATAGCAATTGCTTTTGCAAAATCAGATGATACCCGAAGACCTCCTGTGATTACCAAACTAATATCTGATCTAATAGAATCAAGATATTTTCTAGCACGGTAAAGCGCATAGATTGTCGGAACACTAGTAGAATCGCGTACAATAGACGGAGAAGCTCCTGTTGCGCCTCCTCGCCCATCTATTGTAATAAAATCAGGGGCAGCATAGACACAAAACTCCAAATCTTTCTCAATACGTCCAGCAGCAATCTTAATACCAATGGGTCTGCCCTCGCTTCGCCTGCGCAGTTCACTCACCAACTTTTTTAAATCATCCGCATTGTTTATTCCAGGGAATTTAGAAGGGCTGATAACATCCTCTCCAAGTGGTTTGTTTCGGATTTTTGCAATTTCAGGAGTCACCTTACTTCCTGGTAAGTGTCCTCCCATGCCTGGTTTAGTTCCTTGACCAATCTTAATCTCAATGGCATCGGAAGTTTTTAGATTTTCATCCGTAACACTGTACAGGTTGGGTACATATTCAAAAATATATTTATATGCTGCTGCTTTTTCTTCTGGAAGAATACCACCTTCCCCGCTACACATTGCCGTGCCAACTGCTGCACTTGCTTTTGACAACGCAATCTTTGTCTCCTTAGAAAGTGCACCAAAAGACATGTGAGAAATATAAATGGGCATGTCAATCACCATTGGCTTTTTTGCATGTTTACCAATCACTGTTTTCAAGGACACATTGGCATGTTCATCCAAAGGCATTGGATTTAGTTGTGCTCCAAGCACAAACACATCATCCCAGTTTGGCATTTTCATCTGTGTACCCATTGCCTCAATCGCTGATTTGCCAGTGACAGCCATCTCGTGGATTTCCTTCATGTACCGATAATCACTGTCCACCTTTCGAGTTTCTTTAGGATAGTTCAAATCCAGCCCATCAGCATTTATGGAAATGGGTTGATTTTTGATTTCAGGCTGCGCAATTGTAGACTTTGTGATTTCTACCGCCTTAAATTTTTCTGGGGGTTGTTTGCAAACAGGACATTCTGTCAGTTCAGAAAATGGTTTTCCTACTTTTTCCTCGTCATACACATACCCACAGATACTGCATTTGTAGATCATTGTACATACCTCCTCGTCTTAGTGTTTTTCTCTGCATTTTGGACAAAGATAAAATACTTTTAAATCATACGATATAATTTCTCCTCCAAACTGCTGTTCCAAATCTTTTGTCATGTCACTAAAAGTTATATCCGATAATGCACCACACTCTTTGCATACAAGATGGTCATGTTTTTGGATCTTATCATAGCGATCTGGCGAACCTTCAATTGACAACTTTCGTATCAGTCCTTCTTGACACAAGGTATTTAGATTATTATATACAGTTGCCTGAACGACTTTAGGTTCTGTTTTTTTTAATTCTAAATAGAGCTGCTCTGCTGTCATATGTCTTTTAGACTGATTGACCAATTCCAATATTTGTTTTGCGTATCTAGTCACTTGCCCACCACCTTTATATTAGAATTATTCTAATTATAATATTTTTTATTATCTTTGTCCACAAAATATATGTTTATATTTATAAAAGTTATGTGAAACGTATCGTTTTACCTATTTATCTTCTTACTTTTTTCAATTTCTTTATATTGTGTGGCAACTCCTACTTCTTTTACGCGCGCAATATAATGGTATTGTTGGATTTTGCAGATTGGATCAACTGACTGTCATTGAAAATGCGGCAGTGGAATAACTGCCGCATTTGACTATTTTCTATTTTCTTTACCGAGCTTCATTGTAAGTGAAATCCGCTTTTTATCCATGTCTACCTCTAGTACTTTTACATCTACAATATCACCGACGCGAACGGCCTCAAGTGGATGCTTAATAAACCGATCTGTAATCTGCGAAATATGAACTAACCCATCCTGATGTACACCAATATCCACAAATACCCCAAAGTCTATGACATTTCTGACAGTACCTTTGAGAATCATATCTGGTTTTAAATCTTTCATATCAAGCACATCACTTCTAAGAACTGGTCGTGGCATATCTTCACGCGGATCGCGTGCTGGCTTTTCTAGCTCCTTTAAGATATCTATCAACGTGATCTCTCCAATACCAAGCTCCTGGGCCATTTTTTTCTTGTCTTTCACACGCTTTTCGAGGCTTCCTACCACTTGTGGCATTATCTCCTCATTCTTTTCAGGTTGAACAGAGGGTTCTGCTACAATATTTCCCATAGCGGCTGCTATTGCTTTTCCCATAGCCGTGTGGGTATTTTTAATAACAATTCCCTGCTGTTTGTTCTTTTTATCTTTGCCAGTTTTTTGTGATTTCTCTTTTGGCATAGAATTATTTTTTGCTGCATTTTTTTGAAGCTCTTTTAAGTCTTCCATAGAAATGCTAAGCTTTTCTAACAAGTTCAGTGCTGCCTCATAAGATTCAGGATGCACACTCGTAGCATCTAGCGGATTGTCTCCATCTATAATACGCATAAATCCTGCACATTGTTCATATGCCTTAGGCCCTAATTTTGCCACCTTTAAGAGCTGTTTTCTGTTGGTAAAACGACCATTTGCCTCTCGATATTCCACAATATTTTTAGCGATTGTCTTGTTGATACCAGAAATATATTCAAGAAGAGAAGCTGACGCCGTATTTAAGTCTACACCCACTTTATTTACAGAATCTTCTACAACGCCGTTGAGCGCTTCACTAAGTTTTTTCTGATTCATATCATGCTGATACTGCCCTACTCCAATGGACTTAGGATCAATCTTAACAAGCTCTGCCAACGGATCTTGTAAGCGTCGTGCAATAGATGCCGCACTTCTTTGCCCTACATCAAAATTTGGAAATTCTTCTGTTGCAAGCTTGCTCGCAGAATAAACAGAAGCACCAGCCTCATTCACTATCACATATTGTACAGGAGTATCTAATTCTTTTATCAACTCTACAATGACTTGTTCTGACTCACGCGAAGCAGTTCCATTTCCTACAGAAATCAAATTTACATGATATTGACTAATAAGCTTTTTGAGTTCCTTTTTTGCCTCATCAACCTTATTCTGCGGTGCTGTAGGATAAATCACTTTTGTGTCAAGCACCTTCCCCGTTGCATCCACCACAGCAAGCTTACATCCTGTTCTAAAAGCGGGGTCCCATCCCAATACCACTTTTCCTGTGATTGGTGGCTGCATAAGAAGTTGTTCTAAATTCTTTCCAAACACCAAAATAGCACCATCTTCTGCCTTCTCAGTCAGTTCATTTCTAATATCACGCTCAATTGCGGGTGCGATTAAACGCTCATAACTATCTGCTACTACTGCCTTTAAAGTAGGTGTTGTAATTTCATGGTCTTTTGTAATGACCTTTGTTTCCAAAAAGCGCAAAATACGCTCTGTAGGAGCCTCAATCTTTACAGTAAGTACCTTCTCATTCTCACCACGATTCAATGCCAATACACGATGCCCTACCACTTTATTGACAGGTTCCTCAAAATTATAGTAC
The DNA here is from genome assembly GCA_910586095.1 of uncultured Lachnospiraceae bacterium. Taxonomy (GTDB): domain Bacteria; phylum Bacillota; class Clostridia; order Lachnospirales; family Lachnospiraceae; genus COE1. The sequence continues at coordinate 9,228 of CAJUHQ010000035.1, read as the reverse complement.
ATTTCGTACACACTTTTTGTCTTTTCATCCTTTGCCGTACTAACCAGCTTTCCTTCATCATAAGTCGCCTGTCGTATATAGGCTCTATAGTCAGCATTGTCTGATACCATCTCTGCAATGATATCCATTGCTCCTTGCAGAGCTTCCTTGCTATTCTTTACTCCCTTTTCTTCATCTACATATCCTTCTGCTTCCTCAAGCAAAGATTTTGTTGTCTCTTGTGCGAGAATAATAGTAGCAAGCCCATCCAAGCCGCGTTCTTTTGCCACACTTGCCCTTGTCTTGCGTTTGGGACGATATGGACGATATAAATCCTCGACTACCACCATTGTCTCTGCTGCGAGAATTCTCTCCTTTAACTCCTCTGTAAGTTTGCCTTGCTCCTCAATGCTTCCAAGTACCTGTTCCTTTTTCTCCTCTAGATTTCTCAAATACCCTAATCGTTCATTGAGATTTCGCAAAGTCTCATCATTGAGAGAACCTGTTACTTCCTTACGATACCTAGAGATAAAGGGAATGGTATTGCCTTCATCTATCAACTTGACTGCAGCCTCTACCTGCCATGTTTCTACGTTGAGTTCCTCTTTTAATTTTAAAATAATATCCATATGTGCCTTTTCCTTCTTTATTATAGTATTCTGCCTATGTGCCTACTACAGACATCAAACTACCAAAGAACACTACTTGAACGTCTCATTCCATTCATCCATGTTCTTTGCAATATTGAAAAACTCCTGACCAATACCGTTCTAGAGCTGTCAATGCTCTCATTATATGATAAATCTCCGACCTAATCAAGAATAATTACCTGAAAAAGTGTGTTAATGCTACAACTCCTCTATATCTAACTCCCCAACCACCAGCCCTTACGCAAAATAATGCATTTATTAGATTCTATGGCCATCCATCCTATGAAAGTCTTTGACTTTCATAAGAAACGTGCATTATACTCCATCTACCGTTTGGCAGGCCGCATGGCCATCCATCCTATGAAAGTCTTTGACTTTCATAGGAACTTCTGTTTAGAGTAGTTGTTTTATCAGCACAGATGTGATACAATGCCCTATAACATATAAATACTATTTTTCTAGAAAGGATTTTCACGTATGCCACAATCACAATATAAAAGCAACAAAGAATTAAAATCTTTAGCACGAGTTCAAATCAACCAGCGCTTAGGACTTTTAATTGGTGCTATTCTCCTCAATGCTGCTATTCTGTTTGTATCTGTCAATGTTGTGTCGCTTTTATGTCCTGCTAACACATTGATAGGGTATATCATCAACTATATCTTACTGTTTGTTGTGCAAATCGCTTCTTGTGTTCTCAATGTAGGTATTTCCCTTATTTTCCTAAAATCTGCATGTGGTATGCCTAGTACAATTAGTGATCTATTTTACGGTTTTCAACACAACTTTACCAAGATTTTGCAGATAGGTACTTTGATCTGTATTGTTCAGGCAATCTGCATGATCCCATTTGATATTGCATCCGTGCACTTAACAGAGATCATTACCTCCAATCCTTTATTTATCAACTATAACACAAACTCACTTACCTCAATGACGGTAAACAACGCTGAATTTTGGCAAGCCTACAGCATAATGACCAATGCAATGATGAAATACTATTTTATTATGCTTGTGTGCACCATTATCTCAACAATTCTTACACTGCCATTTTTTCCTGCATTTTACATGATATTGGACTTTCCAGATTGGAGTGTATCTACTATTGTGAAAAGATGTTTTGAGGTAATGAATGGCAATAAATTGCGCTTGTTTATATTTTATATGAGTTTTATCCCAATCTATCTACTCAGTATTGTTACTTGTGGGCTAGCACTAATATGGATCATCCCATATTGTACTATGGCAACTACCAATTTTTATTTGGATTTGATGGCTGTTCGCAATAAATCTCTCTCTCATTAAGTAGCAAAAAAGCATTAACAACATTTCAAACAATATTGTTTGTGACAAAAGGGGCTGTTGCAAAACTCGGTAATTCCACAATATATGGTTAAGATCTTTCAAACATTCATACCATATATTGTGTGCATACACCATTTTGCAACAGCCTTTTTATACCAACCAACACAAAAAACACTTCTAAATGCTTAGTATACAACTATTGGAGCATATATTGTTCGCGTTCAATTCATTTGCAACCTTAAATGCAAACAATAAGTTATGTACAATCTCTTTACACCTTACTCCACAGATAACAATATGCTTGTGTTCTTGCTGCAAATCTACTTGTCTTTAACAGTTTCCTGATCTCCTCCTTTGTATACCATTTAGGCTCGATCTCCTCTACTGTAGAAGTACTTGGACAAAATGTTCCCCGCGCCTTTCCTACTACACACACATTAATCTCATTGCTAAAACCTACTGCGCTATAACTCTCTCCTATGAAATCATCAATTTCATATAGTTCTAATCCTGTTTCTTCCCATAACTCACGCTTAGCACTTTCACAAGGCTCTTCTCCTTCATCGATCAGCCCTGCCGGAAAATTGTACACCCAATCGCCTACAGCCATGCGAAACTCTTTATTGATAAGAATTCGCTCACCACTTTCATCTACTGCAATAATCACAACAGAATCTGGCTTTTTGCCATTGAGTGCCTCTAATGAATCTAGTTCTCTATTGCGACTTATAATCTCATAAATCTTTTCTTTTTGATCCACTGTCTCATACGCGATATCATAGCGTGTGATAAACTTACCTTCTTCTCTTTTTTCTATTCCTTTAAATTTCATGTCAACTCCCGTTCTGCCACAATAGATATTGTCTCAAAATCCTATTTTATTATTGGACTTAATTCGTAGCATCTTGATACCACTTCCATAATCTTCAAGTTCCTTTAAAACATCATCCGCTATTTCTAACTGTGCCGAGTTGATACAAAATACAATCCGCGTCTTTCCACCACCAAAGATTCTTGAAAAAAAACCTGGTTTCTCCCATCTAAGGAAATACGAAACTCGTGCCTTCATAAAACCTTTTTCAATAGCTGCTTTTATATCTGAATCCGTTACCGAACAAAAATCTATCTCATTATTTACTTTTACTTTACTATATTCATTCTCCAAAACCATGACGCCTTCTTTCGTTACTAGTATACTCTCATCATGCGAAGCCTTCCTTCCATTTGTCAGGCTGCATGGCCATCACTACAATAGAAAATCAATGACTTTCATTTATATCTTCATTATGCACAGCCTGTTATTTATCAAGCCGCATATCACTATACATAAACTTTAGTTTTCATAGTAAATTCACATCATGCAATTCCTGAAATATCGTATATCATTTCAGGCCGCATGGCCATCCATGCTATGAAAGTCGAAGACTTTCATAGTAAATTCACATCATGCAATTCCTGAAATATCGTATATCATTTCAGGCCGCATGGCCATCCATATTATGAAAGTCGAAGACTTTCATAATAAACTTTTCCCTCTTCGAGAATTACACTATTTCCATTTTTTACCTCTACAATCGTAACTGCACAATTTTTATGCACGCCACCTTTCCAAAAGTCCTCTGTTCTGGTAGAACTAATAGCAGACAAAAGACCTCTAAGCGCCGCGCCATGTGTCGATATTACTATTGTATCATTTTCCATAGCCTTATTATGCACAATTTTATCTAAAAAATCAGCCGTTCTTTGTTTTAACTCTTCTATAGACTCTGCACCTTTTGGTGGCTTATAAGCCTCTGGTTTCTCAAAAAAATTCATAAATTCGGGATCTGGAATATTGTAGTTGTCCTTGCCACAACAAAGCCCCTCATACTCCCCAAAACCAATCTCTATAATCTGTGGCTCCTCTATAATAGGAATATTGCGGTTTCCTTTAATAATCATTGCTGTCTCATATGCCCGCTTTAATGGACTTGTATAAATTCTTGTAAACGGTACATCCTGCAACGCCTCTGATGTTATCCTAGCAAGTCTTCGCCCTTCTTCATTTAATGGTATATCCGATCTTCCTTGGAATCGTCTTTTTACATTCCAGTCCGTCTCCCCATGACGTATAATATAGAGTTTCATTTCCAACTCCTATCTGCCTACCTCAACAGGCTTATCAATAATCCCCCATAAAATGACATAATTTTTGATTTCCCATACATAACTATAATATAATTTGTCCAATTATACAAGAATAGAATCAAATACTTTTCTAATTTCTGATTGCAATTCACATACAATAGTTGTTTACATGCCCATTTTTATAACTATAATTCTCTCATAGTCTATGACATTCCCTGATAATGACCTTTCAAAACTTTTGACAGTTCAACCAAAAATCAATAGATTATTCACATAAAATACCAAATGAAAAAGCCAAAATCCTCACATGCTAACATATGCACGAAATACATATCCGTGTGTATACTTGTCACAGGAATAAGATTCATATAATAACTATTTGTATAGATATATACAAGTACACAAACAGGAGAACTAACTGCTCTCCTGTTTCAACATAGTCATAACTTTGCACCTAGCCTGCAATTGATACACAAATGATGGTTATACAAAGAGGAGCTATGTTCTATCCCTCATAATTGACAAAAAGTACATACCAACCTACATAGTTTATCTATAATTGTAAAAGTCATATGGACTTAATCCCCATAAACTAAAACTTATTATGGCAATCGAATAATCCGCCGATAACAAAAATAATTTTTCGATAATTTAGGATTGTTTTCATCAATTGGATTGCGATAAAAGGCTGTGTAACAAGGAAGGACATATATACCTCCATCGCCACCACAAAGAGAACACCCTCCATCACCACCCTTTGTATACAATGTATTATCAATAATTTCACATTTATAAGAATTATATGCAATAAATAATCCAAACATATTAGGTTTTTCCAATATTGGTTTTTCCTCAACTTTGCTGACAGCGCCTACATTATAAATTTCTGTCATCACATCACTTAATGTATCACCCCAGCGAAACAACGTGCGCATACCGCCATTGCAAAGATATTCCCACTCATCTTCTGTCGTCAGCGTAAAGGGACCTTCTTTCAACGAACAGACAGCCTGTTTCAAGGAAGGTGCAGACTCCTCTATATAGCGATTATCCACCTCGACAATCATATCACCGATATCGACAGTACGAAGTGGTGATAAACATTGAGACAAATGCCCATTCCATTTCTTCATAAAATCCTCCCAATTGGAATAGCCGCCTTCATTCATCTCCTTCTCAAGACTTTCCAATTCTTCTGCTAACTCTGAGCGCAATTCGTCTGCCCTAGTGAAGTCTCCATCCGCGTCCGCTTTTAGGATTTCTTTCTGATAATCGCTCTTCATATTCTCAATTTCATCCTGATAATGATCTTGGCCTAAAGTAAACTCTTCCTGTAACCCTTCCAATACTCCATTTCCCAAAGAACACCTACCAACATCCCACCCCAAAGTAACATTTTTCTGACCAGCCACAAAAACAAACTGGGAATCTTCATATTCTAACAGCCATGTTTCTCGTTCTACTCCATTCATGCTTGTTTTAATAGTTCCTATAAATTGAAAATTTATCCCCATCGCTTCAATGCGCAAACGAATATTGTCTAATACTTCTGATATCATAATTCTCCATTCTTGATGCACCTGCGAATTCAATGTGAACTTCGTTCACAATACACAAGCACAAATTTGCAGGTGAAAAATCTATTTTTCACAGGAATGTCCTCTTTTACGATCAATCTATTCATAACAAAACCAATGCATCTTAATTTATCGGCGAATTAAAATCCCTTTCATAAACTGTGTTTCGTTATGTATTTTATATATAATATTTTTTTCATGCTCAGTACATCCAATTAATATTTTTATCTCAGAATCCTTCTTCATTAAGTCCACAATGCATATAATCGCATCAATCTTTTTTCTCCACTTCCCACATATACATCAATTCCTGCTCCATCCATAGAGGATGTGTTTTTCAAATATCCATAATCAACTTGATACACAAAATCCGAATATTTAGGATGTGTCATCCCTTTTGGTCTATCTATAATAATTTCAGAATTATTTACCAATTCATCTATTGCCTTCCAAAAATCACTATTGTAACTATCCATTTATTACCCCTATTCGTCTTACTTTATCGCCTTAATTTTATCATGGGCCATTCCGAGCGTCAACGTGCAATTCGTAAAATATAGCTGATTTTTTGTATGAATCTGCACATAAAAATCGACGACCATAATAAAGCTGGTCGCCGATTTTTGTAGTATATTTTACCCTTTTACAGCTCCTGAAACGCCTTCTACGTAACAGCTCTGTGATAATAGGAAGATAATTGATATTGGAATAGAGATCAATACGCAGCCCGCATAGAACTGAGTATAGTAATATTCCACATACTCCTGCTCTAACATGGTCCATAACCCAATCGCAATTGTATAGTACTTTGTATCATTTCCCATAATAACCTTTGCAAAGATATAATCTACCCAAGGTCCCATAAAGGATGTCAACAATGTATATGTGATAATTGGTTTGGAAAGTGGAATTGTAATGTGAATAAATGTATCCCACTTTGAGGCACCATCAATATAAGCAGCTTCATCAATAGACTTAGAAATCGTGTCAAAAAAGCCTTTTGCCATATAAAAACCAAGTCCTGCTCCTCCAGAGTAGACTAGCACCAAAGCGACTTGTTTTAATTGGCCTGTCTCTAACATGCCAAGTCCCTTCAAAATGTAGTAAACTGCAATCATGGACATAAAGCCTGGGAACATACCCATAACCAAGGCAATATTCATAAATGTCTTGCGCATCTTGAAGCGTAATCGACTCATACAATAAGATACACATAGCACAAAGAATGCTGAAATCAATGTACTAAAAAGTGCAATAATCAATGTGTTAAAAAACCATCTAGTAAAGTCGATATTACTATGCCCTGTTATCAAATTCTTGTAGTTATCTAAAGTAAAAGCCTTCGGCCATATGTATGTCTTATAGGACCCACTTTCCTTACGGAATGAGGTCAGCACAACAAAAAGTATAGGCAATACCCAAATGACACTGAGAACAGCTAACAGAATATGACATGCAGTGTTGGTAATAAATCTCTTTGTCTTCATTATTGGAACGCCCCCTCATCTTTATAAGACCCCGTACGACGGTAGGTTATCAGTGACAGAGTTGAAAGAATGACAAATACTAGAATACCGATTACAGCGCCCAGGTTGTAGTCCTTTTGGGTAATCGTCAATTTATATAGCCAGGTAACCAGCAAGTCTGTCTTGCCTGCGTAGTAGTACTCTAGAGAATCGGGACCACCACCTGACAATAGGAAAATTACGTTGAAACTATTAATATTTCCTGTAAAGGATGTAATGATATTGGGTGTCATTACAAATACCATATATGGAAGTGTAATCTTCCAGAAAATTATAGGTGCACTCGCTCCGTCAATTTTAGCAGCTTCATACAAATCTGCTGGAATATTCTGCAAAATACCTGTTGTAGACAACATAGTATAAGGTACACCAATCCAAATGTTAATCAAAATAATTGTAATTTTTGCATACAATTCATTGGTGAAAAATGGAATAGAATCGGTTGCTCCGATAATACCTAAAGTACGCAAAATAACATTTACTGGACCGTTGGCATTAAAGATTGTTCTCATAGTCAGCAACGTAACAAATTGTGGTACTGCTACTGAAAGCACAAACATAAATCTCCAAAAACCTTTGCCCTTAGTGCCCTTGCGGTTAATCAACAGCGCTAATAACAACCCTAAAATATAACAGCTAGCAGTAGCTGAAACTGCCCAGATTAAAGTCCAACCAAGAACAGGCCAGAAGGTTCCTGCAAGTTTGCCACCCTGTGAAAACATAGCGCCAAAATTGCTTAATCCTACCCAAGAAAATAGATTTCCAGGTGGCTGATGCTCATGATCGTAGTTGGTAAATGCGATCAAAATCATGAAAACCAATGGTACAATCGTAAAGCAAAGGATACCAACAATAGGAAGTGACATCAAAAGTGCATGTAGATTTTCTTCCTTTAGTGATCGGATATCATCTCTAAAAGTAGGAATAGGCTGCCCTTTTTCCTTGCGTTTCTGAGTACAAAAAGCACTCTTTGCAGACATAAAAGCAATAAATATAATGCCCGCTGTCAATACAAGTGTGATTACGCCATACAACAGACATAGCATCGAATCATCACCCGTAGTATATTCATAAATTCCTAATGCTTCGTTGTAAACCTGGCCCTGTTCCACTGTACCTAGTGTTATGAAGTTGCCAAGCGATTGAATTCCAAAAGTAAATAAGTAAATAAAATAAAGAACTTCTAATGCCAGGAAAATTAATCCTCTGACTACCTGTTTATTGACAATATTGCCAAAACCAAATACCACATACGAGATCTTAGTATTGGTATCACTTTCCTTAAAGACCTGTGAAATGCTGGCATCCCTTGGTCTCTCATACATAAGCTCCTCTTTCTTTTTAAAGAGTTTCATCGAAAACCTCCTATTCTCTTAGAAACGGGGATGCCATTGGCATCCCCGCATGTAAGTATATATCAAAGATTCACGGGAAATTACGTATGTGCTGTTATTGCTGTGTCATTGCTGCCGCAAAGGTATCCAGCTTTTCTTTTACATTATCCTTATTAATCTCACCACTTCTAATTTCAGTAGCAATCGCGCCTGCGTTGCTCCAATATCTTGCACTAAATGTAGAGCTAACTGGCTGCATTACGCTAGACTTATTAGACTCTTCTACAAGAATTGCTGCCTTCGCGTCAGACTTCACTGCTTCATTTTCACTAGCCTTTGTATTGGTAGGAACCTGGTCAGACTTCTCAAAACGCAAAATTTGATTCTGCTCATTGCCAAGGAATGCTGCAAAAGCAACTGCTGCTGCTGGATTCTTAGACTGAGCGTTAACACCGATAGCCTTAGAAGAATAGAAGCTTAAAAGCTGATAATCTTTTCCGTCAGGATTGAATGTAGGAAGAATTGCCATACCAAGGTCTTCTCCAAGTGCTTCCTCATACAGAGAGTAGTTCCAAAGACCATCAAACCATGCTCCAAGACGATGCTCTGGTGCCAACTCTGAAGGCTGAACTTCACCATCAAATGCACATTTAGGATTGTTGATTAAGTCGATTAAGTAATTTGTTACTGCAACACCTGTCTCATTATTCCAATCTACACCTGCTTCCAA